>SCRF01000013.1 GCA_004322005.1 Rhodanobacter sp. | reverse complement strand
CTCTTGTGGTGTGTGTAGCAAGAGCATTCGCGCACAGGGTGCGCTCCTACACGGCGAGCGAGGCGCCTCAGGTGATCAGCCGCGGCAAAACTCACCCCTGCGCGTTGATCACCGCAAGGAAGTCGCGGCCATAGCGCTTGAGCTTGGCCTCGCCGACGCCGCTGATCGTCGCCAGTTCGTCCTCGTTCGCCGGCAGCGCGCGCAGCATCGCCAGCAAGGTGGCGTCGTGGAACACCACGTACGGCGGCACGCCATGCTGCCTGGCCAATTGCGTGCGCAGGGCGCGCAGCGCATCCCACAGCGGCTGCTCGTAGGCCTCGATGCCCAGGCTACCGCCGCCCACGATCGTCTGGCTGTCGCGACGGCGACGGCTGGCACGGGCCGGCCGCGCATCCTCGCGCAGCTTCACCGTCTGCCCGCCGCTGAGCACGGCCCGGCTGGCGGCGGTCAGGCGCAAGGTGCCGTAGCCTTCGGCGTCGGCTTCGAGCAGGCCGGCGGCGAGCAACTGGCGGAACACCGAGCGCCACTGCTTCTCGTCCAGCTCGGCGCCGACGCCGAACGTGCTCAGCTGGTGGTGGCCGAGGCTGCGCACCCGCTCGGTTTCCTCGCCGCGCAGGATGTCGATCACATGGCCGGAACCGAACCGCTGGCCGCTGCGGTAGACGCCGGACAGCGCCTTCTGCGCCGGCACCGTGGCGTCCCAGGTTTTCGGCGGTTCGATGCAGTTGTCGCAGTGCCCGCACGGGCCGGGGTAGCTCTCGCCGAACGCTCCCAGCAGCAGCTCGCGGCGGCAGCCGGTCGCCTCGGCATACGCCAGCAGCGACTCCAGCTTCTGCCGCTCGACCCGCTTGCGCTCGTCGGCCGATTCGGACTGCGCGATCATCTGGCTCATCGTCACCACGTCGGACAGGCCGTAGATCATCCACGCCTCGGCCGGCAGCCCGTCGCGGCCGGCGCGGCCGGTCTCCTGGTAATAGCCCTCGATACTGCGCGGCAGGTCCAGATGCGCCACGAAACGCACGTCGGGTTTGTCGATGCCCATGCCGAACGCGACGGTAGCCACCATCACCACGCCATCCTCGCGCAGGAAGCGCTTCTGGTTCTTCGTGCGGGTGGCCGCATCCAGACCCGCGTGATACGGCAGCGCCTCGAGGCCGGATTCGGCCAGCCATTGCGCGGTGTCGTCCACCTTGCGCCGGCTCAGGCAGTAGACGATGCCGGATTCGCCGCGATGGCCGAGCAGGAACTCGCCAAGTTGGCGCTTCGCGTTGTGCCGCAGGCCCACCCGATAGCCGATGTTCGGCCGGTCGAAACTGGCCACGAATTGCCGTGCCTGCTGCAGCGCCAGCCGCTCGACGATCTCCTCGCGGGTGCGCGGGTCGGCGGTGGCGGTGAGCGCGATCCGCGGCACCTGCGGGAAGCGCTGATGCAGGATCGCCAGCTCGCGGTATTCGGGACGGAAATCGTGGCCCCATTGCGACACGCAATGCGCCTCGTCGATCGCGAACAACGCCACCTCGGTGTGTTCCAGCAGGTTGAGGAAGCGCCCGGTCAACAACCGCTCGGGGGCCACGTAGAGCAGGTTCAGTTCGCCCGCCGACAGCCGGCGTTCGACCTCGCGCTGATCGTCCGCGCCCAGGCTGGAGTTGAGATACGCCGCCGCCACGCCCGCTTCGCGCAGCGCGTCGACCTGATCGTGCATCAGCGCGATCAGCGGCGACACCACGATCCCGGTGCCCTGCCGGAGCAAGGCGGGAATCTGGTAACACAGCGACTTGCCACCGCCGGTCGGCATCAACACCAGCGCGTCGCCGCCCTCGCTCATGTGCTCGACCACGGCCTGCTGCTGGCCGCGGAAACTGGGGTAACCGAAAACGCTTTGCAGCAGGTCGAGGGCAGAGGCATTCATTGGCGCCATGCTAGCAAATCGGCCCGGCCACGCCGCGGCGACGCTGTCGGCGCCGGCCGATTCTTTTCGCCGGAAAATGGCACCGTAGGAGCGCACCCTGTGCGCGAAAGCTCCCGGCAAATGGCACCGTAGGAGCGCACCCTGTGCGCGAATGCTCCCGGCAAATGGCACCGTAGGAGCGCACCCTGTGCGCGAAAGCTCTTCGTGGAAATACAATAAGAGCATTCGCGCACAGGGTGCGCTCCTACAGCTGTTCGCCAGGCAGGCCCCACAGCGCGTAATCCAGGTCGCCGTCGAGGCCGAACCGCGACAGCAGCACGCGACCGTTGCGGACCTCGATGCCCTCCGCCCGCAGCAGCCGGCATTGCTCGCGGAAACCGCGGCTGCCCAGCGGCAAGGCAATCTGGCCACTGGCGCGCAACACCCGGTACCAGGGCAACACCATGCCGTCCGGGGTTTCCCCGAGCAACCGGCCGACCAGCCGCGCGCGTCCCGGCAACCCGGCGCGGGTGGCGATGGCGCCATAACTGGCGACGCGACCGCGCGGGATCGCGGCGATAGCGGCGTAGATGCGGATGTGGTCGTTGTTCATGATTCGTTGCCGTGCCGCATCGGGAGGATGCCTCGCGCGGCCATGCAGCTGGACGCGGTGCCGCAGCAGCGCGACGCGGACCTCAAGACGTGGCAGAGTAATGGCACTCCCGCCAGCGAAGGAAGTCGCACCATGCGTCACTTCGAAGCCGTGCGCTCCCATATCGGCAGCCAGCACGAGCTGCACCACAACGATCCGTACCTGATCAGTTTCGATCTGGAGCTGGGGCAGGATCGCCGCCAGGGCATCTATCTGGCCGAACTGGAAGATGAAACGGGACGTCGTTACCTGCGCGTATCCACCCCGATCGGCCCGCTCGCCGGAACCGACCCGTGCCGCTGCCTGCGTTTCAACTGGCAGCAGCGCACCGGCTTTCTGGCAGTGGCTGATCTGGACGGCTCGCCGTTTCTGCACCTGTGCGAAAACCGCCCCTACGAATTTCTCGACGGCAGCGAACTGGAACGCGTGATCCACGAACTGGGCGCGCTGGGCGACCAGTTGGAGCTGATCATCGCCACCGGTGGTGATGCGCTTTAGGGAATGTCCGGACAAGCCCTTGCAAGGAACTCCCGCGACACTCGTGGCGGCGTCGAGGTGAACTGAAAGGCCGGCTGCCCTTACACTGCGAACCATGTCTCCACACCTGCCCTCGCCACGATGCTGACCGAAATCGTGCTCGTCATCGTGCTGACCCTGTGCAACGGCTTCTTTGCGTTGTCGGAAATGGCGCTGGTGGCCTCGCGCAAGAGCCGGCTCAAGCAGATGGCGAAAACCAACCCGCGCGCCGCCCTGGCGCTGCGCCATGCCGAAGCGCCGGAATATTTCCTTTCCACCGTGCAGGTAGGCATCACCCTGGTGACGCTGATCACCGGTGCGGTCGCCGGCGATGCTCTGGGTGGCCACATCGCCGATGCGCTGCATGCCGAGCGGCTGGTCTGGCTGATTCCCTATGCACGGATAATCGGCATCGTGCTTGGTTTCGCGCTGATCTCGTTCATCCAGATCGTGATCGGCGAGCTGGTACCCAAGCGGCTTGCGCTGTCGGCACCGGAGCAGCTGTCGTCCTACGTGGCGATTCCGATGCTGCTGCTGTCGCGGCTGACGTCCCCGTTCGTGTGGCTGCTGAACGTGTCCAGCAACCTGCTGCTGCGGCTGCTGCGGGTCAGCCAGCGCGGCCGCGGCGTGGTCACCGAGGAAGAGATCCGCCTGCTGGTCGCCGAGAGCGCCGAACAGGGCGTGCTCGATCGCGACGAGCACAACATGGTCAACCGGGTGCTGCGGCTGGGCGACCGCACGGTGGACAGCGTGATGACCCCGCGCATGCGTATCGCCTGGCTGGACATATCCGCCTCCCGCGAGGAGAACATCGAGGTCATGCGGCAGACCCCGTATTCGCGCTATCCGGTCTATCGCGGCGACGAGAGCGAAGTGGTCGGCGTGGTCGAGGTCAAGCTCATGCTGCACAGCTTTGCCGAAGGCAGTCCGGAGCTGTTCGGCCATCTGTCCAAGCCGCTGTTCGTGCCGGCCACCGCGCGCGCGCTGGATCTGCTGGAGGAATTCCGCGATGCCGAAACCCCGCTGGCACTGGTGGTCGACGAGTACGGCGACATCGAGGGCGTGGTCACCGTCAACGATCTGCTGGCCGCGGTGGTCGGCGCCAGCCAGATCGGCCATGGCGGAAGCGATCAGGACGCCCCGATCGTGCAGCGCGCGGACGGCAGCTGGCTGATCGACGGCAGCCTGTCCACCGACGATCTGCGCGAACTGCTGCACCTGGATCACCTGCCCGGAGAGCAGGAGCACGACTTCCGCACCGTCGCCGGCATGGTGATGACCGCGCTCGGCCATGTGCCGCAGACCGGCGAGGTGTTTTCCTGGCGCGGCATCCGCTTCGAGGTGATCGACCTCGACGGCGCCCGCATCGACAAGCTGCTGGTCACCCCCGCACCATCGCTGCCCCCCCCCAACGACCCGTAGGAGCCCGCTTGCGGGCGATGCTCTTGTCGACGAACTGTCGACGAACTGTCGACGAACGCCCGCAAAGAGCATCGCCCGCAAGCGGGCTCCTACGGGGACACGGCGCCGAGAACATGAGGCCGGCCATCGGGCCTTCTCAGTGTTCGCCCTTCTCACCGGCCAGCTGAGCCATGCGCTGCGCGTCGGCGAGGATGCCGTGCAGCACGCGCAGCTCGCGGTTGTCCGGCTGCGCACGCTGGAACAGCTTGCGCAGGCGCAGCAGGATGGTGGTCGCGGTGCGGCCCTTGTGGAAGTCGATGTCGTCCAGCGTCTGCGCCAGATGCTCGTAGAAGCGCTCCATCTGCGCCGCGTCGGCGGGCGGCTCGTCGTGCACCGGCGATGCTGCCGGCGCGTCGTCGCCGAGCATCGCCACGCGCAGTTCGTAGGCCATCACCTGTACCGCCTGCGACAGGTTGAGCGAACTGAAATCGTCCACGCTGGGAATCCGCACCATCGCATGGCAGCGCGCCAGCTCCTCGTTCTCCAGCCCGCTGCGCTCGTTGCCGAACACCAGCGCCACCTGCTCGCCGCGGGCGGCAGCGGCCAGCGCCTGGCCGGCGGCTTCGCGTGGCGAAATTTCCGGCAGTTGCACGCCGCGCCGGCGCGCCGACAGCCCCAGCACCAGGCTGCAGCCGGCCAGGCTGTCGACCAGCCCGTCATGGATGCCGGCGTGGGCCAGCACCTCGTCCGCGCCGGCCGCCAGTGCGGTCGCCTCCGGATCGGGGAAACGCGCCGGCGCCACCAGCTCCAGCCGCTCGAAGCCCATCGTGCGGATCGCCCGCGCGGCACTGCCGATATTGCCCGGATGCGAGGGACGCACCAGCACGAAACGCAGCGGGTTGGCAGTGCTATCGATAGTCATGGATCGCCTACGACCGGCAGGGATCGGCAAGCATAATGGTAGGAGCCCGCTTGCGGGCGATGCTCTTGCCGGGCATTCCAGTAGAGCCCGACAAGAG
>SCRF01000012.1 GCA_004322005.1 Rhodanobacter sp. | reverse complement strand
CTGCAGATATTGGGTGGCGCCTACCGCACCGTTGGTATCCGGTGGCGCGCTGTTGACGGTGAACGTGCCCTGCGGGCCGCTGAAGCCCTGGCCCACGCCGTCGAAGCCGGCACCGAGCGCGGGCGCGAAGCTGCCGCTGACGGCGGTCTGCAGGGCACCGTCACCCTGGTTGCCCGGAGCGCCGACGAACGGCAGTGGATGGGCCGGATACGCATGCGAGTTCTTGGTGAAATCGTCCGGTCGCGGCATCACGCCGCGCAGCGAGGGCAGCGTGTCGTGCCGCGTTGCCCGTGTGACTTCGGGCGATCGGACCGTGGCGGCGTGAGCGGTGCCGATGGCGATCAGGCCGATGGCGACGCCGACTGCGGCGCCAATGCCTGCCTTCTTGAAAGATGACATGTGTTCCCCTCCAGTAAAGAGTGCGAAACCGACGAGTGGTCGGACTGGATATGCGGCGCACATGGCAGCGGGCAGCAGGACAACAGGCACACTCCACCCGGAAATGCCATGTCGCGACGTGACGCCCCTTCAATCACGCCTCCCTCAACAGCAGGGAGACAGTCCCTATATCACAAAAGACGGGCGATGTGCAGGTGTGCGGCGACGGGCGATACCTGGCCGGAAGAACATTCAGGGTAGTGCGGATCGCCCTGCTTGAGGCACGGTTCCGCAGGATAGTTGCAGGTGGCTACCGCCGGGCCACCCGCGTCGCATCCAGCCGCCGCTGCCGCGGCGAGCCGCCGAGCAGCCGCGGCAGCCACACGGTAAACGGTTGCGGCATGATGCCGAGGGCGGCGTAGCCGTCGGTCTTGCCGACCGAGTCGGTGCGAAGGGAGCGGAAATTGTCCAGCGAGAAAGGCTTGCCGGGCAGCAGGCCGGCGAGCTGCGCCTGCAACCGGCCAAGACTGTCCGGCAGCGGGATGATCGGCGTGTGCAGGCCGGCCGTATCGCGAATCCGGCGCACGATCTCGCCGAGGCTGAACACCTCGGGACCGTACAGCTCGAAACTGCGCCGCAGGCCGAGTTTGTCGCTGCCGACACAGCGGGCGATCGCTTCGGCCACGTCGCCGACGAAGGTAGGGGCCATCCGGGCATTGGCGCGCGCCAGCGGCAGCACCGGCATGCGCCGCAGCAACGCGGCAAACCGGCTGACCAGTCCATCGCCCTCGCCGAAGATTACGCTGGGCTGGTAGATCGTCCAGTCCAGCGAGGATGCCTTGACCAGCGCCTCCGCCTCGCCGCGGGTCTTGAGGTACTGCGACAGCCCCTGGCCGGCCTTCAGCGAACTCATCTGGTGCAGGCGGCCGACCCCGCTGGCGTGGCAGGCGGCGATCACGCGGCGGGTCAGTTCCACGTGCGCGCGCTGGAAGGTGTGACGACCTTGCGCATTGAGGATGCCGATCAGGTTGATCACCGCGTCGGCGCCCGCGAACGCCTGACGCAATACCTCGTCGTCGTAGACATCGGCGCTGCGCACGTCGACTCCGGGCAGCACGCCGAGCGCGCGATGCTGCTCGCGGTTGCGGCTGAGCAGCGCGATGCGATGGCCGTCGGCCACCAGCCGCGGTACCAGATGGTGGCCGACGAAGCCGGTGCCGCCGAGAATGACGAGTTGCTGTGCGGCCATGGGATCAGTCCTTGCGGGTTTCGGATTCAGGGTGCTGCGGCAATGCCGCAGCCGGGGTGGCCGGTGCGCTGGCCGTCCTGCTCGCCGGGCAGACGATCGACTTGCGTTGGGTCAATGCATTGGGCAGTTCATACGGCTGGCCGACCGCGTTCATGCGGCTGACCATGGGCACGGCCCTGCCGTTGAGGCGCCAGTCGTAGATCACGCTGAAGGCCATTACCCGCGCCACGTACTCACGGGTTTCCTTGAACGGGATGGTGGCGATGAACAGATCCGGCGCCAGGGTGCCGCGTGCGGCCAGCCACTGGTCGACGCGATCCGGCCCGGCGTTGTAGGCGGCGCTGGCCAGCCACGGTGCACCGTTGAAACGTGCGGCCATCTGCGCCAGGTAGCGCGTGCCCAGTTCGATGTTGACCGCCGGGTCGTACAGCGTGTTGTCGCCGTTCCAGTCCAGGCCATTGCGCCTGGCCACCAGCGCGGCGGTTTCGGGCACCAGTTGCATCAGGCCGCGGGCATCGGCACTGGAGTGCGCATCGCTCATCCAGGCACTTTCGGCGCGCAGGATGCCGTAGGCCCAGGCCGGGTCGACGCCGGCCTGTTCGGCCTGCGCCACCAGGCCAACCTGACCGGCCAGCGGGAAGCGCAGGTCATACAGCCGCAGGGCCTCGCCGCCGGTCAGCGTGAATACGGCACGGTCGTACCAGCCGCGGCGGTTGGCCAGATCGGCGGCCAGCCGCAACGTGGCCGGATCGGCATCGCGCAGCGCACGTGCCCATTCGCGCCGGGCCAGGACGGGCAGGTCGACCGCGTACAGTTCGAACGCACGCAGCAGGCCGGGCCGGTCCAGCAGGGCCTGCTCGTGCTGCGGGCCGTCGGCCAGCTGCAGCGGGCAGATCGCATACGGTTGGTCAAGCCGGTCGGCGGCGAGAAAGCCGAAGAAGGTGGGTTCGCGCGCCAGCACGGCGAACTGCTGCCGCGCCTCGTCGCGGCGGCCCAGCGCGGCCAGCGCGCGGGCGCGGAAATAGCGCCACTCGCCATCCTGCCGGCGGGTGGCGGGCAACGCCTCGATCGCGGCCAGCACGGCGGGCCAGTCCTGCCGCGCCAGCGCCACCCGCGCGCGCCATTCCCGGGTGGCGTCGGTTTGCGCGGCAGCAGGCAGCGCGGTCAGTCGGGCCAGCGCATCGGCCTTGAAATCGGTGGCGCGGAACAACGCCAGTGCCGACAGGATGCGGTCGCGCTGCGCCTCGTCGAAAGTGAACCGTGGCTGCAGTTGCTGCCACGCTGCCTCGGCGTCGTCGGACTGCCGTCGCGCCAGGCGGGTCAGCGCCAAGGTGACGGCCTGCCGCTGGTGCGGTCCATCCGGCCAGTTCGTCGCGGCTGCCACGGCGGCGGCCGGATCGCGCAGCGCCAGCACCAGTTGCTGGGCGGCGGCGCGGTCGTCCGGCGACAGCCAGCCGGCCAGGCCGGCGATGGTGCCGGCCTGGCCGGTGGCGGCGGCACGGTCGATGCGCGACCACAGCCGCCGGTCGGTCAGCAGGCCTTGCGCGTGGGCCGCGTTCAACACCGGAGCGCACGCATCGGGCAGGTTGGGCCGGTTCCACAGGGAGGCCAGATCCGTGTCGAAATCCAGTGTGCCGCCCTGTGCCAATCGCGCCTGCAGTGCATCGCAGGCGAGCGTGTCGCCGAGACCGGGTTGGTACAACGCCAGAAAATCCGTCCAGTCCCGGCGGCGCGCCAGTTCCAGCAGAAAGCTGTGGCGCAGGTCGTCGGCCGGAATCCAGTCCGGGTACCGATGCAGATACTCCATCACCGTGGCCAGATCGACCCGCTCGATATCATGTTCCAGCGCCGCTGCCGGCAGATACGGGTACAGCGGATAGTGGCGAAGGCCGGCGGCCAGATGGCGCCAGTCATTGCCGCCCTGCTGCGCGGCAGCGTAGGCCTGTTTGAACGCCGCGCGCCGGGTGGCGGAAATCTTGCCCCGCGCAGTCGGATTCCCGTCTCGACCAGCAAAGCCCGGCAGGCTGCCAGCCCGCACTGCCGACGCAGCCAGCAGCCAGCCGGTCGCCAGCAGCAGTGAAAGCAGGCGGGCGTGTCGTAGCAGGGCAGGGGCAGACATGGATGATCCGGCAGTGAATCTGGCTAGGAGCTTGTCGGACTTTGGTTGGCCGAATTCTCGCCTCGACCACCAAAGTCCGACAAGCTCCCAGTGTAGTTCATGGTCATGTGTCGGCTGCGTCCACGCGGATCGAGCATCGGTGCGCCTGCAGGCGCTCGGCCGGCCAGATCCCGACGGGCTGCTAAACTGGCATGCCCAATCTTCGACATTTACCGGATCGGCATGCCGTCAGCAGCTTTGCGCACTTCTCGCCGGCACGGGGTCGCATGGCTTTTGTTGATCCTGCTCGCGCTTGCCGGAGTCTGGTGGTGGTGGGCGATCGGCCGGCCGGTGGCGTTGCCGGACGCGCCGTCGGCACGCATTGCCTGTGTGTCGTATGCGCCATTCCGTCTGCAGGGCGAGAGCCCGCTCGATCCGCACGCTTTCGTCGGCCCCGCGCGCATCGACGCCGACCTGCGTGCATTGTCGCAGCGCTTCGATTGCGTGCGCACGTATTCGCAGGGCCAGGGCCTCGGTGCCGTGCCGGCCATCGCCAGCCGTTATGGCATGAAGGTTTTGCTGGGAATCTGGCTGGATCGCGACAAGGCAGCGAACGAGCGGCAGATCCGGCTGGGTATCGCCGCCGCACGCAAGTATCCGCAGGTCGTGCGTGGCGTGATCGTCGGCAACGAGGTGCTGCTGCGTGGCGAATTGTCAGCGGCCGCCCTGGCCGGTTACCTGCGGCAGGTGCGCAGCGCGATCAGCGAACCGGTGAGTTACGCCGATGTGTGGGAGCTCTGGCTGCGTCATCCCGAACTGGCCGCCTCGGTCGACTACCTCACCATCCATATCCTGCCGTACTGGGAGGATCATCCGGTTTCGCCGCAGCGCGCGGTGCAGCATGTGGCGTCGGTCTACGCCAGGGTGCAGCAGGCGTTTCCCGGGCGTCGCGTGATGATCGGCGAGACCGGCTGGCCCAGCGCCGGGCGACCGCGCCAGGTGGCCAGCGCCAGCTTGGTCAACGAGGCGCGGTATCTGCGCGAGTTCCTGCGTTATGCCGCGACCGTGCACATGCCGTACAACGTGATCGAGGCCTTCGACCAGCCGTGGAAGCGTGCGCAGGAAGGTACCGCCGGCGGTTACTGGGGCATTTTCGACGCGCACGCCCACCCCAAATTCGCGATGCAGGGGCCGGTGACCGAGGAGCCGCTCTGGTGGGCCGGCTGGCTGGCGGGCGTGGCCGCTGCGGCAGGGTTCGTGCTGGCCGGATCGCGGCGTCGTTGCTGGCGCGGCTGGCGTGGCTGGGTGGCGCTGAGCCTGGGCGGTCTTGCCGCGGGCTGTGCGCTGGCGTGGCAATGGCGGCAGATGCTGTTCGCGTGCCGCGATGCGTGGGAATGGACGGTATCGGCAGGTGCCTGCGGGCTGGCGCTGGCGACGGCTTTGCTGCTGGCGCGCTGGATTGCCGCACGGCTGGCCGGTGTGGCACAACCGTCCGGCCCGCCCGGCTGGCTGCGGCTGGGCTGGCTGTTCGCCTTGGCGTATTACGGTTTGCTGCTGGTGTTCGACGGCCGCTACCGGGATTTTCCGCTCGGCCTGTTCGAGCTGCCGTGTGCCGGCTACGCCCTGGCCGGCTGGTTGACCGAATGGCGCCAGGCAGCGATGCCGACGCCGGAGGAACGCTTCCTCGCCGCCGGGCTGCCGCTGCTGGCGGCGATCGTGGTCGTCCAGGAAGCCGGACTGTCGCCGGTGGCGTGGTTATGGTTGGGATTGAACGTGCTGCTCGCGCTGCCGGTGCTGTCCGGCTGGTGGCAGGCGCGGCAGCGCCTGCGTTTGCCATCGCAGCAGGCGTAGGCAGCCGATCAGCAAGGCCAGCGCGCCGGCCTGGAAGCAGTACAGCTCCAGCGCGAAGACCCCCAGCGCGGCGGCCAGGCATGCCGTCCACGGCCGCTTCCCCACGAGCGCCCACGCCGCCGCCGCCAGCGCGAGGTCGCCGTAGACGTCGTGCAGAAACCCCAGTACCAGCAGCTGCCGCCCGCTGCACCATAGCGGGCTGTGCGTGCCGCTGCACAGTTGCTCCATCGTGCCGGGCTCGATCAGGCCGTAACGCAGCCCTGCCGCAGCGAATCCGACCAACAGCAGCACCAGCCACGGGCGGGCCATTCGCCACCTGCCGATCCTTATCGACGGCCGCCTTATCGACGGCCGCCTCATCGACGGCCTCGCACGGGGCCGGCGATATGTGCCGGCAGGCGGATTTCAGCGGCCAGCGGCAGGTGGTCGGAGAAGGCCTGCGGCAGCGTCCACATCTTGTCCAGCTGGATCGCCGGCGAGATCAGGATGTGGTCCAGCGCGCGTCGCGGTTTCCAGCTGGGGAAGGTCGGCGTCGATTGCACCGGCGGCTGCAGGCTGCATTTGGCGAACAGATGGCGCATCTCCGTGCTGCCCGGTTCGGTGTTCAGATCGCCCATCAGTACCGCGTGCGGAAAATCCTGCAGCAGTTCGGCGATGAAGCCGAGCTGGCGTGTGCGCGCCGGTGCACTCAGCGACAGGTGCGCGATCATCACCGCCAGCGCGTTGTCGCCTTCGCCGAACTGCGCCAGCAGCGCGCCGCGACCGGGGATGCGGCTGGGCAGCGGGTAGTCCAGTACCGAGTGCGGTTCCAGCCGGCAGATCAGGCCATTGGCCGAATGTGCCAGGCGTGCCATGGGCCGGTTCGGCTGATGGCTCCAGAACGGCATACCGGAGGTTTCGGCGAGGTAGCGGGTCTGGTTCAGGAAACCGGAGCGCAGGCTGCCGGCATCGGCCTCCTGTAAGCCGATCAGGTCGAACTGCGGCAGCACCTCGGCGAGCCGGTCGAGGTTGTCCATCTTGTTGCGTCCGGGCAGCACCGCCTCGAGGCTGCGGGTGACGTACTCGCTGTAGCGCTTCACGCTGGCACCGGCCAGGATGTTGCAGCTCAGCAGGCGCAGGTGGCGCTCGGCAGGCACGGCTTGGGAAATCGCGGCGCGGGTCATCGCAACACACTATGCGGGAAGAGGGTACGGCCGACCATGGACATCGGGGTATCGCCGGGCGCTTGCGGAGCAAGCATGATCCACCCGATGTGAACGGCGTGCCAGCCGCACCGCCTTACTTGCCGTGCAGCTCGCGCTTGGCCAGCCACAGTGCCACCGCGGCCATTTCTTCCTGCGTATGCACGGTGGCAACGCGGTACTTGCCGTCGATCACCAGGGTCGGTGTGCCATCCACTTGCCACTTCCGGATCAGCGCGAGGTCGCTCTTCAATTTTGCGGTAGTTTGCGCCGATGTCGCGATGCGCATGAAGTCGGCCCGATTGACGCCTTCACGGGCGTAGAAATCGGCCAGTTCATCCAGCGTGTTGATCGGGTAGTGCTGGTCGAACTTGGCGGTGAACAGTGCCAGATGGGTGCGCTTGAGCACGCCCAGTTGCCTTGCTGCGTAATAGGCGCGCGCAAACGGCAGCCAGGCGTCGCTGAACGGTGCCGGCATCAGCTTGAACTTCACCCCGGGCGGCAGCTCCTTGCGCAGTTGCTCGGCGATCGGTGCGAAATGCGCACAGTGGATGCAGCCGTAGGAAAAGACCTCGACCACCTCCACCTTGCCCTCGCTGCTGTAGCGCTGGTGCGGGCCGGGCAGGGTCACGTACTCGACACCGTCGGTGTAGGGCGCCGCGGTGCCGGGTTGCGCGCTGCAGGCGCTGGTCAGCACGAGGCCGCCGAGCAGGGCGAACAGGTGCAGACGGACAATTCGCTTGGACATCGGAGACTCTCTTTGCATGGAGGGCTGCTGGCGGACAACGGGTCGTGCCGCGGCGCCGGCGCCGGGAAACAGGCCTACTTGCCGGCGGCTTCCTTGGCCACCAGCCACTGGGTCAGCTCGATCGATTGCGCATAGCCGCCGGCCGTGCCCGGGTCGAAACGATACTTGCCGTTGACGACGATGGTCGGGGTGCCTTCCACGCCATAGGCCTTGACCAGTTCATCGGCACGCTTCATCTTGGTGTTGACGCTGAAGGAATTGGCGACCGCGACGAACTCCTTCGGATCGACACCGTACTTGGCATAGAACTTTGCCACGTCGTTGATCGTCGGCCATGCCTCATGCGGCTTGAGCTTGCCGGTGGCGAGATCGTCGGTGCCCAGTTCGCCGCTTTTCCAGACGGCATCGAACATCGCGTCGTGGGCCTTGTCGGCCACGCCGAGTGCCTGCGCGGCATAGTACGCGCGCTGATACATCGGCCAGTTTTCGTCCGGACGGAACGACGCCGGCAGGTAGTTCATCACCGCATTGGCCGGCAGGCTGTGCGCGATGCGGTCGACCGTGGTGTGGAACTCGTTGCATGCGGGGCAGCCGTAGGAGAACACCTCGGTGACCTCGATCTTGCCCGGGTAGGTGGTCGGCTGTGCGGGCTCGATCACGAAGTAGTTCTTGCCGGCGACCCATTTGCCGTTGTCGACAAAGGGTGCTGCCGCGGCGGCG
>SCRF01000002.1 GCA_004322005.1 Rhodanobacter sp. | reverse complement strand
CCGCGAAGCCGCCGATCCGGCTGGACGAATCCCTGCCGATCACCGCGCGCGCGGAGGAAATCGTCAAGCTGATCCGCGCGCACCAGGTGGTGGTGATCGCCGGCGAGACCGGTTCGGGCAAGACCACCCAGTTGCCGAAGATGTGTCTGGCTGCCGAGTTCCTCGGCCACGCGCCGCGCCACCGAACGCGCGGCCAGCCGGCGCGGCTGCGTGCAGCCGATCATGCCCGCCTCGCCGCGCCCGGCCGCCAGGCACATCTTCGGCAACTGGGTGGTCTTGCCCGAACCGGTCTCACCGGCGATCACCACCACCTGGTGCGCGCGGATCAGCTTGACGATTTCCTCCGCGCGCGCGGTGATCGGCAGGGATTCGTCCAGCCGGATCGGCGGCTTCGCGGCGACCCGTGCGCGGCGGCTGGCGGCCGACGCCTCGATATCCGCTATCAGCGCCGCCAGCCGGGCCTCGTCGAGCCGCCGCGACAGCGCGCACCAACGGCCCAGCAGGCGGCCGAAGTCGCGGCTGGAAACCGAATCCAGCGCCTTGCGCACGCTGCGCAGGCGGTGGTGGGCGGCGGTGGCATCGGGTACAGGCATGGAGGGATCGGCCGATCAGGCCGCCCATGATAGCCGTTGGCTACAGTCCGTTCTTGATAGCCGTTGGCTACAGTCCGTTCTTGATAGCCGTTGGCTATCGGCGGCATCGAAAGGATTCATTTTCCCGTCACATGCCGAGCGGTTAGTGTTCATGCAAGGCATTCCTCAACCCCGGATAAGGAGAAGCACATGGCCATTTCCATCGGTATCGCCAAGAAGGATCGCGAGCAGGTCGCCAAGCAGTTGTCCAAGCTGCTGGCCGACACCTACTCGCTGTACCTGAAGACCCACAGCTTCCACTGGAACGTCACCGGCCCCGAATTCAACAGCCTGCACGCGATGTTCGAAGCGCAGTACAACGCGCTATGGCTGGCCGCCGACGAAGTGGCCGAGCGCATCCGCACGCTGGACGTGTTCGCGCCCGGCTCGTACAGCCAGTTCGGCAAGCTCACCTCGATCAAGGAAGAGGTCGGCGTGCCGGACTGGAAGGAGATGGTGAACCAGCTCGTCGAAGGCCACGAGCTGGCCGCGCACACCGCCCGCGGCACCATCAAGGAAGCCGATGCCGTCGGCGACGTAGGCACCGCCGACATGGTCACCGGCCGCCTGAAGGAACACGAGAAGACCGCCTGGATGTTGCGCTCGCTGCTGAAGTAGGAGCCCACCTTGTGGGCGAATGCTTTTGCCGAAGCGTCGATGAAGAGCATTCGCGCACAGGGTGCGCTCCTACGGCAGGCAAGCCGTACCTTGTAGAAGCCCACCTTGTGGGCGAGGCCCGTTTCCCGCCGAGCCCATCGCGCACAGGGTGTCTACGGCATCGGCCCCTTCACCACGGTGACGAAGTCATCCGGACGGATGTGCTTCGCGTAGGCCTGCTGCACTTGCGGCGCGGTGAGCTGGAGGTAGTGCTGGCCGGCGATGGTCATCGCGTCCAGCGGCTTGTCCTCGATCGACAACTGCAGCAACTGGCCGCCGATGGCACCGAAGCTGGATTCGCCCAGCGGGATCTGCCGCAGCAGGATGCCCTTGGCACGCTTCAGGTCGCTCCCGGATACCGGCTCGCTCTGCATCTGCTTCAGATCCCGGATCACCATCGCCCGCGCTGCCGCCACCTTGTCGGGGTCGCTGCCGTAGGACACGGAATAGGTGCCGCGATGCTTGTCCAGATTGAAACTGGAGCTGACGTTGTAGACCAGCCCGCTCTTGTCGCGCAGATCGCGATACAGCCGCGAGGCGTAGAAGCCGCCGCCCAGCACCTGGTTGCCGAGGTTGAGCGCGTAACGCGCCGGATCGTCACGGGTGACGTCGATGGTCTGCGCCATCTGCACGCTGTCTTGCGTGGCGCTGGCGTCGGGCACGTGGAACTGGCTGCGCTGGTTCGCCGGCACCGCGGCGTAATCCACGTCCGGCTTGGCGCCGCTGGCCTTCCACCCGCCGAAGGTCTGCTCGACCACCGACCTCGCCTGTGCCGGATCGACCTTGCCGACGATGACGATGGTGGTCATGTCGGGGCGAAAGGTCTGTTTGTAGTAGTGCTTCACTCGGGGCAGCGTCAATTCGCCCACGTTCATTGGCTTGGCGAAGCGCAGCGCGGGGTCGCCGGCCGGCAGCAGCGCCTTGTCCATGCCGTAGCGCGCCAGGAAATCCGGCGACTGGAGCTGCCCGGCCACCATCCCCGCCACCTGGCGCTGCACCACCGCGAACGCCTGTTCCGGCAGCGCCGGATGCAGCTCGTTGTCGGCCAGCAACTTCATGCCCTCGGCGAAATGCGCCGACGGCACCGCCAGCGAGAAGCGGGCGCCGGCATTCGCGCTCGCGCTGATCGCATCCAGTGCCTGCTGGTACTGCAAGCGGTTGAGGTGGGTGGTGCCGAATGGAAACAGCCCGCCGAGCACGTCCGCCACACCCTCCTGGTGCTTGGGCGCCTGCAGGTCTTCGTTGGTCCTGATCTGGCCGAACACTTCCACCGTGTCGCTGATCGACTCCGGCTGCACGATCAGGGTGAGGCCGTTCGGCAGCGTGGTCTTCACCGGCGACAGCGTGGAGCGCGGCAGCGAAAGCCGGTCGAACGCGTGCGCCGCCCAGTCGGGCAGCACCACCGGCTTGTCGGGGCTGGAAGCAAAGCTCTCGGCGCCGCCGAAGCCCTTGCCGGCCACCGGCTTGCCGGAGCTTTCCGGGGTCAGCACCGCGGTGACCGCATGCGCCGGATCGAACGTGGTCCTGGCCAGCGCATTCACGGCATCCGGCGTCACCGCTTCGATTGCCTGCTTCATCGCGTCGGGCGAATCCAGCCCCTGGAACGCCAGCGCACTCGACCATGCATTGGCCAGCCCGTCCACCGAATTCTTCTTGAACTCCAGTGCGGCGATCGCCTTGCGCTTGGCCGCCTCGACCAGCGCCGGATCGATGCCCTTGGCGACCGCCTCGGCCAGGATCGACTGCATACGCTTGAGCACCGGCTGCGGGTTGCCGCCCTTCGGGAAGATCCCCACCGCCATGCCGAAACCGGCCTGCGGCATCAGGTTGGCGCCGAAGGTGCCGTACAGCGCCGTGCCGTCCATGCCCATGCCGAACAACGCCGCGCGCTGCGACGCCAGCGCACTGGCCAGCACCGTGGCGGTGGCGTAGTCCTTCGACAGCGTGCCCGGCATGCGGTAGCCCAGGTACACCGAGCCGTACGGGCTGTCGGTGGGCAGCGTGATGGTCTTCGCCTGCACCGGCTTGAACGCGAACGCGGGCCGGGCCGGCAGGGTCTTGCGCGCGATGTCGCCGAAATCGGCCTTCACCGTGGCCAGCGTGGCCGCCGGATCGACGTCGCCGGCGATCACCAGGATCGCGTTGTTCGGCGCATACCAGCGGTCGTGGAACTGCTTGAGCATCGCCGCCGTGGTCTGGTCGAACGAGGCGCGCGTGCCCAGCGCGGTATGCGCATACGGCGTGCCCTCGAACAGCTGCGCCTGCAGCTGCTCGTAGAACTTGTACGACGGATTGGACAGGTCGCGCGAGACCTCCTGCTCGATCGCGCCGCGCTCCTTCGCCCACGCCGCCGGATCCATGTCCACCCCGCGCATGCGCAGGCTCTGCACATGCAGCGCCACGTCCAGATCCTGCGCCGGCGCCACGAAGTAATACTGGGTCACCCCCTGCGTGGTGTCCGCGTTGAACGCGCCGCCCATGTTCGCCGCGATCGCCGCCAGCTGATCCTTGCTCAGCCCCGGACTGCCGCGGAACATCATGTGCTCCACCGCATGCGCGGTGCCCGGAAACCCCTGCGGCACCTCGTCCGAACCGGCCAGGTAATTGATCTCCGTAGTCACCACCGGCGCCAGCGTGTCGCGCACGATCACCACGCGCAGGCCGTTGTCGAGGGTGGCGCGGGTGACGTCTGCGCCACCTGCCTGCGCCGCGGCCGTGCCGGTCAGGGCCAGCGCCACGGCGGCGGCCAGATATTTCACATGTTTGTTCACGGAGACTCCTGTTGAGGTTGCGCTGTTGAGATTGTGCTGTTGAGATTCTGGTTGCGTGATTCGTTGGTGCATTCATTGACCGATGATTCAAAAACGAATTTGGTACGGTTGTCTTTGGACTTGAACTTTGGACAAGTAACGCGACGCGGCCGTTGCTGTCAATTCTAATCCATCCAGAAACTATGTCTCCGCCTTGATCTCGGGTCAGCTCGGCAGGCATATCAGGCATCCACTGATAGCGGGAGTATCGAGACTGGTTCAGTTTTGAACTTAAACCAACAAAATTACGCAACAGAAAATATCTCTTGGCCGTAGTGTGATATCAATTTTTCAATGGCGATATCATCATTTTTATACATGTTTTCCTTAAATAAGCCGATCTCTTGAGTGCCAGGCCAAAATATCGGATGCAATCGTCTACCAACTTTCACTGGTAAAAATCCATTTAGACGAGCCATAACATACAGCCAAAGATCATCTCCGCCGGGGCATAGTTTTAAGAAAAGAGATGCGTTGGTCACATCTGCGTGTAGACTGCCTGACGGATATAAAACACCGCCAACACCAACGGCTACGGTGTCAAGGCTATGTTGTCGCGCCTTTCCATCTTGAACATCAAAAC
>SCRF01000126.1 GCA_004322005.1 Rhodanobacter sp. | reverse complement strand
GATACCTGCAGCAACGCAGGCGTCGACGTTCGTGGCGCTGAAGTAGCCCGTGTCTGCCAACAGCGTTTTTGGCGGATTCCACCCCTCAGGCAACGCCTGCAGCGCCGCCAGCATCGGCGTCACTTGCTCTTTGTCGTTGCCGGCTTGGGTGAGGTGCGGCGCGAGGATCAACATCGACTCGGTGTCGACCACAGCCTGACCGTTGTAGCACTGGTCAAAGCCGCCACCTGACACCTTCATGATGCGCGAGTCTTCGTCGGTCAGGTTGACCTGATCGTCGGCGCGCGGACCGGCCTGCGGCGGCTCCGACGGCTTGCCGCCGGGCTTCTTGCCGGTGGCCTTTTGCTTGGCGTCGCGCTGGGCCAGCTTGGCCTGGTATTCAGCCTGTTCACGCTCGTCGCGCGCCTTGGCGCGTTCTTCGATCGCCGCCTTGGCCCGCGCGATCGCGGCGAGGCGATCTTCGCGCCGCTGGATCTCGTCGGGCAGGCTGACGCCATCGGGCACCGTGCTCTGATCGGCCGCTTCGGCCAAGGCCAGCATCTCCTGCACTTCGGCTTGGAGCTGGGCTTCCAGCTTCTCGGCATGCCCATACGACAACGCGCTGTGCCGCGATGCGTTGGCGTGGATCTTCGTGCCATCCAGGCTCACTGTGCCAAATCGCGAGAGCTGGTTCTCTCGTGCGAGCTGCAGCACCTGCACGAAAATCGCGGCGAACTGCTCGCCGAAGCGGCGACGGAAGTTCGCCAGCGTGTCGTGGTCCGGGTGCTGATCGCAGGCGATGAAGCGAAACGCCAGCGAGTCATACGTGGCCCGCTCGATCTTGCGGCTGGAATGGGTGCCGGTGGCATAGCCATAGATCAACAACGAGAGCAGCAGCGCCGGGTGGTACGCATCGCTGCCGCGACCGGCATAAGCACCCTCGATCGCTGAAAGATCCAGCCCTTCCACCACATCCACTACATACCGCGCCAGGTGCGACTGCGGCAACCAGTCCTGCACGGACGGTGGCAGCAAGTAGTCGGTCTCGCGGTCGATCAGTCGAAATCTGCGCATGCCATCGGTCGTGCTCGGGGATGGACAATTTTAGCCGAGGAGCGCGGATAAGTCCGACAGGCTGCTAGAGCCTAAGCCGCCAATGACTGGGCCCGAGTCCTTTCTGCGGATAACGGCCACGCGCCAAGCGGCGCCACGTCCATGGGTCGGTGTCTTTGCTCGATGCGATACACGGCCTGTGCCTCCTCCACGCCGGTCTGCGGACCGCGCGCCGGCCCGAGCCGCTGTGCATTTACGTCGTCAATGATGTCGCGCAGCTTTTCCGCGTCGGAGAAGATCGCATCCCCAAGGGTCGACAGCGTGTGGTCGGCGAACTCGGCGTCATCGTTCGCGATCACCACATCGCCAAGGGCCCGGATCATACCGATCAGCAGGTTGATCTCATCGATCTGGTTCAGCGTGACGCCGAAGAGATAGCGGGTCCCCGCCTCGTCAGACACCGGCTCTACGGCTTCCGGCTCCGATGCGTCGGCCTCTAAAGCATCCGGCCCCGCATCGGCTCCGGGCGCAGCCACCCTTTCGCCACGCTCCGCCGGCCAGGACAGCTCGTCCAGCACCTGCTCGATCTGCTCCGCCAACAGCTCCAGGCAGATCGCCACTTCGCCCACGCGAATCTCGGGGAGACATTCCTGCTCCTCGTCCGCCCTCCGCGGTTGCGCCAGGTGCGACAGGAATTCGACGTACTCGCGCAGCTTCTTCAGCCGGAACTGGCTGTCCTCCGGCAGGAAATAGCCCGTCGTTCCCAGATCATCCGAATCGAACTTCGACATGGTCGCCTCCTATTCCATGAAGTGCCCGTCCACGGCATGACGACGGACGGGAAACCGGGCGGTTAGGAACCGCCAACAAACGGCGGGCGTATTCCCCGAAGGATGGTGTATTGGCCGCCTTGCTCGACGCAGGTATCACGTCGCGCCGGCCCCGCCCAATCGGCTGCTCACGCAAGCCAGACAAGTCAGCAAGTGGACTCCGCCCTGCTTTCTTGAACAACCACGTCATGTTCAGTACCTGCGCGCATTGACGATGCGAGCGTGGCGCCGCTGTCGGCGCAACGCCCCGCTGCCACTTTTCGAAGATGGCACGCGCCGCAGCGAAACCGGCCGCAACGTGCTCGACAAGGCTGGCAACGATGGCGGCGATCCACTTCATGGTTGGAACATTGCAACCAATAAGTGCATTTGTCAACAACCAGAAAGTGGCTTACGGCGAATGCGGGTGCGCAACAATCGCGGCGACCACTCAACGTCGCCGCGCGCAAGCGCCTGGCGACGATGCAACTACAGGAACCTGGATGGCTGCCCCCTACGAGAAATTCGCGGATCGTCTGCGACAGATGCTGGATCGCGCCCGCTTTGAGGAAGGGCGCGGAAGAACGGGCGCCTTGGCCGACCGCTACGCCGTATCGCGTGAGACCGCCCGCAAATGGCTTACAGGCCTCACCCTACCCGAACTTGCCCGCATCATCGAACTGGCGAAGGATTTCGACGCCAGCTTCGAATGGCTGGCCACGGGCCGCGGGCAGGTCCACCTGGCCGTGGCGGAAAAATCCCCCGCCTATCGACGCCTCACCGACAACGAGAGCCGCCTGCTCGATGCCTTCCGCAACCTGCCCGAGCCCAAGCGCCGGCTTCTGGTGGAATTCCTCTCGTAGAAACAGGCGAAACCGGGACAGAGGAAGTTAAATCCCGCCTTGGTGCTCTTCAAAGCCTGAACTCGGACTGCTTCGCCATCGAGCGGCCCCTCACCGGCCAAACCGGGCACAATGCCTCCACCGCCTCCATCAACTCCATCCAATCCGAAAGATTACCCTTGCCCGCCTGCACAATCTGCGGCATGCCACTACCGACGAGCGGCTCGCGGACACCTTCATGCTTTGTCGTCGGCAATTTCGGCGAGCAGTTCATCGAGCATCCCCTAGCAGCCTGTCGGACTTGAGGTTAGAGCAACGCCGATGCGCGCCCAAAGAAGGAAAGGGGAAACCGGGACGGAGGAAGTTAAATCTCATCGCCATGCTCTTCAAAGCTTGAGCTTGCCCGTTTCCACCATCTGCCGCTCCCTCACCGGCCACACCGGACACAACGCCTCCACCGCCTCCATCAACTCCACCCAATCCGATAGATCACCCTTGCCCGCCTGCGCAACATCCAGCACACCGCTACCGACCAGCGGCTCGCGTACACCCTCAACCTTTGTCGTCGGCAATTTCGGCGAGCAGTTCATGCAGCATCTCCTTGCTATCGAACAGCGCAAAGCATTCCTGCACTTCGGTCATGTTGAGCCGACCACGCAGCGCACGCGACAACGCGCGGATGTCATCCACATCACGCGCACGTGAAGGGGCACCCCTAAGCCGCAATCTGCTCATAAGAGAACGCGGGTATGTCGGTCCGCTGACTGGCATGCTCCATGGTCATGGCGCACACCCGGCCCCGATCATCCAGTTCGAGCAAGGTGTTTTCGTCCAGATCGCGGGCCTCGACGATCTTGTCGCCGCGGAACTCGATGTAGAGCGTGTCGGTGTCCTGGAAGTACTTTATTTTCATGGCACGAAACCTCGATCAAAGAAGGCGTTGTGTACCGTCTCTTCGTCGGACAGTAGCACGACCCGCAAATAGCGCCCATCGGCCTCGGGGACGGCTGCCCAGCAGCGGATACGCCCATCCTCCTGTACGAAACGCTTTTCGGAGTGGGCGATAGTACGCTCGATCCAGGCGTCAGCAATTCCTGCCCGATCCGGGCGTGTCCGTGTGGCCTGGAAGTACCTCGTGGTTTTCACCGCCCATCCTGCCAATTACATGTTGCGCCGGTATTCGCCACCGACCTCGTAGAGCGCATGCGAGATCTGCCCCAACGAGTTGCGGAAGCCGGGACGGAAAAAGTTAACCCCCGGCATGTGCTTCTCAAAGCCTGAACTCGGGCTGCTTCGCCATCGAGCGGCCCCTCACCGGCCACACCGGGCACAACGCCTCCATCAACTCCATCCGATAGATCACCCCTGCCCGCCTTCACGACATCCAGCACATCCCCACCGACCAGCGGCTGGCAGACGCCTTCGTCTTCGGTCGACGGCAATTTCGGCAAGTCACTCATGCGAGGTTTTCATGCCCGTAGCAGCCTGATCAGCGCATCCCGGTCCATCTTTTGCTGTGCGGCCACATCCGTGATGATGGCGGCCAGCGTGCCCACGCGCAGCAGGCGATGATTGGGAATGGTGATGGCATGCACCGGACCGTCGCACTGAAGCCGTATATGACTACCGCTCTGGCGCACAGGCTTGTAGCCGAGACGCGCCAGGGCCTTGATCAGTTCCGCCGCATCCATGTCGCGCGGAAGTTTCATGCGGCGAGGACTTCATCCTTGACGTAGTGCAGCCGGATCATGGTCGGGCGTTCGCTGACATCGAAATGGCACTGCACCGCATCGCGCACTTGTTGGCGCAACTCATCGTAGCTGTCGGCATCGGTGTAGATGGCATGCCCGAGGGCACGCGCCACCAAGCCACCTTCGGCGGCATCTTCAACAAGGAATACGATTTCGCTCATGGGGTTGCCTCGGCTTTACGCCGATAGTACGACAACCCAAGCGGGCTTGCCCCGGTGATCTCGCGAGCGCCGGCCCCTCACCCTGCCCTCTCACCGCACCGGAGCTTGTTTTCGGCGAGTTCGGCGAGTAGTTCTTCCGGCTCTTACGAGGCATCGCCCTTGCTCATGCCGCTTCAGCGTCAGGTCGCAGCCCACCATCCTTCTCCAGCCGCCGATGCAGCGACTCGGCACTCAAGTCAAACCCATTCGGCCACGCCAGCGCACCCAGCTCGATGAAGTAACGCGAGAAGAATGTCGGATCACTCAGCGGCGCGGTCATCTCCGTCGCCGCCTCGACGAACGGCGCAAAGTCGAGCACGCCGGACGAACCGTCGGAGAAGCGCAGCAACAGTCGATAGCCACCTTTCGACTCGACCGCTTTCAATTTAATCATTGTCGGCTCCCGGAATTCGGCTCAACGGCTGCAATGCCTGGGCATGTGTCTAATTCTGCTCCAGCGCGGCGCGATGGTCGAGGCACCATTGACGCACCAGGGCCAGCGCCCGCCGTGGCAGTTCGCCATTCACCAGTGCGCCGTCGGCGATGGCAATCAAGGCCTCGTGCCCCTGGTACTCCACATGGACATGCGGCGGGGCGTGGTCGGCGAAGTACATGCGTACGTAGATGCCGAAAAAGCTGGAGATGATGGGCATGGGTCGCGCTCCTTGCGCTGTGGTGTGGCGGTTTCCATCTCGCGCCAGGACATTCTTGCTTATCGCGTTCAGTTCAAGAGCGCCCCCTCACCCCAACCCTCTCCCCCGGCTGAGCCGGGGGAGAGGGAGCGACGCGGGCTACATGTTCCGCCGGTATTCGCCACCGACTTCGTAGAGGGCGTGACTGATCTGCCCCAGCGAGTTGTACTTCACCGCCTCGATCAGCTGTTCGAACACATTTTTGCGGTCGCGGGCGACGGACTGGAGAAGGGTGAGGGAGCCGGGGGCGCGCGCTTCGGCCGGCCCCTCACCCCGACCCTCTCCCCGCGGGGGAGAGGGAGTGGTCAGGTTGCGCGCCTGCTGGAAGGTTTTCACATTGGCGATCTGCGCCCCCTTCTCCTCCTCCGTCGAGCGGATCAGCTCGATCTCGGTGGCAATCTCCCCCGCATGCTCCTTCGGCAGGAAGGTATTCACGCCAATCAACGGCAACGACCCGTCATGCTTCTTGTGCTCGTAATACATCGACTCGTCCTGGATCTTGCCGCGCTGGTACATCGTATCCATCGCGCCGAGCACCCCGCCGCGCTCGCTGATCGCCTCGAACTCCTGGTACACGGCCTCTTCCACCAGGTCGGTGAGGGTGTCGACGACGTAGCTGCCCTGCCACGGGTTCTCGTTGAAGTTGAGGCCGAGCTCCTTGTTGATGATCATCTGGATCGCCACCGCGCGGCGCACGCTTTCCTCGGTGGGCGTGGTGATCGCCTCGTCGTAGGCGTTGGTGTGCAGCGAGTTGCAGTTGTCGAACAGGGCGTACATCGCCTGCAAGGTGGTGCGGATGTCGTTGAACTGGATCTCCTGCGCGTGCAGCGAGCGGCCGCTGGTCTGGATGTGGTACTTCATCATCTGGCTGCGGCTGCTTGCGCCGTAGCGCTCGCGCATGGCGCGCGCCCAGATGCGGCGGGCGACGCGGCCGATGACGGTGTACTCCGGGTCCATGCCGTTGGAGAAGAAGAAGCTGAGGTTGGGCGCGAAGTCGTCCACGCTCATGCCGCGCGCGAGGTAGTACTCGACGATGGTGAAGCCGTTGCTCAAGGTGAAGGCGAGCTGGCTGATCGGGTTGGCCCCGGCTTCGGCGATGTGGTACCCGCTGATGCTGACCGAATAGAAGTTGCGCACCTGGTGGTCGACGAAGTACTGCTGGATGTCGCCCATCATGCGCAGCGCGAATTCGGTGGAGAAGATGCAGGTGTTCTGCGCCTGGTCCTCCTTGAAGATGTCGGCCTGCACGGTGCCGCGCACTTTCGTGAGCGTGTCGGCCTTGATCCGCGCGTAGGTCTCGGCATCGACCAGCTCGTCGCCGCAGACGCCGAGCAGGCCCAGCCCGAGGCCGTTGTTGCCGGCGGGCAGCTCACCGAGGTATTGCGGGCGCGGCACCTCCTTGTACAGCGCGGCGATCTTCTTCTCGGCGGCGGCCCAGCGGGCGGCGTCCTCGCGCAGGTACTTCTCGACGTTCTGGTCGATGGCGGTGTTCATGAACATCGCCAGGATCATCGGCGCGGGGCCGTTGATGGTCATCGACACCGAGGTGCTGGGCGCGCTGAGGTCGAAGCCGGAGTACAGCTTCTTCATGTCGTCGAGGGTGGCGATGTTGACGCCGGAGTTGCCGATCTTGCCGTAGATGTCCGGGCGCGGCGCCGGGTCTTCGCCGTACAGGGTGACCGAGTCGAACGCGGTGGACAGCCGGGTGGCGGCGCCGCCCTGGCTGAGGTAATGGAAGCGGCGGTTGGTGCGCTCGGGCGTGCCTTCGCCGGCGAACATGCGGGTGGGGTCTTCGCCGCTGCGGCGGTACGGGTAGACGCCGCCGGTGTACGGGTAGTGGCCGGGCAGGTTCTCCTTGCCGAGGAAGGTCAGCAGCTCGCCCCAGTCCCTGGTCTTCGGCGGCGCCACCTTGGGGATCTTCTGGTGGCTGAGCGAGTCGCGGTAGTTGGCGACGCGGATCACCTTGTCGCGCACCTTGTATTCGTTGACCTCGGCGGTGACCGACTTGTACAGCGCGGGCCACTCGCGCAGCTGGCGGATCGCCTCGTGGCTGAGTTCCTTCAGCGCGGCGTTGTAGCGCTGGCGCAGCAGGAGCAGGGAGCGGTCCACGCTTTCTCCCCTCTCCCCCTGGGAGAGGGGGTGGGGGTGGGGGTTCGGGGTTTGCGGGGAGCCGCTCACTCCGGCCCTGCCCTCACCCTCGGTCCCTCTCCCAGGGGGAGAGGGATGCAAAGCCTCCTGCAGGTCGACCTGGCGGTACAGCTCCAGCGGGCGCGGCAGCTTGTCGTCGCCCAGTTCCTTCAGCGACTCGTAGTAGTGCTGCGCCTTGCTGGCGAACTCGGCCTGGTTCTCGATGCTGCGGTTGATCGCACGGCCCTGCTCGGCGATTTCGGCCAGGTAGCGCACGCGCGAGCCGGGGATCAGCACGGTGGCCCGGGGGGATTTCAGCGTGGTGTCGAGTTTGGGCTGCCAATCGCATTTGCTGTTGTTGTAAGAGCCCCCCCTGTGGGCGATTTCCTCACCGGAAGATTCGGCCGCGGCGGAATCGCGCACAGGGTGCGCTCCTACAACATCGGTGCCGAGGTGGAGTTTCTCGCGCATCAGGCGGCACAGGTTGACGAACATCCACGTCACACCGGGGTCGTTGAACTGGCTGGCGATGGTGGGGTACGCCGGCACGTCCTCGTCCTTGATGTTGAACGCGGTGCGGTTGCGCTTCCACTGCTTGCGCACGTCGCGCAGCGCGTCTTCGGCGCCGCGCTTGTCGAACTTGTTGAGGACGATCAGCTCCGCGAAGTCGATCATGTCGATCTTCTCGAGCTGGCTGGCGGCGCCGTAGTCGCTGGTCATCACGTAGACCGGGAAATCGACCAGGTCGACGATCTCCGAATCGCTCTGGCCGATGCCGGCGGTTTCCACGATCACCAGGTCGTACGGCTGGCTCTTCAGGAAATCGATGCAGTCGTGCAGCACGATGCTGGTGGCGGCGTGCTGGCGGCGGGTGGCCATCGAGCGCATGTAGACGCGGTGGCTGCGCAGCGCGTTCATGCGGATGCGGTCGCCCAGCAGGGCACCGCCGGAACGCCGCCGGGTCGGATCGACCGCGAGCACGGCGATGCGCATCTCGGGGAACGCATGCAGGAAGCGCAGCAGCAGCTCATCCACCACCGACGACTTGCCGGCGCCGCCGGTGCCGGTGAGGCCGAGCACGGGGACCGGGGACCGGGAACCGGGGACCGGGGACCGGCCCGCTCCGCTCCACTGCTTGCGCAGCATGGCAAGCTCGGCTTCGGAAAATACGCCGTCTTCCAACGCAGAGAGCATGCGGCCGACGGCGATCTCATCATCGATGTTCACGAAGGCCTGCACGGGCTGCCGGTCCGCGGTCCCCGGTTCCCGGTCCCGCCCCGCGCGGGCGCGCGCCATCACATCCTCGATCATCTCGGTGAGTCCGAGCTTCATGCCGTCATTCGGGTGGTAGATGCGCTCCACGCCGTAGGCCTCTAGCTGCCTGATCTCTTCCGGCGTGATGGTGCCGCCGCCGCCACCGAACACGCGGATGTGGCCGGCGCCGCGCTCGCGCAGCATGTCGACCATGTACTTGAAGTACTCCACGTGGCCGCCCTGGTAGGACGACAGCGCGATCGCGTCAGCATCCTCCTGCAGCGCGGCGCGCACCACGTCCTCGACCGAGCGGTTGTGGCCGAGGTGGATCACCTCCGCGCCCTGCGACTGGATGATCCGCCGCATGATGTTGATCGCCGCGTCGTGACCGTCGAACAGGCTGGCGGCGGTGACGAAGCGCAGCGGCGCGGTTTCGCCGCGGACCGCGCTGGCGGGAACGTGCTTGGCGGGGGAACTCATGGCGACTCCGGACTTCATGTGCTTGAACCCCTTCGATTCTAATGGGGATCGGCCTGGAGCGTATGCGGCGCTGCCCGTCTGCGGGCGGCAGGCACCTCGAGTAACCCCGCTTCGTAGAAGCGCACCCTGTGCCCTTTGTCGCCATTCTCCGGGGAGGCAACGCTTACTGGCAGAGCGGGCTGCCGACCACGCGGTTGCCGACTTCCTCGCCGCGCAGGAACGCCAGCGCGGCCTCGATCACTTCCGGCGCATCGACGAGGTGGTGATGGCCCAGGCCCTGGGTGGTCAGCAGGCGGGACTGGGGCCAGTGGCGCGCATAGCATTCGCCCTCTTCCCACGGCACGTCGCGGTCGTCGAGATCGTGCACGACCAGCCCCGGCCGACCGAGCGCCGGCAGGTGGCGATGCATCTGCAGGTCGCGCAGATGGGTGCCGGTGTGCCGCTCGTGCCAGGCAAAAAACCGCTCGCGCAGATGCGGGCCCAGGCGAATCCGGCGGAAGAAGCGCTCGGTCGCCGCCAGCATGTCGGCCGCCGGCGCCAGCAGGATCAGCCGGTGCGCCTGCCAGGCCTGATCCTGCGCCAGCACCAGCGCGGCCGCGCCCATCGAGTGGCCGATCGCCAGCGCGGCCGGGCCATGGCAGCGGCCCAGTTCGTTGATGGTGTCCACGAAATCCGGCAGCGTGCAGCGGCGCCCGCTGCTGAGACCGTGGCCGGGCTGGTCGAAGGCGATCACCGCGTAGCCCAGCGCACGCAGGTGCGTTACCCACGGCAGATAGCGCAGGCCGAAGCTGGACCAGCCATGCACCAGCAGCACATACGGCTGACGGATCGGATCGCCCCAACTGTAGGTGGCGATGCGTTTGCCGCGGATGATGATCTCGCCACGCCGCATCGTCGGCTCCGGCTGCACCGCCAGCGCACGGCTGCGGCTGCCGGCGAACGGCGTGATGAACAGCTGCTCGGCATGGCGCAGGGTGCGCGCCGGCAGCAGTTGGCTGCCCAGCACGAAGCCGGCACGCAAGGTGCCGAGCTTGATTCGACCCGCGATGTCATCAAGCACGGCTGGGGCGGCAACCGAACGACGAGGCATGGCATGGCTCCGCAGGATCGGGGTAAACGCTCGAACCCGGCACACCCCAACGCGCGTGCCGGCAGACGTCGTTATATTGCATTGCAGCATATCGTGTTTTCGGACGATGTGGCAGCTGAATGTGGATATTCTGCGTGTGTCGTGTTCCCGGGTCTGAGGCGGAAGGATCGGACCGGCAACAAGCCCGCCAGCACGCGGTGCCTGCCCGCCCACTCTCGTCAGACGGCGCCGCTGGCGGCTATGCTCCGCTGACCTTGCCACGCAGGATCGACCCATGAAACGCGTATGGCCGACCGCCGCACTGACCACCCTGCTGGCCGCCTGCGCCACCTCGCCGACCGGACGCACGCAGCTGATGATGGTGTCCGACAGCCAGATGAGCCAGCTGGGCCTGAGCGCCTTCAACGACATGCGCAAGCAGGGCAAGTTCGTCGACGCGCCGCGCGAACGGGCCTACGCCAGCTGCGTCGCCAATGCGCTGATCGCGGTACTGCCGCCGCCGTGGAATACCCAGCAGTGGGAAGTGCAGATCATCGGCGACAAGAGTGCCAACGCGTTCGCCCTGCCCGGCGGCCGGATCGGCGTGAACCAGGGCATGTTCAAGGTGGCCACCGACGAGGACCAGCTGGCGGTGGTGCTGGGCCATGAGCTGTCACACGTGGTGGCGCGGCACGGCGCCGAGCGCATGTCCGACAACATGGCCGCGCAGGCCGCCGTGGCTGCCGGCACGATCTACGCCGGCAGCCGCGGCACCAATGCCGGCTATGCCGCCGCCGCGCTCGGCGTGGGCGCGGAGGTGGGCATCCTGCTGCCGTTCTCGCGCACGCAGGAGCGCGAGGCGGACGTGCTGGGCCAGCGCTACATGGCCAAGGCGGGTTTCGATCCGCGCGCGGCGGTGACGCTGTGGCAGAAGATGGGCGCGCAGGGCGGCAGCAAGCCGCCGGCATTCCTGTCCACCCATCCTTCCCCCGGCAACCGCGCGCAGGTGCTGGCACAGCAGGCGCAGCAGCTGCTGCCGGTATTCGAGCAGGCGCGCGCCAGCGGCCATGTGCCAAATTGCCGCATGGGATCCCCGGCACCCTGATGCCGGCCACCGGCGGCATGCATCGCGCAGCCGCGAGGCCGCGTTAGACTGGGGCGCCATGGCAACTGCCCGGCTACTTTCTCCCATACGGAACAACCGCTCGTGGCCCACCGCCTCATTGCCGGCGCCCTGCTTGTCGGCATCGCCGCCTTCGCCAGCGGCTGCGCCGAGCCGCCCGCACGCGATCGCGCCCCGGTCGTGCATCATCCCTTGATGTACCGCTACTACCTGCACGATGTGGTGGCGCCGCGGCCGCCACCGCCGTTTGTGGTCGAGCCGGTGCGATTGCGCCGCGGCTATGTGTGGGCCCACAGCTACTGGCGCTGGGATGGCCACGACTTTGTCCCGGTGCCCAGCCACTGGGTGCCGCAGAAGCCGGGCTATCGCTACGCGGACGCCCGCTGGGAAGCGCATCGCGACGGTTGGCACTTCCACCCCGCGCACTGGCTGTTTCTCTGACGCGGGCCTGAGCCTCGCCACGACGCGCGCCGGATCACCGGCCAGCGCACCCGTCGTGCGCCGACAATTTGTTGCGACGCATCATCCGCGGACGTGGCGACGTACTAAACTGCGCGCCTTCATCGATCGCCCCGGCACCTGTCGGGGCGATCGGTTTCCGGCGTTTCCATCATCCCGTGCGGGACATTGCATGCCCGTCACGTCATCCATCTGCAGCTGCCGTCAGGCACCTTGAATCATGGAGTCAAGCGTTCCAATGATCTTTGAAACCATCGCCAAGACCGGTCACGAAGAAGTCGTGTTCTGCCAGAACAAGGACGCCGGCCTGAAGGCCATCATCGCGATCCACAACACGGTGCTGGGCCCCGCGCTCGGCGGTTTGCGCATGTGGCCGTACAAGACCGAGCAGGAGGCCGTGAACGACGTGCTGCGGCTGTCGCGCGGCATGACCTACAAGAACGCGGTGGCCGGCCTGAACCTGGGCGGCGGCAAGGGCGTGATCATCGGCGATCCGAGCAAGGACAAGTCCGAGGCGCTGTTCCGCGCGTTCGGCCGCTTCGTCAACTCGCTCAACGGCCGCTACATCACCGCCGAGGACGTCGGCATCGACGTCAACGACATGGAATACGTGTTCCGCGAAACCGAATACGTGACCGGCGTGCACCAGGTGCATGGCGGGTCGGGCGATCCGTCGCCGTTCACCGCCTTCGGCACGCTGCAGGGCCTGATGGCCGCGCTGCAGTTCAAGCACGGCAACGAGGACGTGGGCAAGTACAGCTACGCGGTGCAGGGCGCCGGCCACGTCGGCAGCGAGTTCATCAAGCTGCTGCGCGAGCAGGGCGCCAAGGTGTTCGTCACCGACATCAACAAGGACCTGGTGCAGCGCTGCGTGGACGAACTGGGTTGCGAGGCGGTGGGCCTGGACGAGATCTACGACGTCGACGCGGACGTCTATTCGCCGTGCGCGCTGGGCGGCACGCTGAATGCGCAGACGATCGACCGCATCAAGGCGAAGATCATCTGCGGCGCGGCCAACAACCAGCTGGCCACCGACGCGATCGGCGACGAGCTGACCCGCCGCGGGGTGCTGTACGCGCCGGATTACGCGGTCAATGCCGGCGGCGTGATGAACATCTCGCTGGAGATCGACGGCTACAACCGCGAGCGCGCGATGCGCATGATGCGCCAGATCTACTACAACCTCGGACGCATCTTCGAGATCAGCAAGACCGAGAACGTGCCGACCTACCTGGCCGCCGACCGTCTGGCCGAGGAGCGCATCAGCGTGATCGGCAAGATCAAGCTGCCGCACATGGGCAACGGCGGCACCCGCTTCCAGGGTCGCATGCGCGGTCAGTAAGCGACGCGATTCGACTGCGCCTGAAAACGCCGGCTCCCGCAGCCGGCGTTTTTTTGCCCATTCTTTGCCCATCCAGGGACACACCATCGATGCCTCCATCGTATGCTGGACCGATGCCGACACTTTCACCTCCTGCCCTGCTCTGGCGCCGCCTGCGCGGCTCGGACCGTTTCGCCGAATGCCTGCGCGTGCTGCTGGCGCTGGGCGGGATCGTGGCGTTCGGTCTGCTGGCCGGGCGCGGCGAACTGGTGATTCCCGCACTGCTGGGCGCGATCGCCTGCGCGCTGGCGGAGACCGAGGATCACTGGCGCAATCGCCTGCTGACCGTGCTGGTCACGCTGGCCTGCTTCGCGATCGCGGCGACGGCGGTGCAGTGGCTGCTGCCGCGTCCGCCACTGTTCGCGATCGGCTTGCCGCTGGCGACCTTTGCGCTGGTGATGCTGGGCGCGCTCAGCGGCCGCTACGCCACGGTGGCCGGGGCCACACTGATCCTGTCGGTGTACACCATGATCAGCGCGGACCTGGCCCACGGGCCGGCGCCGGGATGGCAGCTGCAGACCCTGCCGCTGCTGGCCGGCGCGGCCTGGTACGGCGCGCTGTCGCTGCTGTGGAGCGCGCTGGCGCCGCAGCAGGCGGTGCGCCACGCGCTGGCACGGCTGTTCGACGCGCTGGCCGATTACCTCGACGCCAAGGCCGCGCTGTTCGTGCCGATCCGCGGGCTGGATCGCGACGCGCTGCAACTGGCCCTGGCGATGCGCAACGAGCGCGTGGTGCAGGCGCTCAACGCGACCCGGCTGGTGCTGATCGACCGCATCGGCTCGCGCCGCCCGCGCGGCAGCACCGCCGCCCTGCTGCGGCTGTACCTGATGGCGCAGGACGTGCACGAACGCGGCAGCTCGTCGCACTACCCGTACGCGGCGCTGGCCGAGGCGTTCTATCACAGCGACGTGCTGTTTCGCTGCGAACACCTGCTGCGACTGGAGGCGGACAGCTGCCGTGCCCGCGCCCGCGACCTGCGCCTGCGTACCGGATCCCGCGATGCGGGTGCGGCCGCAACCGCGCTGCATGACGTGCACCTTGCCGTCGCGGGCTTGTACCGGCAGCCGCAGCCGCCGGGCGAGGCGTTGCGGCGCTCGCTGGATGCGCTGCTGCGCAATCTGGATGCGATCCATGCGCAGCTCGGCGACGACGCACAAACCGGCCCGGCCGGCAGCGACAGCGAGCTGGCATTGCAGAATCCGGCACCGCAGTCGGCGCGCGAGGCACTGGCGCGCATCCGCATGCAGCTGAGCACCCGCTCGCTGCGCTTTCGTCATGCGGTGCGCTTGTCGCTGGCGCTGCTGGCCGGCTACGGCGTCATGCAGCTGGCGCATCCGCAGCACGGCTACTGGATCCTGCTGACCACGCTGTTCGTGTGCCAGCCCAGTTACCGCGCGACCCGCCGCGTGCTGCTGCAGCGGGTGGCCGGCACCGTCGCCGGACTGGTGGCGGGCTGGGCGCTGCTGCACCTGCCGCTGGGGGCGTGGCAGCTGCCGCTGATCGTCGCCAGCGGGGTGGTCTTCTTTGCCGCCCGCCAGCGCCGCTATGCGCTGGCCACGGCGGCGATCACGCTGTTCGTGGTGATCTGCGTCAACCAGGTCGGCAGCGGCTACGCGGTGCTCTGGCCGCGGCTGCTGGACACGCTGATCGGCGCGGTCATCGCCGCGCTGGCGATCTACCTGATCCTGCCCGACTGGCAGGGACGCCGGCTCGATCACGTGCTGGCCGACACCGTGCGCAGCGAGGCGCGCTATCTGGCGCGGATCATCCCGCAGTACGCCGGCGGCAGGCGCGACGACCTGCCCTACCGGATCGCCCGCCGCGACGCCCACAACGCCGACGCCACGCTCAGCGGCGTGCTGGCCAACATGCTGCGCGAACCGGACCGCCACCGCCAGGGCAGCGATCTGCTGCTGCGTTTCCTGACCGTGGCGCATGCGCTGCTGGGGCACCTGTCGACACTGGGCGTGCACCGTCAGGCGATCGGTTCGGCCGCCGCGCTGGCCGCCGTGGAGCGCGCCGGCGCCGCCACCGTGGCGACGCTGGACGCGCTGGCCGACAGACTGGGCGCGCATCGCAACGGGTTGCCGCCCGGCGACGGCGCCGCCACTGAAAAGGTTGCCCCGCCGGACCTCGATGACGAAACCGCGCGCCTGGTACTGGCCCAGCTGGCGCTGGTGCAGACCCAGTGCGAGCGGCTGGTCGCGCTGGCCGCACAGCTGCCGGCAGCGAAGCAGGAGTGAGTGCAGAGGAGTGAGAAATGCATAACGGCGTGGTCCGCACCGGCTCGTTTCCCACTCCTCTGCACTCACTCCCGCCCCCTGCGGGCGTTGCCCGTCGCGCTATCATGTGAACCGGATTGATCACGCCCGGAGTTCCACCGCATGCGTCCGTTCCCGCTCGGAGAAGACATCGACCTGCTGCGCGACAGCGTGCACGCGTTCGCGGAAAAGGAGATCGCCCCGCGCGCCGACCGCATCGACCGCGACAACCTGTTCCCGGCCGACCTGTGGCGCAAGTTCGGCGAGATGGGTCTGCTCGGCATGACCATTCCCGTCGAGTACGGCGGCACCGGCATGGGCTTTCTCGCGCACATGGTGGCGATGGAGGAGATCTCGCGCGCCTCCGGTTCGGTCGGGCTGTCGTACGGCGCGCACTCCAACCTCGCCGTGCAAAACATCTTCCACAACGGCAACGAGGCGCAGCGGCGCAAGTACATACCGAAGATGTGTTCGGGCGAATACGTCGGCGCGCTGGCGATGAGCGAACCGGGTGCCGGCTCCGACGTGGTCGGCTCGATGACCTGCAAGGCCGAGAAAAAAGGCGACGTGTGGGTCGCCAACGGCAACAAGATGTGGATCACCAACGGCCCCGACGCCGACGTGCTGCTGGTCTACATGCGCACCGCGCCGCGCCCGGCCGGCAGCCGCTGCATGACCGCCTTCATCGTCGAGAAGGGCATGCCCGGTTTCAGCACCGCGCAGAAGCTGGACAAGCTCGGCATGCGCGGCTCCAACACCTGCGAGCTGGTGTTCGAGAACTGCGAAATTCCGCCGGAGAACATCGTCGGCGAGGTCAACGAGGGCGTGCGCGTGCTGATGAGCGGCCTGGACACCGAACGGCTGGTGCTGTCCGGCGGCCCGCTCGGGCTGATGCAGGCGGCACTGGACCTGGCCCTGCCCTATGTGCGCGAGCGCAAGCAATTCAATGCGCCGATCGGCACCTTCGGCGTGATGCAGGCGAAGATCGCCGACATGTACACACGCCTGCAGAGTTCGCGCGGCTTTGCCTACATGGTGGCGCAGCAGTTCGACAATGGCGTGAAGTCGCGCATCGATCCGGCCGCCTGCCTGCTCAACGCGTCGGTCAATGCCGTGCAGGTGGCGCTGGAGGCGATCCAGACCCTGGGCGGCAACGGCTACATCAACGAGTACCCGGCCGGGCGCCTGCTGCGCGACGCCAAGCTGTACGAGATCGGCGCCGGCACCAACGAGATCCGCCGCATGCTGATCGGCCGCGAGCTGTTCCATGGCAAGGCGTGAACGGCTGACCGCGAATCCGCCATCCCGTAGGAGCGCACCCTGTGCGCGAAATGCGTTACGGCGCCGCCACGTGTTGTTTCCGCATTTCGCGCACAGGGTGCGCTCCTACACGTGCCGAGAACCAGGTTATGCAAGATTCCCTGACGTCAACAATCGGCCCCTCGGGGCAGCGGGCAGCGACATCATGTGCGCTCGTTCATCCCCGGCATTTCACAGGCCGAAGGCGTGCCGGCACCAGCCCAGCAGCGGCCCCCAGTACAGGCCGAGCGCCAGCAGCGACAACGCATTCAACGACAGCACCACGCGCAAGGACACGTCGGGCTTGGCCTCGAGCACGCTGCCCTCGGCCGGCTGGTCGAAGTACATCACCTTGATCACGTGCAGGTAGTAGTACAGACCGATGATCGCGAACACGATGCCGACGATTGCCAACCACAGCATGCCGGCGTGGATCGCCGCCTCCAGCACCAGCACCTTGGCCCAGAAACCGAACAGGGGCGGCACGCCGGCAAGCGAGAACATCGCCAGCAGCATCAGGAACGCCATCCACGGCGACTTCTGGTTGAGTCCCTTCAGGTCGGCGATCTCCTCGCACTCGAAGCCCGCCCGGGTCAGTGCCAGCATCACGCCGAACGCGGCCACGCCCATCAGCGCGTAGCAGATCGCGTAGAACATCGCGGCGGCATAGCCTTCCGGGCCGGCGGCGGAAAGGCCGAGCAGCAGATAGCCCATGTGCGAGATGGTCGAATAGGCCAGCATGCGCTTGAGGTTGGTCTGCACGATCGCGACCAGGTTGCCGATCGCCAGCGACGCCACCGCGAGTACCGCCAGCATCAACTGCCATTGATGCGCCAGATCGCCCATGCCGGCATCGAGCAGACGATATGCCATGCCGAACGCGGCCAGTTTGGAGCCCGCGGCGATGAACGCGGTGACCGGCGTCGGTGCGCCCTGGTAAACGTCGGGAATCCACATGTGGAACGGCGCGGCACCCAGCTTGAAGCCGATGCCCACGATCATGAAGATCAATCCGAACAGCAGCAGCTTCGGTGCGGTGGTGTACGCCATCACCTGATGCAATTGCGCCAGGCCGAGACCTGGCGTGCCGCCCATGCCGGAGGCGCCGTAGACCATCGACATGCCGTACAGCAGCATGCCCGAAGCCAGTGCGCCCAGCACGAAATACTTGATCGCCGCTTCGGAAGGCAGGCGCGCGTCCCGGTTCAGCGCGACCAGCGCGTAGGACGACAACGAAAGCAGCTCCAGCCCCAGGTACACGGTCACCAGGTTGCCCGCCGAGACCAGCAGCATGATCCCGATCACCGCGAAGATCATCAGCGTGTAGAACTCGCCGATCGGCAGCTTGCGGTCGACAAGGTAGGGCCGCGCGTAGACGAGCACCATCGCCGTGGTGCCCAGCGCAAAGATCTTCAGGATCTCGCCCACGCCGTCGCGCACGAACATGCCGCCGAACGCGGTCACCGTCTGCGCCGGCTGTCCGGCAATTACCAGATAGATCGCCACCAGCAGCACGACGATCGATATCCAGTGCAACTGCGGGCGCTGTTCGGGCGTCATGAAGGCGTCCGCCAGCAACAGCACGCATGCCGCCGCCACCAGATAGAACTCGGGCAGCAGGACCAGGATGTCATTGAAATTCGGCATGTTCGGTCCCGATCAAATCTTGTGGATGGCGAGCTGTTGCACCAGCTGCGACACCGAGGTGTCCATCAGGTGCACCAGCGGCTGTGGCCAGATGCCGATCGCCAGTACCGCAGCGGCAAAGGCGATCATCACGAACGTCTCGCGGCCGTTGATCTCCTTCATCTCGGCCACGTGCGGATTGGTGATGTCGCCCCACATCACGCGCTTGACCATCCACAGCGTGTAGGCCGCGCCGATGACCAGGGTGAACGCGGCGAACAGCGCGATCCACGGATTGGCGGTGAAGCTGGCCAGGATCACCATGAACTCGCCGACGAACCCGCTGGTGCCAGGCAGTCCGGCGTTGGCCATCGCGAACAGCACGTAGAAGAACCCGAACCACGGCATCACATTGATGACGCCGCCGTAATCCTTGATCTGGCGCGAATGCAGGCGGTCGTACATGACGCCGATGCAGGTGAACATCGCGCCGGACACGAAGCCGTGCGAGATCATCTGCACCATCGCGCCCTGCATGCCCAGCCGCGCCATCTCGACATTGCCCTGCTCACGCACCAGCAGGAACGCGATGAAGATGCCCAGCGTGACGAAGCCCATGTGGGCCACCGAGGAATACGCCACCAGCTTCTTCATGTCCTCCTGCACCAGCGCGACATAGCCGATGTAGACGATCGCGACCAGGCTCAGCACGATGATCAGCCAGGCGAAATGGCCGCCGGCATCCGGCACGATCGGCAGGATGAAGCGCAGCATTCCATAGGTGCCGACCTTCAGCATCACCGCCGCCAGCACCACCGAACCGCCGGTCGGCGCCTCGACGTGCGCATCCGGCAGCCAGGTATGCACCGGCACCATCGGCACCTTGATCGCGAACGCGATCAGGAACGCGAAGAAGACCCAGGTCTGCGCCTTCATGCTGAGCGGCAACGCCGCCAGCGTGGCCATGTCGAACGTGCCGGCCTGCTGATACAGGTACAGCAGCGCGATCAGCATGAACACCGAGCCGAAGAACGTGTAGATGAAGAACTTCAAGGTCGCATACACGCGCCGCGGGCCGCCCCAGACGCCGATCAGGATGAACATCGGGATCAGGATCGCCTCGAACAGCGCGTAGAACAGCAGCGCATCGGTGGCGCAGAACACGCCGATCAGCAGGCCTTCCAGCATCAGCATCGCGGCCATGTACTGGTGCGGCTTGTCCTGGATGACCTCCCACGCACCGACAATCACCAGGATGCCGACGAAGGTGCTCATCAGGATCAGCGCCACCGAGATGCCGTCGACCGCCAGGCTGTAATGAACGCCCCACGCGGCGATCCACAGGTGGCTCTCGGTCAGCTGCATGCCGCCGACGTCGGGATGGTACTGGACCAGCAGAAACAGGCTGGCCACGAAGGTCGCCACCGCCACCAGCAGCGCCAGCCAGCGCGCCGTGTCGGGCCGGTTCGAACCGGCAAGCAATACCGGTACGGCACCGATGACGGGTAGCCAGATCAGCAGGCTGAGCAAGTGATTGAACATCGATCCCGTTTCCTTTATTGCCCGGTAAACCCGGAACCCATCAGCCCGGAACTCGTAAGCCAATACCCGCCAAGCAGCAGGATCAGGCCGAGAATCATCGCGAAGGCGTAGTGATACAGATAGCCCGATTGCAGGCGACGCACGGCCGCGGCGATGCGCTGGATCGCGCTCACCGAGCCATTGACCAGCGTGTCGTCGATCAGCGCCGTATCGCCGGCCTTCCAGAACCCGCGACCCAGCATGACGCCGCCGCGAGCGAATACCGCGAAGTACACATCGTCGACCCAGTACTTGCGGTCGAGCGCCGTCCACAGCGGCTTCAGTGCGCTCTTGATCCGGTCGGCCATGGCCGGATTGAACAGGTAGATGTAGGTGTTGATCGCAAACGCGGTGAGCACCAGCAGGAACGGCAGCTGGGTGAATCCGTGCAGCGCCATCGCCAGCGAACCGTGGAATTCCTGGCCGAGTTCGGCCAGCACGTTGTTCGCCTCGTTCACATGGATCGAGCCGCCGAACCAGTTGCCGAACAGCATCGGTCCGACCGTGACGTAGCCGATCAGCAGCGAGGGGATCGCCAGCAGCACCAGCGGCACCGTGACCACCCAGGGCGATTCCTTCGGCGCATGGCTCAGCACGCCCGGTGCGTGGTGAGCGTGGTCGTCATCATGGCCATGACCGTGCGACGCCACCACGGTGAAACGCTCCTTGCCGTGGAAGGTCAGATACATCTGACGGAACGTATACAGTCCGGTCACCAGCACGCCGGCCATCACGCAGAAATAGGCGTAGCCGGCGCCCCAGCGGTGCGACAGGCCGACCGCCTCGATGATCGCGTCCTTCGAATAGAAGCCGGCGAAGAACGGCACGCCGCACAGCGCCAGCGAACCGATCCACATGGTGATCCAGGTGACCGGCATGTACTTGCGCAGGCCACCCATGTAACGCATGTCCTGCTCGTGGTGCATCGCGATGATCACCGAGCCGGCACCGAGGAACAGCAGCGCCTTGAAGAACGCATGGGTCATCAGGTGGTACACCGCACCGCTGTAGGCCGACACGCCCAGCGCCACCGTCATGTAGCCCAGCTGCGACAGCGTGGAATATGCGATCACCCGCTTGATGTCGTTCTGCACGATGCCGATCATGCCGGTGAACAGCGCCGTGGTGGCGCCGATCACCAGCACGAAGCTCAGCGCGGTCGACGACAACTCGAACAGCGGCGACATGCGCGCCACCATGAAGATGCCGGCGGTGACCATCGTGGCCGCATGGATCAGCGCGGAGATCGGCGTCGGGCCTTCCATCGAATCGGGCAGCCACACATGCAGCGGCACCTGCGCCGACTTGCCCATCGCACCGATGAACAGCAGGATGCAGATCACCGTGGCCGCATCCCAATGGGTGCCGGCAGTGATCTGCAGGGTCTTGCCGACCAGACCGGGCGCGGCACCGAACGCGGTGGCGTAATCCAGCGTATGCAGGAAATACAGCACCGCCGCGATGCCCAGCAGGAAGCCGAAATCGCCTACCCGGTTGACCAGGAATGCCTTCAGGTTGGCGAAGATCGCGCTCGGCCGCTTGTACCAGAAGCCGATCAGCAGGTACGACACCAGGCCCACCGCTTCCCAGCCGAAGAACAGCTGCATGAAGTTGTTGCTCATCACCAGCATGAACATCGAGAAGGTGAACAGCGAGATGTAGCTGAAGAAGCGCTTGTAGCCCGGGTCGTCGCTCATGTAGCCGACGGTGTACAGATGCACCACCAGCGACACGAAGCTCACCACCACCAGCATCATCGCCGTCAGCCGGTCGACCAGGAAGCCGACGCTGGCGTTGAAGGGGCCGATCTGGAACCAGGTGTAGATGTTCTGGTTGTAGGCCTCGGCACCACCCAGGGTCAGCTGGTACAGCACGTAGAACGACAGCGCGCAGGAGATCGCCACGCCCAGAATGGTGACGCTGTGCGCGCCGGTTCGGCCAATGAATTTGCCCAGGAAGCCGGCCAGCAGGCAACCGACCAGCGGCGCCAGTGCGATCGTCAGCAGGATGGAGGTCGAAAGACTCATGTGATCAGCCCTTCATGCTGTCGATGTCGGCGATGTTGATCGTGCTGCGATTGCGGAACAGCAGCACCAGGATCGCCAGGCCGATGGCGGCTTCCGCCGCGGCCACGGTGAGAATGAAGAAGACGAACACCTGCCCCGAGACATCGCCGAGAAAGCGCGAGAACGCCACGAAGTTCGTGTTCACCGCCAGCAGCATCAGTTCGATCGACATCAGCAGCACGATCACGTTCTTGCGATTGATGAACAGTCCGGCGACGGCGATGCAGAACAGCACCGCACCCAGCACGATGTAGTGCGCGAGCGTGATCATGGTTGGGACTCCTGCGGCGGGACCGGCGATGGTTCAGCGGGACGTTCGGCGGCCATTTTCACGATGCGGACGCGGTCGCGCGGATTGACGCTGACCTGCTGGCTGGCCGACTCGTGCCGTGCGTCGGTGCGCTGGCGCAGGGTCAGCGCCACCGCCGCCACCACGCCCACGGTGAGGATCAGCGCAGCGATCTCGAACGGCAGCAGGTATTGCGTATACAGCGCGCGGCCCAGCCAGGCCGTGTTGGACACGCCTGCGGCAGCAGCCGGATTGGCGCCCATGAACTGCGCATGCATCGCCCGCACGCCGATCAGGCCGAGCATCTCCACCAGCATCACCACCGCCACGATCAGGCCGACCGGCAGGAACTTCACGAAGCCCTCGCGCATCTTTTCCTGGTCGATGTCGAGCATCATCACCACGAACAGGAACAGCACCATCACGGCGCCGACGTAGACCACGATCAACGCCAGGGCGAGAAACTCGGCCTCGGCCAGCATCCACAGGCAGGCGGTGCTGAAGAACGTGAGCACCAGCGCCAGCACCGCATGCACCGTATTGCGCAGCGTGATGACCGCCAGCGCGGCCGCCACGGTGACGAAGCCGAAACCATAGAAACAGATGAGTTGGAACAGTTGGGGATTCATCGTGGGCCTCAGCGGTACGCCGCATCTTGCGCGCGATCGGCGGCAATCTGCTGCTCGAAGCGATCGCCGATGGCGAGCAGTTGTGTCTTTGTCACCACGCTCTCGCTGCGCTGCTCGAAGTGATATTCATGGATGCTGGTCTCGACGATGGAATCGACCGGACAACTCTCCTCGCAGAAACCGCAGTAGATGCACTTGAACAGGTCGATGTCGTAACGCGTGGTGCGACGCTGGCCATCGGACTCGCGCGGTGCCGAATCGATCGTGATCGCCAGCGCCGGGCAGACCGCCTCGCACAACTTGCAGGCGATGCAGCGCTCCTCGCCGTTCGCGTAGCGGCGCAACGCATGCAGGCCGCGGAAACGGTTCGACTTCGGGATGTGCTCGATCGGGTAACGCATGGTGTATTTCGGCTTGAACAGGTAGCGCATGGTCAAACCCATGCCCTGCAGCAGTTCGAGCAGCAACAGGCTCTTGAGATAGCTGGTTACGCGTTTCATGGAAAAGCTCTCTGCATGCTTTCCTTCTCCCCGCCGGGGAGAAGGCGCCGGTCAGGGCGGATGAGGGGCGGGTGCTCGCATAAGCATGGCTCTTTGCGTTCGCCTCCTCTCCCCCTGCTCTTATCGAATCCGGGGGAGAGGATTGAGGTGAGGGGCGGGTGCTCGCGAAAATCCCTCATCCCTCAGCCCCCCGTACCCGTAACGACCCAGCCGAAATACTTCAGGCAGCCGGCGACCAGCACCCACACGATGGCGATCGGAATAAGCACCTTCCAGCCCAGCCGCATGATCTGGTCATAGCGATAGCGCGGGAAAGTGGCGCGGAACCACAGGAACATGAAGGCGAACAGGAACGCCTTGATGAACAGCCAGATGAAGCCGCCGGTCCAGATCCAGTTGATCCAGCCCGGTGCGTCGATGTGGATCCAGCCCTGCAGCGGGCTCAGCCAGCCGCCCATGAACAGGATCGAGGCCAGGAAGCTGACCAGGATCATGTTGGCGTATTCGGCCAGGAAGAAGATCGCGAACGCCGAGCCGGAATATTCCACATGGAAGCCGGCGACGATCTCCGACTCGCCCTCGGCCACGTCGAACGGCGCGCGGTTGGTCTCGGCCACGCCGGAGATGAAATAGATCACGAATACCGGCAGCAGCGGCAGCCAGAACCAGTCGAACAGCCCCTTGCTGCCGGCCTGCGCATTGACGATATCGCTGAGGTTCAGACTGCCGGCCAGCACCAGCACGCAGACCAGGCACAGGCCCATCGCCAGTTCGTAGGAAATCACCTGGGCGGCCGAACGCATCGCGCCGAGCAGCGCGTAGCGCGAGTTGGAGGCCCAGCCGGCGAGGATGATGCCGTAGACGCCCAGCGAGGTCATCGCCAGCAGGTACAGCACGCCCGCGTTGGCATTGGACAGCACCATCCTGCTGCTGAACGGCACCACCGCCCACGCCGCCAGCGCCGGGATCAGCGCCAGCAACGGTGCCATGTAGTACAGGAACCGGTTCGCATTGGTCGGCAGGATCACTTCCTTGATCAACAACTTGACCACGTCGGCGAACGCCTGCAGCAGGCCGAACGGGCCGATCGTGTTCGGCCCCAGACGCACATGCATCCAGCCGATGACCTTGCGTTCCCAGTACACGAACATCGCCACCGCGATGACCAGCGGCAGCACGATCGCCACAATGTAGACGATCGGAATCAGGAGCTGATGGATGAGTAGATCCGCCATGACGCTTATGCCCTGCTCAAGGTGATGGCTGCACCGTACGGCGGCAGCGTGGCAGTGAGATCCTGGGCGGCCTCGATCCACGCCGCACCATCCGGCACGGCAGGGTCGACCACCAGCGGCAACGGCACGTCATCGACGCGCAGCTCGACACCCGCAACCAGCCCCAGACGCCGGGCCTCGGCCGCGTTGAGGCGCAGCGCCGGGGCGCGGTTGAGCGGATGCGCGTTGAGCGCGGTGGCGCGGCGCAATACCGCATCGCCGCGATAGATCGGCCAGGTGGCGAGGCGGGTCAAACCGCTCGCCGTGCCACGCACGGCCAGAGCGTCGCGCGGGGTCGTCGCACGTTCCGCGATGCCTGCGCGCAAACCGGCAAGATCGTCGAATTCGAAGCCGGCCAGCTGCAGCGCACCGCCGAGAGCGCGCAACACCCTCCAGCCAGGCCGTGCCTGACCGGGCGGCTTCGCCCCGGCAGTCACCGCCTGCGCCAGACCGTCGACATTGACCAGCGTGGCGTCGATTTCCGGCAGCAGTGCGATCGGCAGGATCACATCGGCCACCTCGCGCAGCGCAGCGCTGGCGTAGGCGCTGAACGCCACGACCTGGTCCGCACCATGCAGCGCCCGCAAGGCGGTCTTGCCATCGGCGAAATCATGCGGCGGCTCGACACCGTACAGCACATAACCACGGCGCGGTTGCGCCAGCATCGCCTGCGCATCCAGCCCGTCCCCGGCCGGTGCCACGCCGAGCCGGGCCAGCCCGATCGCGTTGGCACCGCACGGCAGCTCGTTGTAGCCGGCGCCGGTGGCTTGCGCGATGAAGCGGGCGATCGCACGCAGCCAGGAGGCCTGCGGATGGGTAGCCGCCGCCTCGCCGAGGATCACTACGGCCTTGCCCGGCTCGGCCGCTGCCTTTTTCAGTGCGGCGATCGCATCGGCGTCGCCGGCGTCGCTGGCCGCGGCATCGATCGCCGCGGCCAATGTCGCCGGCGCGACCGCGCCGGCGCTCACGGCAGCCCGGGCCAGTGCCAGCAAGGCATCGACCAGCGCCTGCGGCGCCGCCACCGACTCGCCGGCAAGCTTGTAATTGAAATCGAAATGCGCCGGGTTCACGGCGTAGACCTTCGCTCCCCTCTTCACCGCCTGGTGCAGGCGATGATTCAGCAGCGGCAGCTCGTGCCGGAGGTCGGAACCGACCAGCAAGGCCGCCCCGACCCGATCGACCCCGGCCACCGGCAACGCGAAGGGCTGTGCCATGGCGTTGTCGGCAAAGTCGAGCTGCCGCAGCCGGTGATCGACATGCGCGCTGCCCAGCCCGCGGGCCAGCCGCATCAGCAGGTCGCCCTCCTCGTTCGAGGTGGCCGGATGCACCAGCATGCCCAGCTCGCTGCCCGGCGCCTTCTTCAGCGTCTCGGCGGCGAACTGCAGCGCATCTTCCCAGGTGGTGGCTTGCCACTGGCCGTTGCGCTTCACTTCCGGTGCGCTGATGCGGTCGCCGGCGTACAGGCCCTGATGGCTGTAACGGTCGCGATCGGACAGCCAGCACTCGTTGACCGACTCGTTGTCGCGCGGCACCGTGCGCAGCACCTCGCCGCGGCGCGTATGCAGCCACAGGTTGGATCCCAGCGCGTCGTGGTAGCCGATGGATGGCCTGGCGATCAGTTCCCAGGCACGCGCGCGGAACTGGAACGGCTTGTTGGTGAGGGCGCCCACCGGGCAGACATCGATGATGTTGCCGGACAGCTCGGTCTCGATCGTCTTGCCGATGTAGGTGCCGATCTGCAGGTTCTCGCCGCGATTCATGCCGCCCAGTTCATAACTGCCGGCGATCTCGCTGGTGAAACGCACGCAGCGCGTGCACTGGATGCAGCGGGTCATCTCGGTGGCCACCAGCGGCCCGACATTCTCGTCGGCCACCGTGCGCTTGCGCTCGGTGAAGCGCGATACGCTGCGGCCGTAGCCGAGCGCCACATCCTGCAGCTCGCACTCGCCGCCCTGGTCGCAGATCGGACAGTCGAGCGGATGGTTGATCAGCAGGAACTCCATCACGTCGCGCTGGAACTTCAGCGCCTTGTCGGAACGGGTAAGCACCTTCATGCCCTCGGCCACCGGGGTGGCGCACGCCGGCTGCGGCTTAGGCATCATCCGGCCGCCCATCTCCACGTCGACCATGCACATGCGGCAATTGGCGGCGACCGGCAGCTTGCGGTGGTAGCAGAAACGCGGAATCGCGATGCCGACCGCGTCGGCCGCCTCGATGATCATCGCGCCCTTGCGAATCTGGGTGGGCTTGCCGTCGATCTCGATGTTGAGCAGATCGGGGGCTGGGTTACTGGTGGGCTGCGCGCTCATGCCGTCACTTCCTCACGTGAATCGACCATCGAACGACCGTGCTCCACGAAGTATTCGAACTCGCCCCAGAAATGATGCAGGAAGCCCTGCACCGGCCATGCCGCCGCTTCGCCGAACGCGCAGATGGTGTGGCCCTCGATCTGGCCGGCGACCGCCTTCAGGCGATGCAGGTCGTCCGGCGTGCCCTTGCCCTCGACGATCCGCGTCAGCACGCGGTACATCCAGCCGGTGCCTTCGCGGCACGGCGTGCACTGGCCGCAGGACTCGGCGAAATAAAACCGCGAGATGCGCTGGCAGGCCTTGACCATGCAGGTGGTCTCGTCCATCACGATGACCGCGCCCGAGCCGAGGCCGGAGCCGGCCTTCTGCAGGCAGTCGTAGTCCATGGTGGCTTCGAGCATGGTCGCCGCCGGCAGCACCTTCATCGAGGAGCCGCCCGGGATCACCGCCTTCAGCTGGTGGCCGTGGCGGACGCCGCCGGCCAGCGCCAGCAGATCCCTGAACGGGGTGCCCAGGCGGATCTCGAAATTGCCCGGTCTGGCGACATGACCGGAGACCGAGAAGATTTTCGGACCGCCGTTGTTCGGCTTGCCCAGATTGAGGAACCAGTCGGCGCCGTTGCGCAGGATCGCCGGCACCGAAGCGTAGGTTTCGGTGTTGTTGATCGTGGTCGGCCTGCCGTACAGGCCGAAGCCGGCCGGAAACGGCGGCTTGAACCGCGGCTGGCCCTTCTTGCCTTCCAGCGATTCCATCAGCGCGGTTTCCTCGCCGCAGATGTAGGCGCCGGCGCCCAGCGCGGCGTGGATGTCCACGTCGATGCCGCTGCCGCCGATGTTCCTGCCGAGCAGGCCGGCCGCGTAGGCTTCCTTCAGCGCTTCCTCGAAGTGCTCGAACGGTTCGTGGTGGAACTCGCCGCGCAGGTAGTTGTAGGCCACCGTGGAGCCGGTGCAGTAGCAGGCGATCGCCATGCCCTCGATCACCGCATGCGGATTGAAACGCAGGATGTCGCGATCCTTGGCGGTGCCCGGCTCGGATTCGTCCGAGTTGCACAGGATGTATTTCTGCATCGTGCCCTTGGGCATGAACGACCACTTCAGGCCGGTCGGGAAGCCGGCGCCGCCGCGGCCGCGCAGGCTGCTCTTCTTGATTTCCTCGACCAGCGTCGCCGGGTCGGGCTTTTCGGCGAGGATCTTGCGCCAGGCCTTGTAACCGTCGACCTGGGTATAGCTGTCGATCGACCACGGCTTGTCGAAATGCAACGTCGTGTAGACGACCTGGTGTTCCTGCGGTGCGGGACCGACTGCCATTACCAATGCCTCACTTGAGTCCGTCGAGAATCTCGTCGACCTTGTCGATCGTGAGATGTTCGTGATAATGCCCATTGACGGTCATCGCCGGCGCGCAGACACAGGCGGCAATGCACTCTTCCTCGCGCTTGAGATACACGCGACCGTCCGGCGTGCTCTCGCCGAGCTTGACGCCGAGCTTGTTCTCGCAATGGCGCACCAGATCTTCCGCGCCGTTGAGCCAGCAGGAGATATTGGTGCAGATCGCCACGTTGTTGCGGCCGACCGGCCTGGTCTCCAGCATCGAGTAGAAGCTGGCCACCTCGTACGCCCATACCTCCGGCAGATCGAGATACCGGGCGACGGCCACGATCAGTTCGTCGGTGAGGAAACCCTGGTTCTGCTCCTGCGCGCCAAACAGCGCCTGGATCAGCGCCGAGCGCTTGCGATCCGGTGGAAACTTCGCGACCCAGCCGTCGATGTGATGGCGGGTAGGTTCGTTGAGAACGACGAGCGGGTCGACGTGGCTGACCTGGTCGAAATGTCCGGTGGCTTTCATGTCTGCGTATCCTCCGGGCTCAGCGATCGACGTCGCCGAACACGAGGTCATAGGTACCGATCATGGCTACCGCGTCGGCGAGCATGTGGCCGCGAACGATGGTATCCATGGACGAAAGATGGGCGAAGCCCGGTGCGCGCATGTGCAGGCGAAACGGCTTGTTGGCGCCATCGGACACCAGATAGCAGCCGAACTCGCCCTTCGGCGCCTCGACCGCAGAATAGGTTTCGCCGGCCGGCACGCAATAGCCTTCGGTGAACAGCTTGAAGTGGTGGATCAGGGCTTCCATGTCCTCCTTCATCTCGACGCGCGAGGGCGGCGCGACCTTGAAGTTCTTCACCATCACCGGGCCGGGATTGGCGCGCAGCCAGTTCACGCACTGCCGGATGATGCGGTTGGATTGGCGCATCTCCTCGACACGCACCAGATAGCGGTCGTAGCAGTCGCCGTTGACGCCGACCGGGATGTCGAAATCCACCTCGGCATACTTCGCGTAGGGCTGCTTCTTGCGCAGGTCCCATTCGACGCCCGAACCGCGCAGCATCGGCCCGGTCATGCTCCATTGCTGGGCGAGCTCCGGGCTGACCACACCGATGCCGACCGTACGCTGCTTCCAGATCCGGTTGGTGGTGAGCAGATCCTCGTACTCGTCCACTTTCGAGGGAAAATCGGCGGTGAACGCGTCGATGAAATCCAGCATGGAACCCTCGCGCCAGCTGTTGACGCGCTTGAGGTCCTTGCCCTTGTGCCACGGCGATTCGCGGTACTTCGACATCCGGTCGGGCAGGTCGCGATAGACCCCGCCGGGCCGGTAGTAGGTCGCGTGCATGCGCGCGCCGGACACCGCCTCGTACACATCCATGAGCTCCTCGCGCTCGCGGAACGCGTACAGGAACACCGCCATCGCGCCAAGATCGAGCGCGCTCGAACCGATCCACATCAGGTGGTTCAGGATGCGGGTGATCTCGTCGAACATGGTGCGGATGTACTGGGCCCGCTCCGGCGCCTCGATCCCCAGCAGGGTCTCGATGGCCTTCACGTAGGCGTGCTCGTTGCACATCATCGAGACGTAGTCGAGCCGGTCCATGTAGCCGATCGACTGGTTGAACGGCTTGGACTCGGCCAGCTTTTCGGTGCCACGGTGCAGCAGGCCCACATGCGGGTCGGCGCGGACGATGGTTTCGCCGTCCATCTCCAGCACCAGGCGCAGCACGCCGTGCGCGGCCGGATGCTGCGGACCGAAATTCATCGTGTAGTTCTGGATTTCCTGGGCCATCTCAATTCTCCCGCCAGTGGTCGGCGGCCTCGGCCTTGGCCTGCATCAGATCGACGTCGTCGCGGATCGTTCGCGGCACCAGCACGCGCGGCTCGATCGACACCGGCTCGTAGATCACCCGTTTCAGTTCGGGGTCGTAACGCACTTCAACGTTGCCGATCAACGGGAAATCCTTGCGGAACGGATGGCCGACAAAACCGTAGTCGGTGAGGATCCGGCGCAGATCCGGATGGCCCTCGAAGATGATCCCGTACAGGTCGAACGCCTCGCGCTCGAACCAGTTCACGCCCGGCCACACCTGGGTCAGCGACGGCACCACCGGCAGGCTGTCGTCTTCACAGAACACGCGCAGGCGCAGGCGGCAGTTGTGCTCGATCGACAGCAACTGGACCACCGCGGCGTAGCGACGCGGCAGGTCCGTGTCGCGCGGTCGCCCGGCCCAGTTGAAACGCCCCTGCGCCTGACCCTCGACACCCCGCGAGAAGCCGGTGCCGGACACCGTCTCGGTATCCCATTCGGTCTGCCCGTAGCCCAGGTAATCGATGCCGCACAGGTCGATCAATTCGCTGAAACGGAAAGCCGGTTCGTCGCGCAACGCGGTGGCCACGGCAATCAGATCGGCGGCGGCCAGCTCGGCGGTGACCTCGTTGCGCACCGTGCTGATCACGAGCGTGTCGCCGAATCGCGCAACAAGGCGCTCGGCCAGCGAGGTCGGATGTGGTTCGGACATGTCAGGGCCTCACGAACGCGCGATGGTGCTGGTACGGCGGATTTTCTTCTGCAACTGCAGGATGCCGTGGATCAGCGCCTCGGCCGTCGGCGGGCAGCCCGGCACATAGATGTCCACCGGCACGATGCGGTCGCAGCCGCGCACCACCGAATAGGAATAGTGGTAATAGCCGCCGCCATTGGCGCAACTGCCCATCGAGATCACCCATTTCGGCTCGGGCATCTGGTCGTAGACCTTGCGCAGTGCCGGCGCCATCTTGTTGACCAGGGTGCCGGCCACGATCATCACGTCGGACTGCCGCGGACTGCCGCGGAAGATCACGCCATAGCGGTCCAGATCCAGCCGCGACGCGCCGGCCTGCATCATCTCCACCGCGCAGCAGGCCAGACCGAACGTCACCGGCCACATCGAGCCGGTACGCGCCCAGTTCATCAGCGCATCCACACTGGTGGTGGCGAAACCGTGCTGCACCACCGGATTGTCGCCGGCCGGCCGCAGGATGTCGTCGACCACGTTCAGCGGCTGCGGGTTGTGCATCACCTTGCTGATGCCGGAAATCAGACCCATGCGTCGGTCCTCTCGAAGCGGTTGGCGCATGGATGCGCCAACGCGGGAAGCGTACAAACGCTTTCCGCGGCAAACGTGGCGCGGCTTTGCCGTGACCGTTTGCGCGCGAACTGCGGCAGCATGCCCAGCTTCGCGCATGGGTAACATCTCACTCCCATTCCAGTGCCCCCTTCTTCCAGACGTAGGCGAAACCGACGATCAGCAGCAGCAGGAACAGCGCCATCTCGATCAACGCAATGATGCCGATCTGCTGGAACACCACCGCCCACGGAAACAGGAAGGCGATTTCCAGATCGAAGATGATGAACAGGATGGCGAGCAGGTAGTAGCGCACGTCGAAGCGCATGCGGGCATCTTCAAATGCCTCGAAACCACACTCGTAGGGTGAGAGTTTTTCCGCTTCGGGGCGACTGGGACCTGCCAGCAGGCCGATCACCAACAGTACAAGGCCGAGGCCGGTGGCAACTCCGATGAACAACAGGACGGGCCAATATTCGGCAAGCACGATGCAACGTACCTCCACGCCATCAGGCGCATCAGTGACCGCGTGGACTGAAGCCCACCAACTCACGGTCGGCGATTCAATTCGGCAAACCGGCAAACCCGGAGGCTTGTCAAGCATGCCCGCAGACGCTGCAACCGTCAGCGTCCCCTGCTTCGCGAGACAGGCTCGCGAAGCAGGCCATTGTATCAGCGTGCGGGGGTATGGCGACAAGCCTTGGCGGCCAAACTCATCGGGATTGTGAGCATCCAACCGTGCCCGTGGGTGCGACCGATGGTCACATGGTGTGCGTGGCGCGTTCGGAGGTCAGGGTACCGGCAAGGATGTTCTCGATGCGGTTGCGGGCGACCTCGGCATCTTTCGATTCGTTGAAGTGAATGCCGACGCCCTGAACGCGGTTGCCCTGTGCGCCGGGCGGACTGATCCAGGCCACCTTGCCAACGACCGACAGCCGCTCGGTCTCCTCGGCCAGGGTCACCAGCAACACCACCTCGTCCCCCAGCGAATACTGCTGCGCCGTCGACACGAACAATCCGCCATGCTTCAGATAGGGCATGTAGGCGTTGTACAGCGAGGCCGCGTCCTTGATTTTCAGTGAAATGATGCCCTGACGGGCGGCCGCGGGTTTCATGCCTGGCTCCTGCCGGACGGCCAAACCGTCCGATCTGATAATCGCGATCTTAAGTGTTGCGCCCCATCCGCACCACTCCCCCGGCAGGGGGCCTGTTCGACCCGGAGCCTAACTTGCCAGCAGCGACTGGCGTTCGTTGACCAGCCGTGCCCACGAAGCGGGCGGCACCCACTGGCTGACCCACTCGGACACCGCGCTGCCGAACATGGGCCGGGAAATCGAAAAGCCCTGCAACTGATGACAGCCCAGGGACGCCAGCAGATCGCCCTGCCCCAACGTCTCGATGCCTTCGGCGATGACGGCCTTGGCCAGCATGCGCGCCGTGGTGATCACACCCGCCGCGATCGCCATGTTGCGTTCGTCGCTGAGGATGTCGCGCACGAAACTCTGATCGAGCTTGATGTGCTCGATGTCGAGCTGCTGGATATGGCTGAGCGACGCGCTGCCGGTACCGAAATCATCCAGCCCCACCCGGATTCCGCGGCGGCGGCACTCCTCAATGACGATTTTCGCGCGGGCACGATCCATCGAAGGACCTGTCTCGGTCACCTCGATGCCGAAACCCACATCCATCACCTGCGGATAGGTATCGAGTACGGCGTCAATATCGTTGAAAAATGCCGGATGCAGCAGATGGCGGGTACTGATGTTCACCGAGACGGGAATCGAGATGCCCGCCTGCACCCATGCCTGGCATTGCCGCAAGGCCTCATCCAGTACATAGCGGCCGATCGGTCGTGCCAGTTGCGGATCGTCCAGCACATGCATGAAATCGGCGGGTTCGATCAACCCCTGTTCACCGTCCTGCAGCCGCAGCAACGCCTCCATGCCGGCCACTCCCGGCAAACCGGGCAAGCCGTCGATGTACACGATCGGCTGATACAGCAGCTGCAGCCGGGACTGCACCAGCGCCTGGGCGATCCGGTCACGCATCGCCTGCAGCCGCAGTTGCTCCAGCTCCATCGCCGGTTCGTACAGCAGACCGCGATCCTTGCCCTCTTCCTTGGCCGCATACATCGCCAGGTCGGCGTGCCGGACCAGCCCTTCGGCATCCGATTCGTCGAGCGGAAAGAGTGTCCAGCCGACGCTGGCCGAGATGCAGACCTGCTCGTCCATCAGGTCGAACGGCATGCGCAGCGCCTGCAGGATGCATCGGCTGATCGCATCGAGTTGTTCCTTGCTGTCGAGGCCGGAGATCACCAGGGCGAACTCATCGCCGCCGAAACGGGCCACGACATCCGCCTCGCGCAACATGCCCAGAATTCGCGCCGACGCTTCCACCAGCACCCGGTCGCCACCCGCGTGCCCGATCGTGTCGTTGACGCTCTTGAACCGGTCCAGATCGAGTATGCCCACGGCCAGCAGGGACTGCTGCCGCATGGCCTGGGTGCGCGCCTGTTCGAGCAGGTCGAACAGCAGGCGCCGATTGGGCAAGCCGGTAACCACGTCGTAAAAGGCCAGGCGTTCGACCCCGGCGTCGCGCATCTTCTGTTCGGCATGCCTGGCTTCGTGCATGCGCCGCATCTCGATGCCCAACCCGAGGCCGGCCGCCATTTCCGAAAGTACCTGGAGCTCGGTGGCGCTGAAAGCATCAACCGCGACCGCGCCGATGACGAAAACGCCCACGACGAGGCCGTCCGCACTCAATGGAAGCGCCAGCACGGCATGCAGATTATCGCCACCTGCACCGGACCAGCCCGGACCGTCCGACGACGGCGGATACCAGAGCTGCGGTTGGCCGGTCGACATGGCGATCGCCACGGCGGCATCGGCATGCCGGGCATTGGCTGATGCAAACCCGGCATCCGCGTCGACCGCGCCGGCAAGTCCGGTGTGCAGCGGCACTCGCAATGTCCTGCCACAGGCATCCCCGATCAGGCCGACCCAGGCAAACGGGTAATTGCCGACGGTCTTCACTGCGCAACAGGCATCGGCAAGCATGGATTGTTCGTCCACGCTGCGCGAGACGATCCTGACCGTCTCGCTGAGCAGTCGCATCGCACGCCGCTGGCGAACTTCCTGCTGCGCCGCTTGCTGCAGCAGCATCCGCTGCCGATGCGCCTCCCGTCCCAACCCGATGCTCGACGCCACTAGCTGCAGCAATTCGATCATCGGTGAGGAAAAGAAACCGGCATGGCTCGACCGTACCACCAGTACCGCCTGCACTTCGCCGGACTGCATGATCGGCACGGCAGCCACCGAGGCTGCCCCACGCCACACGCAGGCCCGACGGAATACGTCGTGACCGGGCGCGTGCCGGATATCGACTTCGATCTGAGGCTCTCCACGCCAGAACGACGGCCTCGCGAAGGAGAGCGGCAGGTACTCGGGGTAGCTGTCGCCCATGTCGTGAGCAATCCTGGCGGGCGCTGCACGGTGGAACCGCCGGCTGCCGCGATCCAGCTCGCTCACCATCACCAGTCGGGCACCGATCCGGCTTTCAAGAATTTCGATCGCCGCCTCACACAACGCCAGCGGCTCAAGGGATCGCGCCAGCAATCGGCCGATATCGAAAAGTACGGCGCAGAAATTGTCGCTCGACACCATCGGTGCTGGACTGGCCTGCGTCGAAGTCTGATCCGTTTGCTGCATTCAAGTGGCCGGCCGGTTGGATGAATACTGCGATTGTTTCCTGACGACACTGCTGGACTGGCCGCTGGTGTCGCCGGCAACACCTTGCCCGGCAACCGCCCCCTGTCGCCCCGGGCCTGTCGCCCCGAGTCAGTCAGCGCAAGGCTGAGATCACCAGCGCGAAGCGCATCAGAGTTCGTGCCAACCCCAATGGTCGAAGATCCAGAGTGCATGCAGGTCCCATGCCAATCTGACGAAACACGGAATGTCGTCCAATCCACTCGTCAGGGTCAACTGGTAGATGCCTTCCCCATCGCGTCGCAGCGGGGCATCCCGCCAGCGCCAGGATTGCGTTCCCCGCTCGCTGACCACGCTCAGTCGAAGCCATGGCTGCAGCCATGCCGGGGGCAGCCATGGCAGGGCCGAAGCGGGTTGCCCCGGCCGGGGCGGTACCAGCGCATACCGTTCGGGCAGAGCGGCCAGACGCCGCAATCGATTCCGGCTCAAGGCCATCTGGCTGCGGTACGCGCTCAATGCCTGCTGCTTGCATGCCTGTTGCCCCGCCGATCCGCAGATTTCGACATATCTGACGCCCAGCGTCCGACCATGCACAAGATAGGCCAGCATCGCCGGCGAACGGGCCAGCCGCGCCACGGCCAGCCGGACCAGTACGTGCGCCGTACCATGATCGGGGTGGCGATCATGCAGTGATGGCAGGGCGATCAGGCTGGGATGAAACTCGCCGATCGCCTCGGCCAGCGTGGCCAGCAGGCCGCTCCCCGATTGCAGCAGGCCCTCGGTGATGCCCATATCCGGCCAACCCAGGGTGCGCAGCGCCTGCGCCGGCACATCGAGTTGCCGCAGCGCATGCTGCATTTCGGCAAGACGACGCTGCCCCCAGCGCTGTCGATCGACGCCGCGGATCCGGATGCGTCGTTCCAGCCAGCGCTGCGGCCATGGGTTGTTGTCGCCTGCGGTCAACAGCAATATCTGCACTTCACCGCCAGCCGCCCGCACTTGCTGGATCAGCAGCCCGGTCGCAAGGGTTTCATCGTCCGGATGCGGCGCCACCACCAGCAAGCGGGTAAGCGCGGAAAATGTCGGTGGTTCGACCGCCGGGTCGATCGCCAGCCCCTTGCTGGCAGCGCTGGCGGCGCAGGCGGTCAACGCCATTGCGCCAGCAATTCGAGCAGCAACAGGTCTCCGCGCAACGGACCGCGAAGACTCTCGCGGGTACGGTTGACCGCGTCGTACCAGTGACCGAGCGCCTCGGCACCCAGCGTGCTGGCCAGCGGTCCGGCGCCTGCCCTCGCCCGGGCCCTGATTTCGTCGGCGGCAGCCTGGGCGGCGAACCAAAGGCACTGAGACGGCTCGCCGTCCAGCCAGCGCTTGACCACCTCCAGCGTCTGGCCACGACCGGCAGCGAGCGCGGCCAGATCCCTGCGCACTTCAAGGCGTCGATCGAGCGCGCCCTGCTGCGCCCACGCGAGCGCCAACCCCGGGTTGCCGGCCGCGGCCGCGAGCGCTCCCGCTTCGTCGCTCACGCCTTGCGTCTGCAGCCAGGCCAGTGCCTCGGCGGCGGCCGGCAGATGAAACCCGATCCGCTGGCAACGGCTGCGGATGGTCGGCGGCAGCCGCCACGGCGCATCGGCCAGCAGGATCAACATGGTCTGCGCAGCCGGCTCCTCCAGCGTCTTCAGCAGTGCGTTGGCGGCGGCAGAATTCAGTGCATCGGCCGGATCGATGACGGCCACCTGCCAGCCGCCGAACTGGCTGCTCATGGCCAGTCGCGCCGACAGTTCGCGAACCTGCTCGACCACGATCTCGCTGCGTTGCACGCCGTCCTTGCGCAGGCCAAAACTCACCGCGATCAGATCCGGATGCGTGCCGGCCGCCAGCAGCAGGCAGCTGCGACACTGCCCGCAGGCATCGCCGTCCGCTGGCTGGGCGCACAGCAGCCCTTGCACGAAGCGTTGCGCGAACGCCCGCTTGCCCAGGCCCGCGGGGCCGCACAGCAACAAGGCGTGCGCCAGCGCGTCGCGCTGGCGACGCGCCTGCAGCCGCTGCCAGTGTCCGGTGTGCCACGGCAATCCATTCATGGCCGCGACGCCCCGATCAGCCCGGCCAGCGCATCCGTGGCTGCCTGCAGCACGACGGCCGGCGACTGACTGGCGTCGATCACCCGGAAGCGCTCCGGTTCGGCCGCTGCGCGCTCGCGATAGCACGCACGCACGCGTTCGAAGAAGGCGTCGGCCTCGGCCTCGATGCGGTCGGCATCGCCACGACCGGCCGCGCGGGCACGACCGGTCGCCACCGGCAAATCGAGCAGCAGGGTCCGGTCCGGCTTGATGCCGGCACAGGCCCAGCGTTCAAGTTCGGCGATGCGCTCGACCGGCTGGCCGCGGCCGGCGCCCTGATAGGCATAGCTGGCATCGGCGAAACGATCGCACAGTACCCATTGCCCGGCCTGCAGTGCCGGCACGATCACCTCGCGCACCAGCTGCGCGCGCGAGGCGAACATCAGCAGCAACTCGGTCTCGGCGGCCAGAGCGTGCTGCGCCGGATCGAGCACGACGCCGCGGACAGCCTCGCCCAGCGGTGTGCCGCCGGGCTCGCGCGTCTGCACCAGAGCAATGCCTCGTTGCTCAATGCAGGCGCGCAGACCGGCGAGCAGGGTGCTTTTCCCGGCACCTTCGCCGCCCTCGATGCTGATGAATTTCCCCTGCGCGTGACTCATCGGCAATGTTTCCGCTGGTAGCAGTCGACATTGCGGTTGTGTTCTTCCAGCGTGTCGGAAAACACATGCCCGCCGTCGCCACGGGCGACGAAGTAAAGTGCGGTACCGGCTGCCGGATGCAACGCCGCCAGCAGTGCCGGCTTGCCCGGTAGCGCGATCGGCGTCGGCGGCAAGCCAGGCCGGGTATAGGTGTTGTAAGGCGTGTCGGTGGTGAGATCGTTCTTGTGGATGTTTCCGGTGTAACTGCTGCCCATGCCGTAGATCACGCTGGGGTCGGTCTGCAGCAGCATGTGATCGCGCAGGCGCCGCACGAAAACGCCGGCGATCCGCGCCCGTTCATCCGCGCGGCCGGTTTCCTTTTCCACGATCGAGGCCAGGATCAACGCATCGTAGGGCGTGGCCAGTGGCAGGTTGCTGTCGCGTCCGGGCCACAACGCGTCCAGTGTCCTGACCATCGCGGCATGTGCACGCTTGAGCAGGTCCAGATCGCTGTCGCCTTTGACGTAGGCGTAGGTCTCGGGCAGGAATTGCCCCTCCGCGGCCACTCCGCCGGCGCCGATCCTCTGCATGATCTGCGCATCATCGAGGCCGGCGCTGTCGTGCCTGAGTTTGTCGGCCCTGGCCAAGGCCTGGCGCAACTCGGCGAAGGTCCAGCCATCGACGATGGTGAAATCGTGCTGCAGCACCTTGCCGGCGGCCATGTTGGCAAGCAGCTGGCGCGGGGTGATGCCCTGCTCCAGTGCGTACTCGCCGGCGTGCAGCTTGCCCGCCACCTGCATCTGCCCGGCCAGCAGCCGCCAGTACAGCGGGTTGGCCGTGCTCAGCCCGTGCCGGCGCAAATCCTCGACGATGTCGCGGAAACTGCTGCCACGGGCGATATCGATGCTGTCGCCCGGCCTCGTCACGTTCAACGGCGCACGGCTGAACCGGTTGAAATCGTTCCAGCCGTAGAGCAGCGCGCCAAGCATGGCCAGCACTGCGAGCAGCGCCAGTGCACGTGGCAATGCGCGTCCTCCCATCGAGCTGTAATTCATCCGCCGTGCTCCATCGCAAATCCAAGATTGCGCCAATGCTGCTGCAGCTGGCGAGTTACGCTGCCCGGCGCATAGACCCGGTCACCCAGCGACTGTACCGGCAGGATGCCGCGTACGCTCGAACTGAGAAAGATCTCGCTGGCACCCAGCAAGGCATCCAGCGTCAGCTCGGCGGTCCGCGCCTGCGGGTACGCCGCCAGCACCTCGGCGCGGGCAACCCCGGCCACGCCGCAACGATCCAGTGCCGGCGTCAGCAGCACGCCGTCGATGCGGGCGAACAGATTGGCCATGGTTGCCGAAATCACCCGGCCATGCTGATCGCACAACACGCCTTCGGCAATCGCAGGATCAATTGCCTGCTCGCTCCATTCGGCGCGTGCCAGCACCTGCTCCAGCCGGTTCAGGTGTTTCATGCCGGCCAGCAGCGGCTGCTCGGCCAGATGGATGTCGCAGATCCGCATGCGCACACCCTGCGCATACGCTTCACGCGCCAGTTGCGGCGGCGCGAAGGCCGCCACCACGCGGGTGATCTGCGGCAGCACGGGCAAGGCGTAGCCGCGCTCGCCGACGCCGCGCGTCAGCGTGATGCGCACCACCGATTGCGGCATCCCGCGCACGACCTCAAGCGCTTCGCGCCACAGCTGTGCCGGGTCCGGTGCCGGCATGCGCAGGCGCCGACAACTTTCGATCAACCGCTGCATGTGCCGCGGCCACAGCGGGGCGGCGGCGCCGACGAAACGGATGCTTTCGAACAGGCCATCGCCATACGCCAGTCCGCGATCGAGCGCGGACAGTACCTGGGTCGGTTCGCCATTGATCAGCATCGGCAGCATGATCAGTCGGGCACTCCCAGCGCGCGCAGCAGGCCGCGTGCCTTGACGCGGGTTTCGTCCAGTTCCAGTTCGGCCACCGAATCGGCGACGATGCCGGCGCCCGCGCGCAGGCTGACTTCGTCGCCGGCCAGGGTCAGGGTGCGGATCAGGATGTTCAAGTCGAGGTCACCGTTGCGATCGAGGTAGCCCAGCGCGCCGGTATAGGCGCCGCGCGGCGCGTCTTCCAGCGTGGCGATGATTTCCATGCAGCGCACCTTGGGACAGCCGGTGATGGTACCGCCGGGGAACGTGGCGGCGATGACTTCGCCGGGCGTCACCTCGGCACGCAGGCGCCCCCGTACATTGGAGACGATGTGATGAACGTGAGCGTAACTCTCCACCACCATCAGCTCGTCGACCTCGACCGTTCCGGGTATGCACACGCGCCCGAGGTCGTTGCGCTCCAGGTCGATCAGCATCACATGCTCGGCGCGCTCTTTCGGATGCGTGCTCAACTCGCGGATGCGCGCCGGCTCATCGTCGCCCGGCAGCCGTGGCCGGGTGCCGGCAATCGGCCGGGTCTGCGCGAGGCCCCGGCGCACCTCGACCAGCCGCTCCGGCGAGGAACTCACGAGCGACCATGCCGGCTGCTGCAGCAGGCCGGCAAACGGCGCCGGATTGGCCTCGCGCAACAGGGCATACAACGCTGCAGGTGTGGGCGGCGTGGCATAACGCGCACGCCACTGGCGCGACAGGTTCGCCTGAAAAATATCGCCGGCCTGCAGATGCTCGTGGATACGCGCGACGCCATCGAGAAACCGTTGCGGAACATCCTCGTCCCAATCGGTCAGCGGGGGCAGTGGCGGGATCGTCGGCGCAGCGGCGAGATCGGCCTGCAGTAGGTCGAGCAACGCCTCGTCGCCGGCCTCGGCGACCAGCACGGTGCAGTCGCGCGCATGGTCGATGACGATCGCCGCCGGACAGCGCAAGGCGAGCGCCACCGGCAAGGTCGCTGAAGGCCGCAGCCGCAGCGTGGGCTCGATCTCGCCGGCCAGCTCGTACGCCAGCAGCAAGACCCAGCCACCATGGAAGGGCAGTCCGTCGTCGCCGCCTTGCGGTTGCCGTTCGGCCTGCCAGGCGCGGTCCAGCGCATCGAGGAAACGCCCATCGCGCACCCGCCCGGCAGCATCGTGCAAACAGCCATCGGCGTACAACGCAAGCCGATCCCGCGGGAAGGCGAACAGGATGTCGTAGCGTGCCTGCGCGGTGCCGCGCACCACGCTTTCGAGCAGACACGGATAGCGTTGCGGAAAGGCCGCGGCCGGCGCGAGCAGATCACGCCGACCGGCAAGAACCCGGCGCTGGCAGGCCACGCTCAGATGCGGCGGAATGCCAGCGTGCCGTTGGTGCCGCCAAAGCCGAACGAATTGGAGAGCGCCACGTCGAGTTTCGCGCCGCGTGCCGTGTTCGCCACGAAGTCCAGGTCGCAGCCTTCGCCGGGTTCGTCCAGGTTGATGGTCGGCGGCAGCACCTGATCGCGCAACGCCAGTATCGTGAAGATCGCCTCGACCCCGCCGGCCGCACCCAGCAGGTGGCCGGTCACCGATTTGGTCGAACTCATCGCCAGCTTCCAGGCGTGCTCGCCGAAGACCGCCTTCGCCGCCAGCACTTCGCCCAGATCGCCGAGCGGCGTGGAGGTGCCGTGCGCATTCACGTACTGCACGTCGGCCGGATCGAGGCGGGCATCGTTCAGCGCGTTGCGCATGCAGCGCGCCGCACCCTCGCCGCCTTCGCTCGGCGCGGTCATGTGGAACGCGTCGCCGCTCATGCCGAAACCGACCAGTTCGGCGTAGATGCGGGCACCGCGCGCGCTGGCCTGTTCGTACTCTTCCAGCATCAGCACGCCGGCACCGTCAGACAGCACGAAGCCGTCGCGATCCTTGTCCCACGGGCGGCTGGCCCGGGTCGGGTCGTCGTTGCGGGTGGACATCGCCTTGGCCGAGCAGAACCCGGCCATCGCGGTGCCGGTGGTGGCGAACTCGGCACCGCCGGCAATCATCGCGTCGGCGTCGCCATGCTCGATCATGCGGGCGGCCAGACCGATGTTGTGGGTCGCCGTGGTGCATGCGGTCACGCAAGCGATGTTCGGGCCCTTCAGGCCGAACATGATCGACAGCTGGCCCGACACCATGTTGATGATCGAGCTGGGCACGTAGAACGGCGAGACCCGGCGTGGACCCTTCGCAGCCAGCTCCAGCGTGGTGGCTTCGATCGTGTACAGGCCGCCGATGCCGGCACCGATCGCCACCCCGATGCGCGGCGCGTTGGCCTCGGTCACTTCCAGTCCGGAGTCACGCAGCGCCTGGGTGCCGGCGGCGACGCCGTAGTGGATGAACGGATCCATCTTCTTGACGTCCTTGGCCGCCATCCACTGGGCCGGATCGAAATCCCGCACCTGCCCGGCGATGCGCGTGGCATACCCGGTCGTGTCGAAGTGGGTCACCGGACCGATGCCGCTGACGCCCTTGAGAATATTCCCCCAGGCGGTGGCGATGTCGTTGCCGACCGGTGAAATGATACCCATGCCAGTCACTACCACGCGTCGTTTGCTCATGCTGGTCTTCCTTCGTGATTCCGTGAAACTGCCGCTGCCGGCAGGTGTTTCGCGACACTGGCCGCGAACACGTCATCCGATTCGACAGGGCGCGCACGCTGCCCACCATACGGGATCGGACGTTACAAATTGCAGAAACGAAAACTGCGCCTCATCGGCGCAGCGTTCGATAGGGACGTGGGCATGAACCGACACAGGGAGACGCGCCGACCCATCACCGATCGATCCATTCGGGACGGCATCGTCCAGGATCGACCAGCCGCGTCCGCTCAGTCCTTGGAGTGGGCCTTGATGTAATCGACGGCCTGCTGCACGGTGGTGATCTTCTCGGCATCTTCGTCGGGAATCTCGGTTTCGAATTCCTCCTCGAGCGCCATCACCAGTTCCACCGTGTCCAGCGAATCTGCGCCCAGATCGTCCACGAACGAAGCATTCGCCGTGACTTCATCTTCTTTCACGCCCAACTGTTCGATGACGATTTTCTTGACGCGCTCTTCGATGGTGCTCATGTTGCCCATACCTCGTAAGGAGTTGTGTTTGTCTGTGCCGACGGATGCCTGCAAAAGGCCGTCGGCATTGTAGTGGCTAAGCCCGGAGGCCGCCATGCTCCACCGGTGTTGCTACGGCGGGGATGCCCCAGTGCCGGCCATCAAGGCCGACGCGAAAGTGTAATTGTCGCCTAAAACGCGCCCGCTGGCGACAACCGCGCCGCTAGCAGCCTGTCGGGCTTTGGTGGTCGAGGCGAGAATTCGGCTGTGTGAGCACGGAACCCGACTGCTTCTTGCCGGCCCATTGCGGTTCTACCGGTCGGCGAAGCGGCCGATAGTGGACCGCACAGACGGATTCGCAGCCCGGCCGAACAAAGTCCGACAGGCTGCCAGGCCTTACGCCATGTACATCCCGCCGTTGACGTGCAGGGTTTCGCCGGTGATGTACGCCGCCGCCGGCGAGGCCAGGAAACCCACCGCCTTGGCGACATCGGCCACCTCACCGAGCCGGCCCAGCGCGATCTGCCCCAGCAACGCCTGCTTCGACTGCTCGGGCAGCGCACGGGTCATGTCGGTGTCGATGAAGCCCGGCGCCACCACGTTGACGGTGATCCCGCGCGTGCCGATCTCGCGTGCCAGCGACTTGGAGAACGCGATGATGCCGGCCTTGGCGGCGGCATAGTTCGACTGGCCCGGGTTGCCGGTCAGCCCGATCACCGAGGCGATCGAGATGATCCGCCCCTTGCGCGCCTTCATCATGCCGCGCATCACCGCCTTGGACGTGCGATAGACCGAGCTCAGGTTGGTGTCCAGGATCGCGTTCCAGTCCTCCTCGCGCATCCGCAGCAACAGCTGGTCGCGGGTGATGCCGGCGTTGTTGACCAGGATCGAGACCGCACCGAATTCCTTGCCGATGCCCTCGACCAGCGCATCGACTGCAGCGCCGTCGGTGACATCCAGCACGCGCCCGTGGCCACCGTGCGCCGCCAGCCGCTCGCCGATCGCCATCGCGCCGGCCCCGCTGGTCGCCGTGCCGATCACGGTGGCGCCCAGCGCCGCCAGTTCGTCGGCAATCGCCGCGCCGATGCCGCGGCTGGCGCCGGTGACCAGCGCGATTTCGCCTTGCAGTGTGTTGCTCATCTGAATGGGTTCCTGAAGTTCACTAAGGGGAATTCACGCATTGCGCAGCCGGCCGGACTCGGGTCGACCGCGCCGCCAGGCACCGATCACATCCAGTCGCCGCGCACGGCATCCATCTCGCCCGGCGTGCCGATCGCGCGCGCATCGATCGTGCGGTCGATGCGCTTGATCAGGCCGGCCAGTACCTTGCCCGGCCCGCACTCGGCAATGCGTGTGGCGCCGGCGGCGGCCAGCGCCTGCACGCACGCGCTCCAGCGCACCGGCAGGTAAAGCTGCCGCTGCAGCGCGCCACGGATTTCCTCCACCGTGCCGTAACTGCGTGCCTCCGCGTTCTGCACCACCGGCATCGACGGCAACTGCCAGTGGACCGAGGCCATCCGTTCGCCCAGCCGCTCGGCGGCATCGCGCATCAAGGCGCAGTGCGACGGTACCGAGACGGCCAGCCTGATCGCCTTCTTCACGCCCAGCTCGGCCAGCCGTGCGAGCGCGCGATCCACCGCTTCGGCGTGGCCGGCAATCACCAGTTGGCCCGGCGAGTTGAAGTTGGCCGGGGCCACCACCTGCCCTTGCGCAACCTCTTCGCATACCGCAGCGATCTGCGCTTCGTCGCCGCCGAGAATCGCCGCCATGGCGCCGACGCCGACGGGTACGGCCGCCTGCATCAGGCGGCCGCGCTCGGCGACCAGTGCCGCCGCATCATGCAGCGACAGTGCGCCCGCGCACACCAGCGCGCTGTATTCGCCCAGGCTGTGGCCCGCCAGCTGCGCCGGTTGCGCACCGTCCAGTTTCTGCCAGACCCGCCATGTCGCCACGCTCGCGGCCAGCAGTGCCGGCTGCGTGTTTTCGGTGCGATTGAGCTCGCCCTCCGGCCCGTGCACGCACAGATTCCACAGGTCGAGCCCGGCACCTTGCGATGCCTCGGCGAAAGTCGTCTGCACTTCGGCATGCGCGGCGGCCAGTTCAGCCAGCATGCCGACCGATTGCGAGCCCTGGCCGGGGAAAACGAAAGCGAGCGATGCGGAAGCGGAACTCATGGGTCAGCGAACTCCATCGACGAAAACCGTCATGGTGCCAGCATCGCCCCCCATGCGCAGCTGTATTCAGAATTTCCCGGCTCGGCAAACGACGGTACCGCCTCGCAGGCGGCATCGTCGAGAGCCCGCGCAGCCCGTCCGGTCAGTATCGCAGCATCGCCGAGGCCCAGGTGAAGCCACCGCCGAATGCCTCCAGCAGCAGGTTCTGGCCGCGCTGCACCTTGCCCGAGCGTACGGCGTAATCGAGCGCCAGCGGCACCGACCCGGACGAGGTGTTGGCATGCTTGTCGACGGTCACGATGACCCGTTCCATCGGCATGTTCAGCCGCTTGGCGGTCGCGTGGATGATCCGCAGATTGGCCTGGTGGGGAATCAGCCAGTCGATATCCGACTCCTGCATGCCAGCGGCCCGCAGGGTTTCGTCAACCAGCGAGTCGAGCGTCTTGACCGCGACCTTGAACACTTCGCGGCCGGCCATGTGGATGCGTACGCCGTGGTTCGGCTCGTCGGTGAAGCCGACCGATACGCCGACCGGGTTGTACAGCAGATCCTTGTGGCCGCCGTCGGCATGCAGGCAGGTGGCGTAGATGCCCGGTTCGCTGGAAGCCTCCAGCACCACCGCTCCGGCACCGTCGCCGAACAGCACGCAGGTTTCGCGCTCGGTCCAGTCGACCATCCGGGTCAGCGTTTCGGCGCCGATCACCAGCACTTTCCTCGACTGTCCGCTGCGGATGAACTTGTCGGCGATGCCCAGCGCATAGACGAAGCCGGAACAGGCCGCATTCACGTCGAACGCCGCGCAGCCGTTGGCGCCAAGACGGTGTTGCACCAGACAGGCGGTGGACGGAAAGATGATGTCCGGCGTGGTCGTGCCCAGAATGATCAGGTCGAGCTCGGATGCCTTGACGCCGGCGGCTTCGAGTGCGTTCTGCGCGGCACGCAACGCCAGATCGCCGGTGGTCTCGCCGTCAGCGGCGATGTGGCGCTCGCGGATACCGGTACGGCTCTGGATCCACTCATCGGTGGTATCGACGATCTTTTCCAGGTCGGCGTTGGTTACTACACGCTCGGGCAACGCACTGCCGGTGGCGATGATGCGGGCATAAATCTGGGCCATTCAACTATCCATCAACAGAAACGGGAGGTAGGCTAAACGTTGCGGCGTCCCTCAACGCAAAACGGCGCGTCGCCGCGCCGTCTTGCCGATCGTACCCCGGGAATCCCCGGGATTCCACGAAAACGATCAATCCTCCACCGACACCGCACCCTTGGTCTCGATGACTTTCTTGCCGCGATAGTAGCCGTCCTTGGTGACGTGGTGGCGCAGATGCACCTCACCACTGGTCGGATCGGTGGACAGCTGTACAGTCTGCAACGCGTCATGCGAACGGCGCATGCCACGGGTGGATGGGGTACGGCGGCTCTTGGCAACTGCCATGATATTTCTCCAGCTGAAGCTTGATGATCTGAATCGGTATGATCTGGATCGGCATGACCTGGATCGGACGACCCAGGGCGGTGGTTATTTCTTCAGTTCGCGCAAAACCGCAAACGGATTTTCGTTGTGCTCCTCGCCGGTGGAAGCCTGTCCCGGTTCGTGGCCTGTCACTTCATCGGGCAAGCTGCTGTCCGGGTTGACCGGAACCAGCGGCAGCGCCAGCAGCAATTCGTCTTCAATCACCTCGACCGGATTCAACCGGCCATGCTCGGCCACCAGCAGCGGTTCGCAGTCTGGCGGCAGGCCGGCCTCATCGCGCTCCAGCCTGATCAGGCCAAGCCTCGTATGCACCACGACCGGCCATGCGAACGGTTCCAATGTCCGCTGGCAGATCAGCGTGAGGGACGCCTCGGCATGCACGTCGAGGTAGTCCGTACCAAGACTGTCATGCCCGAAATCCAGCTCGAACCGTACCGTTCCATCGGTATTCGCCAGCGTCTCGCACAAGCGGGTCATGGCCGCGATAGGCAGCATTCCTTCAAACGAACGCCGCGCCGAAACCATGCGCCAAGCGTCCACGGACTCTGGCAGTGTCACGGACATAATCACGGAATTTTAGGTTTCAGACCACCTGAAGTCAACCGGCATGGCCAGGCAAGCATCAATGCAGCATCCGGGGCCGCCCGGTTCGGCAGCTCATTTTGCCTGATCGGGCATCCATGCGGCAGACTGAATTCCTCGACCACTGAATCGATCTCCCGTGAATGACTATCTGAGGCTCGGCACAGTCGGGTTGCTGGTGTTGCTGGTTGTGATGGTCGGCTGGACATTGCGGCTGCGCTGGCACCAGGCACAATACACAGCCAGCCTGCGGAGACTGCTTGACATGGCCGATCGGCTCGAGGCGGACCTCAAGACCTGCCGGGCGGGCCTGCAGCAGGCGCACGCCGTGATCTCGCTGAACCCGGACCTGCCCGCCGCCAGTGAACAGGGCGCGCAGCATGCGATCGATGCCGGACTGCGCGCGCTGCTGCAGCAACGCCTGTGGATCCGCGATCAGGCCGGGCATGCCAGTCGGCTCGAACTGGACCAGGCCGCCCTTTCGATGCACGACACCCGCGAGCGCCTGCAGCCGCTGCTGCAGGCGCTCACCAAGGCCCAGCACGATCTGGACAGCGCCATGAACGAACACATCCGCCGCGAACCCGACACATGATTCCAGCACGACCGATGCCAGTTCGGCTGGTGCTGGGCTCCACCTCGCGCTACCGCGCCGAACTGCTGCGCCGGCTTTGCGCGGATTTCGAGCAATGCGCGCCCGGCACCGACGAGACCCCCTTGCCGCATGAAACAGCTCCGGCACGCGCGCTGCGACTGGCCATCGCCAAGGCCGATGCCGCGGCGGAGGGTTTGCGCGACGCGCTGGTGATCGGCTCCGACCAGGTCGCCGAGCTCGACGGGCTGATCCTCGACAAACCCGGCACGCCCGAACGCGCCCGCGCCCAGCTGAAGGCAAGCTCGGGGCGCGAAGTGCAGTTCCATACCGCACTGTGCCTGCTCGACACGCGCGACGGCCGCCGGCATACCCACGTCGATCACACCCGCGTGCGTTTCCGCCACCTGGACAGCGCGGAGATCGCCCGCTACGTCGAACGCGAGCAACCGCTCGATTGCGCCGGCAGTTTCAAGTGCGAGGGACTCGGCATCAGCCTGTTCGAGGCCATCGACAACCACGATCCCAGCGCGCTGATCGGATTGCCGTTGATCGCCCTGGCAAGATTGCTGCGCGAGTGCGGCGTCGCGCTGCCCTGATCGGAGCAGGCGCAAGGGAATCTCGAATAGCCCGGCCCCGGCACTCGTAGGAGCGCACTCTGTGCGCGAATGCTCTTGTCGAATACCCGTATGCCCGCAAAGAACATTCGCGCACAGGGTGCGCTCCTACGCCATGGCCGCGGACATCGCACAACGGCGAGCCCGGCAACCTTCCGGTTCGCCAACAACGGAAACCGAACGCTACACTGACACGGCGGCCATGCCGGCGCGCCCACCCGCCCCTTCCACGACGATCACCCAGAGCCCATGTCCGCCATCACCCAGCCGCGTGACGAGAACCTGCAGCAGCGCCTGACCGCCGCGATGGCCCAGGTCAACCGGGTGCTGCTGGGCAAGCCGCGTCAGGTGAAACTGGCCTTCGCCTGCCTGATCGCCGGCGGCCACCTGCTGCTCGAAGACGTGCCCGGCGTCGGCAAGACCACCCTGGCGCACGCGCTGGCCGCGACCTTCGCACTGGATTTCCAGCGCGTGCAATTCACCAGCGACCTGCTGCCGTCGGACATCATCGGGGTCAGCGTGTACGAACGCGAAACCGGCCAGTTCCGGTTTCATCCCGGACCGATCTTCACCGGCCTGCTGCTGGCCGACGAAATCAACCGCGCCAGCCCGAAGACGCAAAGCGCGCTGCTGGAGGCGATGGCCGAGAACCAGGTCACCGTAGACGGCCAGACCCATGCCCTGGCGCAGCCGTTCTTCGTGGTCGCCACGCAGAACCCGCTCGATCTCAACGGCACCTTTCCGCTGCCCGACTCGCAGCTCGATCGCTTCATGCTGCGCTTGTCGCTGGACTACCCGGATGCGACGGCCGAACGCGCCCTGCTCACCGGCAGCGACCGCCGCGACCTGCTGGCCCAGCTGACCCCGCAGCTCGACGGCGCGGCGCTGCTCGCGCTGCATCGGCAGGCGCAGAGCATCACCGCCAGCACGGCCCTGCTCGATTACCTGCAGGCATTGCTCGGCGCCAGTCGCCGGCATGGCGAAATCCGCGTGGGCCTGTCGCCGCGCGCCGGCCTGGCCCTGCTCGGCGCGGCGCGCGCGTGGGCCTTGCTCAACGGCCGCAGCCACGTGCTGCCGGAGGACATCCAGGCGCTGTTCGTGCCGCTGGCCGCGCATCGTCTGCTGTCGGCACGCGGCGGCAACGGCGACGCGCTGGCGCGGCAGTTGCTGGCCGAGGTGGCGGTGGATTGATGCACGGCATGCTGCAGCGCCTGCAAGCGTGGGCCGAAGGCCGGCTGCCGGCGCTCACCCGCTACCGCCGCAGCGAAAACCTGCCGATCGAGCTGCATCGGCGGCGCATCTACATCGTTCCGACCGGCTTCGGCCTCGGCTTTTCCGTGCTGCTGCTGGTGATGCTGGTCGGCGCGTTGAACTACGCCAACAATGCCGCGCTGCTGCTTGTCTGCCTGCTCGGCGCCGCCAGTGCCGCCAGCATGCTGGTGGCGTTTCGCAGCCTCGACGGTTTGCGCCTCGCGCATATCCGCGCCGGCCACGCCATCGCCGGCGAGCCGATCGAACTCACGCTGGCGTTCGACTCCAGCCGCCCGCGCCAGGCGATCCGCCTCGACCTGGGTCACGCGTCGACGGCATTCGCGCTCGACGCCAACGCCACGACGGCAAATGTGAAGCTGACCTTGCCCACGACACAGCGCGGCTGGCAGGCGCTGCCGCGGCTGCGCGTGTGGAGCAGTTGGCCGCTGGGCCTGTTCCGCGCATGGAGCTGGCTGCATCCCGACCCATCGGTACTGGTGTGGCCGCGTCCGGAACTGTCCGGGCCACCGCCGCACGCCGTTGCCGACGATGCCCGGCACCTGCGCCTGCATCAAGGCGATGAACTGGCCGCGCTGCGCGATTACCGCGTCGGCGACCCGCAGCGGCAGATCGCCTGGAAAGCCAGCGCGCATCACCACAGCCTGTTGGTAAAGGATTTCGAACAACCGCAAAGCCGCCCGCACTGGCAGCTGGACTGGCGTCAGTTGCACGGCATGGGCAACGAGGCACGCATCGCCCGGCTGGCGCGCTGGCTGGGCGAGGCGCAGGCCCAGCGACGCAACTGCAGCCTGTGGCTGCCCGGCACCGACATCCCGGCGGGTAGCGGACCGCTGCATTACGCGCGCTGCATGAACGCCCTGGCGTGCATGCCATGACGATGCCGCCACCGCACCGGAAAACCGCCGCACCGCCAATCGACGATCGTGCCTTCGACCTGCTCAGCCTGACCATGGCGCTGGTGCTCGCATTGCATGTGCCGCACCTGCCGTGGTGGCTGAGCGTTACCCTGGCCATCCTTCTGGGCTGGCGCTGGTGGCAACGGCGGCAACGCATCGGCCAGGTCCCGCGCTGGCTCAAGCTGCCGCTGCTGGCGTTGCTGACACTGGCGGTGATCGTCAGCTACGGCAGCATCTTCGGGCGTGCGCCAGGCGCGGCACTGGCGATCGGCCTGCTGGTCCTGAAGCTGCTGGAGACCGAAACCTCACGCGATGTGCGCGTCGGCATCAGCTTCGCCTGTTTCGCGCTGATGGCCGCACTGCTGTTCGATCAGGGACTGCTTGCCACGATCATGGTCGCACTGGGCTTGCTGCCGGCATTGGCCACCCTGCGCGCGCTGGAGCCGGCGCAGCTGCCGGCCAGCCTGCCGCGGACCCTGCTGCCCAGCCTGGCCTTGCTGGCGGCGGCACTGCCGCTGACCCTGTTCGCGTTCATGCTGGTGCCGCGGCTGGACAGCCCGCTGTGGGGAGCCCCCGCGCCCGACGAAGCTCGCACCGGGCTCAGCGACAGCATGTCGCCGGGCAACTTCACCGAGCTGCTGATCGACGACCATCCCGCGCTGCGGGTGAGCTTCGACGGCGCGCCGCCGGCACCGGACCTGCGCTACTTCCGCGCCTATGTGATGTGGGATTACGACGGCCGCAGCTGGCATTACCTTGCCACCAGGCATCCCGGAGTGCCGGCACCTGTCGAGGCCCGCGGCGCAATCGGCTACCGGATCAGCCTGGAGCCGACCCATCGGCGGATGCTGCCGACCCTCGACATGCCGCTGGCCGCACCGGCGCAAGCGCAGTTGCAGCCGGATCGCGAAGTGCTGGCCGACAAGCCGGTGAACGACCCGCTCGGCTATCGGCTGCGTTCGGCGCTGCACTACCGGTTGCAGCCCACGCTGGACGCCCGCTCGCGCCGTCTGGGCCTGCGCCTGCCGGCCAGCTTCAATCCGCGCACCCGTGCGCTGGCCCTCCGGTGGCGGCAACACTACGGCAGCGACGATGCCGCGATCGTGCAGGCCGCCTTGTCGCTGTTCCACAACCACGGCTTCCGCTACACGTTGGCGCCGGCCCCGCTCGGGCGCGATGCCGTGGACGACTTCCTGTTCTCCACCCGCGAGGGTTTCTGCGAACACTATGCCTCGGCATTCACCGTACTGATGCGCGACGCCGGCATCCCGGCGCGCGTGGTCACCGGTTACCAGGGCGGCTACTGGAACAAGCTCGGCCACTACCTGCTGGTGCGCAACTCCGATGCCCATGCGTGGAGCGAGGTGTGGCTGGCCGGGCGCGGCTGGGTGCGCGTCGACCCCACCGCCGCGGCGCGTCCGGAACGGGTCACGCTGGGTGCGGCGGCCGCCGCAGGCGATCAGCTGGCCTGGTATCGCGGCGACTGGCTGCAAGCTCTGCGCAATCGCTGGGACATCGTCAACCGCTGGTGGGACCAGGGCGTTATAGGGTTTGATTCGCTGCGCCAGCGTGGCCTGCTGACCCCGTTCGGCATCCGCGATACCGATACGGCAACACTGGGCGTGCTGCTGGCGGTCAGCAGCGCGTTGTTCGTCGCGATCGGCATGGCCTGGGCGTTGTTGCGACGACAACCAGGCGATCCGCTGCGTGACGCCCTGCGCGGGATCGAGCGCAAGCTGGCACGCAAGGGTATTGTCCGCCGCCCCGGCGAAGGTCCGCAGCATTACCTGCATCGCGCCGCACGCGCGCTGCCGGCACAACGCGAGGAGCTTGCTGCATTGATGAAGTGTTACCTGGAGCTGCGCTACGCTCAGGATGAACCGCCGACTGAATCATTGCGTGCCTTTCGACGCGCCGCAGGGAATTTCCGGGTCGCCAGTGTGGTCAAATGAAAGCCGACACGACGGCTCCTGTCGTCGCCCATGATGGAGAAACAGCCATGTCTCTGTACCACCCCCTTGCCCTTGCCGCAGCCATCGCCCTGTTGGGTGGATGCGCAACGATACCCAAGCCGCTGGAAGGCACCTATACCGACATAACCACATCCAGCGCACAGGAGGGTGGCGCCGGCGGCGCCCGTGTGCGCTGGGGCGGCGAGATCATCAAGACCGTGCCGGGCCCGCAGCAGACCTGCTTCTACGTGCTGTCACACCCGCTGGACAATCAGGCGCGCCCGAAAGCCGGCACCTCGGGCGAAACCCAGGGCCGCTTCGTCGCCTGCCACGATGGCTTCTACGACCCGGAAGTATTCGTCCGCGGCCGCGAACTGACGGTCACCGGCACGCTGCACGGCACGGTGTCGCAGAAAGTGGGCCAGTACGACTATGCCTATCCGCGGGTGGAAGCCGATGTGATCTATCTGTGGCCGAAGCGGCCCATCGAGGTGCGTTACCCACCGGGTTTCTATGACCCGTTCTGGGGGCCGGGCTGGGGCCCGGGCTACTACGGCCCGTGGGGGTATCCGTATTGGGGCGGGCCGTGGGGTTATCCCTATTGAGGGCACGCACTGGCAGTTCGATGAAAAACGCCGGCAGTTCGCCGGCATTTTTCATGGATGGGAACCCCGTACGTGCACGGGGTTCAACCCGGCGGCCAGTGCATCCGGCGACCGGCCAGCAGGTGCACATGCAGATAAAACACGGTCTGCCCGCCATCCTCGTTGCAGTTGACCACCGTGCGGTAACCCTGCTCGGCGAAACCCTCCCGCCTCGCATAGTCGGCGGCAGCCAGCAGCAGTTGGCCGAGCAACAGCGCGTCCGTCTGGCCGGCATCGTTGAGCGTGGCCAGCTCCCGCTTCGGAATGAACAGCACATGCACCGGCGCCTGCGGGTTCAGGTCGCGGAAGGCCAGCACCTCATCGCTCTCGTAGACAATGTCGGCCGGAATTTCGCGGCGGATGATCTTGCTGAAAATCGTGTCGCTCATGACGGTTCCCCGGTAGTGAATCAAACCAGTACTGAATCAATTCCGTAGTGCATCAATCCAGCAATTGCCGGCCGCCGAAGGCGTGCGCCAGCGTGCCCCGATCGACATATTCCAGCTCGCCACCCAACGGCACGCCGTGGGCCAGCCGGGTCGGCCGCACGCCGCCGGCACGTGCCAATTGCGCCAGGTAATGCGCCGTCGCCTCGCCTTCCACGGTCGGATTGGTGGCGATGATCAGCTCCTCGATCTCGCCTTCGCCAAGGCGCCGGGCCAACTGCTGCAGGCCCAGCTCCTCCGGCCCCATGCCGTCGAGCGGAGACAGCCGCCCCATCAGCACGAAATACTGGCCGCGATAGCCGGTCGCCTGTTCGATCGCCGCCAGGTCGGTCGGCGACTCCACGACACAAAGCAGCTTGCGCTCGCGGCTGGCGCTGGCGCATAGCGAGCACAAGGGTTCCTCGCTGAAATTGCGGCATTGGCTGCAGTGGCCGATGCGACGCATCGCCTGCTCCAGCACGCTGGCCAGTTTCAATCCCCGCTCGCGCTCGCGCTCCAGCAAATGGAAGGCCATCCGCTGGGCGCTCTTGCTGCCCACGCCGGGCAGGCAGCGTAGCGCTTCGATCAATTCGGCGAGGAGGGAGGAACCGCTCATGTTCGTCTCGTTAGCCTTGTGGAACGACTTTTGTAGGAGCGCGCTTGCGCGCGATGCTCTTTGCGGACGTTCATCGACAAGAGCATCGCGCGCAAGCGCGCTCCTACGGCATCGCGCGCAGGGTGCGCTCCTACGGCATCAGAAGGGCAACTTGAAACCGGCCGGCAGGTTCATCCCGGCGGTGACGCCGCCCAGTTTTTCCTTGCTGGTTTCGGCCACCTTGTTCACCGCATCGTTGATCGCGGCGGCCACCAGATCCTCGGCCATTTCCGGGTCGTCGGCAAACATCTGCCGGTCGATCTGCACCCGGCGCACCTCATGCGCGCCGGTCATCACCACGCTGACCAGGCCACCACCGGCGCTGCCGGTGACTTCCAGCTTGGCGATTTCTTCCTGCGCACGCTTCATGTCTTCCTGCATGCGCTGGGCCTGCTGCATCAGTTGACCGATCTGTCCTCTCATCACACGGCTCCGGGATCACTGGCAAAGGGTTTGACGGATTGCGGCACCACGCGCGCACCCAGTTCACGTTTCAGGGATTGCACCAGCGGGTCGCCATCGATCGCCTGCTCGGCGGCCGATTGCGCCGCGTCGCGCACCTGCGCGGCGCGGGCTGCCGGGGTCTGCGCCGCGGAACCCTGGTTGTTGCCGACGAAGCGCAGCCGAATGCGCTCGCCGAGCGCCTGGCCGATGCGCTCCTCCATCTGGCTCACCATCGGCTCCACCGCGAGGCTCATGTGTGCCGGCTGCAGCGCGAGCACCAGGGTCTGGCCATCGCGTTCGCGCAGCACCGCATTCTGCGCCAGCAGGCCGAACGGGCCACGCAGGCCGGCGCGTTCGATCAAGGCTTCCCAGTTCGGCAAGCCGTTGGCGTCCAGCGCCACCGGCGCCTTGATCTCGGCGACGGCACGCTCCGGCGCCGGTGCAGCAAGCGCGGGCGCGGGCGGATGGCTGGTCTGGCGCTCCTGCGCCACCGCGCCGGATCGCTGCGCCACCGATGGCTGCGTTGCACGACTGGCGACAGGCCGCTCGGCATGTGCACCGGATGCGCCATCGCCGGGACGAAACGCCAGCATGCGCAACAGCGCCATCTCGAAACCGGTACGCGCATCCGGCGCCAGCGCCAGATCGCGACGGCCCGAGGTGGCGATCTGGTAATACAGCTGCACGTCTTCGGGCGTGATCCGTTCGGCCAGCGCGGTCAGGGCGTTGTCGTCGTCGCTGTCTTCGTCCGTCCGGTAACCTGGGATCAGCTGGATCAGCTGCAGGCGATGCAGCACGCCGGCCAGATCGTCCAGTACGCCGCCGAAATCCGGCGAGTACGAGGCGATCTGCGTGCATTCGGCCAGCAGCCGTTCGCCATCGCCGGCCGCCAGTGCGTCGAGCACGCCCAGCACCTGTCCGCGGGCCACGCTGCCCAGCATCGTGCGCACGTCGTCCGCCTGCAACGCGCCGCCGCCGTAGGCGATCGCCTGGTCGAGCAGCGACAGGCCGTCGCGCAACGAGCCATCGGCGGCGCGCGCCAGTTCGGCGATCGCACTGTCTTCATAGGCGATGTTTTCCGCGCCCAGGATGTGCCGCATCTGGCCGGAGATCTGTTCCGGCAGCAGCCGCTTCAGATTGAACTTCAGGCAGCGCGACAGCACCGTCACCGGCAGCTTCTGCGGGTCGGTGGTGGCGAGCAGGAACTTCACGTGCGGCGGCGGCTCTTCCAGCGTCTTGAGCAACGCGTTGAACGCGTTCTTCGACAGCATGTGCACCTCATCGACCAGGTACACCTTGAAGCGCCCGCGTGACGGTGCGTACTGCGCGTTCTCGATCACCTCGCGCACATCGTCTACACCGGTGTTGCTGGCCGCGTCGATCTCCAGCAAGTCGACGAAGCGGCCTTCGTCCACCGCGGTGCACACCGCGCACTCGCCGCACGGATCGGCCGACTGCCCGCGCTCGCAGTTCAACGACTTGGCGAAGATGCGCGCGATGGTGGTCTTGCCGACGCCACGAGTACCGGTGAACAGATAGGCATGATGCATGCGGCCGGTGTCCAGCGCATTGGTCAGCGCGCGCACCACGTGTTCCTGCCCGACCAGCTCGGCAAACTTGCGCGGGCGCCACTTGCGTGCGAGTACCTGATAAGACATCTGCAATTACCTTGGGGCGAAAGGCGATTGTGCCAAGTCGGCGGGGGTTTCGGTAGGAGCCCACCCTGTGGGCGATGATGGATGGCCCGAAAAGGCGGCGGCCCCGCCAGCCACACCCCGGCACCCGAATCATTCGCTACCGTTGCTTCCTTCCGGACCTGGCGGAGTTTGCGAACTATCGTCGCGGGGGGACCGACGGGGCCACCATAGACGGCAAGCGATGCGCTTGCTGGTTTCGTTACTGCGCCAGCCTGGCGGGCCGTCGCATCACTCAAAAACTGGCGGAGAGGGCGGGATTCGAACCCGCGATACGGGGATAAGCCGTATACACACTTTCCAGGCGTGCTCCTTCAGCCACTCGGACACCTCTCCACATCTTGAAACCACCTTTGTCGGGCAACCCAACCCGGCAAAGAAGCGGAAGGATAGCGGCTGGCCCGGATACAGGCAAGGAAAGGCCCTCTTGTAGGAGCCCGCTTGCGGGCGATGCTCTTGCGAGTCCCGAGTCCCGAAAGCAAAGCATCGCCCGCAAGCGGGCTCCTACCACGGGTCGATGGCCGATTCAACCTGCGTCGGCTCTCGGTGCGGACGGTTCGGCCAGGGCAATCCGGCTGTCGGCAGCGGCGATGCGATACCCGCGCGCGACCAGTGCCGCGCCATCGGCAGCGCTGCCGTAGTGGTACAGCACCAGCCGTGAACGCACGGCGGCGGCGTATTCGCGTTCGATGTCGTCGATGCCGGTATGCGAGGGATTGCCGACCAGGCTGCAATCGTGCGCGATCCATTCGTTGCCGCCGGCATGTTGCGCCAGCACCTCGGGGATCGGCCGGGTGTCGCCGGTGTAGACGAAGCTGCCGGCCAGCGCGAGCCCGTATGACGTGGCGGGCACGTGGTGGCGCGTAGCGAACACGTCGAACCACCGTCCGTCCAGCCAGAAGCCGCGTGTGCATGGCAACAGGCGGAACGCTTCCCAGTAGTTGACGCCGCCCTCGGCCAGCGCACCGGGATAATCGGCCACCCGCATCTGCAGCCATGGCAGCAGCGCGGCGTGCACGAAGACCTTGGTGCGACCGCGCAGGCGTTCGTCGAACCACAGTTTGAAAAACAACCGCTCCAGCCCGGCCACGTGATCCATGTGGGTATGCGTGATGAACAACGCCGGCGGCAATGCATCGTAGGCCGCCATGTAACGATCGAGCGTGTCGGGGCCGCAGTCGATCAGCAGCACGGGCTCGCCGTCACGCTCGAGCACCGCGGCGGAAGATCCAAGCTCCACCGCATGCGACGCCCCCACGCCAAGAAAATGCAGATGCCAGTTCATGCGCCCAATGTACGCCCGTAGCGTTCCAGCAGCGGCTGCCACACGGTTTGTCCGAACCCGGCCTCGCCCTGCACCGCCGCCCCGAGTTTCAGCAGCGAACGGCGCAGACGGCGCAGGTTGGCCCGCTGCCACACGGTTGCCGGCGCACGCAACCGGCCGCGGTCGAAGTCGATCAGGTAAAGCCCGCCCGGCGTCACCAGCACATTGTGCGCATTCAAGTCGGCATGCCAGATGCCGGCACGATGGAAGCGCGCCACCAGTTCGCCGACCGCTGCCGCCAGTGTTTCGTCCAGCCGCCCTGCCGCCAGACACTCGGCCAGCGTGTGGGCGTCGGCGATGCGACGGGTGATCAGGTCGGCAGTGTAGAACAGGCCATGCCGGACATAACGTGCAGCGACCACCGCCGGCGCCGGCAGGCCGTGCCGGGCGATCTCGCCAAGCAGGCGGAACTCGACGAACGGGCGCGTGCGGTCGGCACCGGTCCACAGATAGCGATCGTCCATCAGCGCCGCCACGGTGCCGCCGCGGCGATAATGCCGCAACACGCACCCACCGACCGGGCTGGCGATAATCGCCACGCCACCGCGCCCGCCAGCCAGCGTGCGCAAGGCGCCGCGTTCACGCCAATACGCCGGCGCAAACCAGTCATGATCGACTTGCGGCGCAGCCATGGCGTCGAACAGAATCGTGCCGGCGACGTCTTTGTGTATTCGTTCCTGCATCATCAGTGCTGCCGGATCCTCGCTACCGTTCACTTCTCCAGCGATTCTAGCCCAAGCCCGATGACAGCCCCCGCCTCGATCTGCCTGCTGCGCACTTCCGCCATCGGCGACGTCACCCATGTGGTGCCGCTGCTGCGTACCTTGCAGCGGGCATGGCCGGAGGCCTCCCTGACGTGGATCGTCGGCGCGCTCGAACGCAAGCTGGTCGGCGACCTGCCCGGCGTGGAGTTCATCACGTTCGACAAGCGTGCGGGCTGGGCCGGCATGCGCGCGGTGCACGCGGCGGTGCGCGGACGACGTTTCGATGCCTTGCTGCAGATGCAGGTGGCGCTGCGTTCCAACCTGCTCAGCTTTGGGATCAGGGCCGAGCGGCGCATCGGCTACGACCGCGCGCGTTCGAAAGACCTGCACGGTCTGGTGATCAACGAGCGTATCCCCGCACGCACTGGCGAGCATGTGCTCGATGCGATCGGCAGTTTCTGCGAACCGCTGGGCCTGAAACAGACCGAGGTACGCTGGGAGATCCCGATTCCCGACCAGGCCCATGCCTGGGCAGTTGCCCAATTGCCTGGTGTGACACCGACTCTGCTGGTCAGTCCGACGTCCAGTCATGCCTTGCGCAACTGGCGTGCCGAGCGCTATGCCGCGGTGATCGATCACGCAGCCGCACGCGGCTGGCGGGTGGCGCTGGTCGGCGGGCCGTCCGCGCCCGATCGCGCGATGGCCGATGCGATACTGGCGTCGTGCCGGCGCGCGCCGCTGGACTTCACCGGCCAGGACACGCTCAAGCAGTTGCTGGCCATGCTCGCCCGGACGCAGTTGCTGCTGGCGCCGGATTCCGGCCCGATGCACATGGCCAACGCGGTCGGCACCCGGGTGCTGGGCCTGCATGCCGCCAGCAACCCGGATCGCTCCGGCCCGTATTCCGACCGCCGCTGGTGCGTGAACAAATACGACGCGGCGGCACGCAAATACCTGGGCAAGCCGGCCAGCGAACTGGCATGGGGCAGCAAGATCGAACGACCCGGCGTGATGGATCTGATCGGCGTGGATGAGGTGATCGAACGCTTCGAGGCGTTCGCACGCCACCGCAACCTCCCGTAGGAGCCCGCTCGCGGGCGATGCTTTGGGCTTTGAATGCAAATCCAGAGCGAAAGCATCGCCCGCGAGCGGGCTCCTACGGGAGGTTTACTCAGACGGCGCGGTAATCCTGGTACGACTACCGCACCCATTGTGCAGCAATGCTTCCCAAGGCAAATTGCGATCCAGCTACCCGTACAGCTACCCATTTGCATAGCGCGGGTCGAAACTCGCGCCACTTGCCGGGCCGGCGTGAATCTGCGCCCGGTGGCGTGGATCATGGACAGCTTGTAATCGAACGATTACAATCCCGGCATGTACTCGGTTCGCACCCTCCCTGCCTTTACCGACTGGCTTGCCGGCATCCGGGATGGCATGACGCAGCGTCGGCTGGGCCGGCGCCTCGAAAAAGCGCAGGCCGGCCACCTGGGCGACGTCAAGCCGGTGGGTCAGGGTGTCTTCGAGATGCGCGAGCATTACGGCCCCGGTTGGCGCATGTACTACGTGCAACGGGGCTCGGTGTTGATCGTGATGCTCGGCGGCGGCGACAAGTCCACCCAAGCCGCCGACATTGCCAAGGCCGTCAAGCTGGCGGCCACTGTAGAGGAATAGACCATGACCAAGAAAATCAAGGCGTCCGCACTGCCAGAATTCGACATGACGGAATATCTCGACGACGAAAATGCCATCGCCGAATATCTGACCATCGTGCTTGAGGAAAACGACCCCGGCGCGCTGGCTCAAGCGCTCGGCACGGTGGCCCGCGCACGCGGCATGAGTGACATTGCCAAGGCGTCGGGGTTGACTCGCGAAGCGCTGTACAAGGCGCTTCGCGCCGATGCGCAACCCCGCCTCGCCACCGTGCAAAAGGTGATGCACGCACTGGGTCTGCAATTGACGGCCAAGCCGCTGGCCGCTTGACCTGCTCGCGGGCGCCCCTTTTTGTAGGGGGTAGATTGGCAGCTTCGCCGCTGGCCGTGGCGGCGATCCGGACCAACATTCCACCAACAGCCGCGTGCGCGGCCGCACATCGGAGGCATGCGTTTGCATAGGAACCTTGACACGATCAGCGCGCGTTATGACTGGTTGAGGCTGCCGTGGAACAGCCACATCGATCTGTATCCGCGTGATATGCCTTCACCCACCCCCAACGCAGCTTGATCGTGCGCCTAAGCGGCGCGACACTCGGCGAACTCAACCAAAGGGGTACGACATGAAACGGATGTTGTTGGGTGTGGTGTTACTCACTTCGCCATTTGTTGCTATGTGCGCATCGAAAAGCGGATTGACCGATCTATCCGCTAGTCTTTCTGGCTTGCGTGATACATGCGCAAATCAAGCGAGTTCCGCATCTAGCGCTGAGGCAGACGCTCAATTCAAAAGCGTGCAGGATTTGAAGACCGCGAAGTTTAAGGTACAGATGGATTCCCAAGTCTACGGGATAGGGCATGGCAGCAGGGAAACTAGAGATTACATGCTGCAACAAATGCAGAGCGCGCAACAGAACTTTGAAGCTCAGTCGGACAGCATCGCGGCCAAGGGCAAGTCTGATGCGTCCGACGTGCTTGCATGCGTCGCCGATGCTGAGCAGAAAGGCAAGGCGCTTTACTCGGATTTCAAGAAGCGCAACAAGCATGCCGCGAGTGCAGCAGAGTCACTCATGACCGCGTGGCTAGCAAACGTTGACGAAATCACATTCGATACACCAAATGGAAGTAGCTCGACAGCAGAGGCGTGGAAGACGGCAAAGACGCGTGCGGAGCTAGACGCGCTGTAACTGCGCGCTAAACCGGTTACATACGAATCAACGCCCCCGCTCCGGCGGGGTTTTTTATTGCTCGCAATCGACGTGATTAGCGCGCGCTCGGCGCGTTGCACGGCTCAGAGCTTGCCGACAGCGATCAGAGCACGTCTTGCGAACGCTTGCCCAGCTCATCGTCTGGCCGCAGTGCTGGCAGCGGGTGGCACGCCATCGGATTGCGGGTGTGGGTGTTGTCACGGTTTTCCTGAAATTGTCACGGTTTGTGAAAGTAAAGGGGGACAGCCGGTCTAGAGTCGATGCAACCTAGAGATTTGCACCCCCTACCCCCTAGACAGGTAGGTTCGCCGCATACTTGGCTTTGCCCTCCGCCGTGCGCGGGCCAGTGCGTCCAGTTCGACGCCTTTGTCCAGTGAGGTTCCGACTACTTCGTCCAGGTCGTCGCCCAGGGCTTCGGCGCGGGCGAGGTGTTCGTTGATCCGGCGCTTTGATTCGCCGGACACTTCGGCAGTTTCGGCGGCAAAGGATGTGTTACCCCGACCACCTAAAGTGGGCGAATTCCGCCCACTTTCTGCCGGATGCAGCGCGCCCCATATCTCCTTGCGCCGCTTGATTGTGCGGCATCGATCGATGATGCGAGGTATGATCGGCCACTTGAACAGGGGCGGAACAATGGCAGCAATAGTCATTATTGGTCTTATCGTTTTCATCGGCATCATCTTGTCAGCGGCATCATCCAGCGGCAGCGGCCGATCCCTGCAACTAAAAATGCGAGAGCTTGGCGACGTGACGCAACACAGCTACGACTCCATCGTAGTGAAGCTTGGGCCTCCCAATGCCGTCGCCGCGATGCCAAGTGGCAATCGTCTTGTGCAATGGGCGGCGCGCGGGTATCGCGTCGCGATGACTTTTACGCAAGATGGCGCCTGCCTCGGCATTGATAGCGAAATTTCGGTATGAACATCACAAAACAGACATTAATCGCACTGACTGCGCTGGCGTTGGCTGGGTGCGCAAGTGTCGCTGGCCTGCGCGAAGGCAAGCCTGACATAACGCTAACCACGACCAAGACGCCCTCTGATTACGGCCAGTGCGTCGCCAACGGATGGGGTCAGTTCTTCGGTACGACTGTAAATCACAGCACCACGCCGGATGGCGGTTATACCGTATCCATGCCAAACGCCTATACCGGCAACAACGGCGTTGTAGACGTTAACCCATCCGGTGCCGTCCAAGTGCATTACCGCATGAGTGGCCTCGGTGGTTATGGAAAATACACGAAGGTCGTCAACGACTGCCGCTAGGCGTAGCAATTCATCCATTACCAAACCCCGCTCAGGCAGGGTTTTTTATTGCCCGGAATGCGGCCTATGCCCGCAATCGCCGCCATCCATCATGCGGTCGGTGGCAGTTGCAGACCTGCTCCCGGCCAGTGCTGCCCGATCCGCCAGTGCACGCAGGTAAAACACCAGTAGCGCGTGTGCCAGCGAGTCGCCGTTGCCGTCCATGTGACCCTCGCACAACGCGGCCTGCTCTGCCGTGGCTTCCAGTTCCTCCAAGGGTAGGTCATCAACTACGGCGCGGGGAATGCCCATGCTCGCGGCCAGCACTCGCAGACGGGCGCGGGTCGTATGCAGTGCTAGCAGGGCCAGCTTGTGGTCGGTCAGCGCCTGCCGTAGCTCCGGGGTGAGGGTGCCGATTGGTGCCTCGACGTGCAGGCGGTCGCCCTTGGGCTTCAGTCGTATGCCGGCAGCCCGACACTGGTGGATCAATTCAACCGCGCTCACAGCTCGAACTCCACCCGGTCGCCCGTGCAAACCTCGCGGGCATCTGCCATATCTACCAATCTGCCATCGGCTGCGGTTTCGGATGGCGGTTGTGGCACTTGTGGCACTTCCCCACCGGGTTTGCACGACAGGGTGAGGTACTGGTTCACCGCGTCGCGGGTACGGGTGCACTCGATACCGACATGCCGCAATGACGGTGCCAGCCGTCGCAGGATCGTGGTCAGCCCTTTAGGCGAGTGCGGCCATCCGGGCAGGTGGTGGTCGCCGTCGTGGGCGTCCTGATTCAAGCGGGACAGCAGCTCGCGGGCAGTGCCCTTCCATGTGCCGGTGCGTTCGATGATCTTCCTGATACCGGATGCCACAGAGGAAGATTCAAGACCAAGTGCCACCGCCTCGGACTGATTGCGCCGGTACGCGATGACGAACTCCTCGCGGGTAAAGCCCATCGCCGGCACACCGGCAGCGGCCCACTTGGTGAAGTCGGCCATGCGCGGCAAGCTGCCGATGTTGACCGTGTTGACGTCGCGCAGGGCCAGCACCAGCCCGTCCAGAATCGCCGCCATGATCGGGCCGGCATCCTCGGCGAACGTTGCCGCCATGTCCGCTTCGGTGGTGCGCTGGCGCAGCGGTGGCAAGGTCAGGTGGATGCACCGCTCGGCCAGATCAGGACGTGAGGCCAGGTCGTCGATGCCGTTCAAGATCACGGGCCGCTGCACCGCGATCAGCGTCTCGTCGGAATCGGTGTAAAGGCGGCGTGCCGAGAATCCGCCGCCCGTGGACAGCCGGCAAAGCGCATCGCTCATTTGCGGCGTGGCGCCCGACAGGTTATCCAGCGCCAGCACCCAACTGGACAGGGCCGCCACCAGCAAGTCTTTGTCGTCGCGCGGTGGTGCGCGCAACGGCACGCCGGACGGATCAGTGAAGCGTTTCAGCGTGCGGGATGACTGCGACTTGCCGGTGCCCTGTTCGCCCAGTAGCAGCAGAATCGGATACGGGCCATGCGGGCACAGGGCAGCCAGCAGCCACGCTGCCACCAGCACTCGGTCGGCCAGCTCGACGTTCACATACCGCCATAGCCGCGACAGGTCGCCCGTGGTGGGTGTTGGCAGTGCCAGCGGCTTGCCGGATCGGCGGAAGTTGACCATGCGCCGCGACGCGCAGCGCCAGCCGTCTGCGCTGACCGTGATGCAGCCCCATGACCGGCTGCCGTCGTCAATCACGATACCGTCGCCCGATGGGCCGATGCGCAGGTGCACCGGCTCACACGGGCCGGTGAATCGGGCCATCGCCGAGAGCGTGCTCAGGGCGTCGCCGGTCGCGTTGCGGTTCGCCCCGGCGCCGGACAGATCGAAGTATGCGCGCGACAGGCAGTCCCGATAATCGGCGCTGGCGATCAGGAACACCTCGGCATGGTCGCCCACCTGCACCCGTGCATAGGCATCGCCGCCTTCATCGTGGAACAGGTGATGACGCTTGCCGATCTCGGTTAGCACAGTCGCTTGTGAGCGTCGCTGACCGTCGTCGCCGTATAGCGAAACCGGGCCGATGACCGGGTGCAGCTCGGCTTCACGGTCTGCCCATTCGTCATACGAACCGATGTACTTCACTTCATCCGTCATCGCAGCACCTCCACCGCGTCGAACACGCGGACGGCAGCAACGCGCAGCCGGGTCAGGTCGGTATCGTCCAGCGGCTCGCCGTCGCCCAACTGGCACGCGGCGATCAGCAGCACGTTTGCCTCGGTCGCCAGCACACCTAGGGCCGCGCGCCAGCGAGGCAGCAGGGCTGCTTGCCGCAACTGGCTACGCTCGGCGGGGCTCATGCTGCGTAGGTCTTTCCTTACAAACAGGTCGCCCACCTGCAAGCCGACCGCGCCGAGTACGTCATGCACCGGACAGCCGGCGAAGCAATGCAGTAGCAAGGTGCCGTTATCGCCGTCGGTGATTGCCAGCGACGCGGACTTGCCGCCGTGGGACGGGCAGCGAGCGCGCCACCCCTTGCCGGTCTTGATGACGCCTTCCAGCCGCGGCAGCAGCAGCTGCGAAGGCGTGCCGATGGTGGTAATGTTGCTGCCGGAGTTGTTGTCTTTGCGACCTTGAACCCAGCCCTTGCCCGGCTGGGTTTGTCGTGTCTGGGGCCGGTTCATGGCCGCACCTCCAACACCAGCACCAGCGCCGCGCCGATGGTCAGGATGTAGGCGACTACGCGCCGCAGCAGGTAGATCAGGTCGGCGCGGGTCATGCCGCACCCCGCGATGCCGCAATGCGGTCGGCAATCCATTGCTGCACTTCGGACTCGACAAAGCCGACGTTTCGACCGCACAACGGAACAGGTTTCGGAAACTTGCCGTCGCGTATGCCGTCGTAAATGGAGCTGCGCGCAAGCCCGGTCTGGCGAATGACTTCAGGCAGTCGGATCAGGCGGGCGGGTTTGACTTCGACCGGGCCGAAGTCCGGCGCGGGCTGATTGCGGAATGGTTCGCGGAGTGTGTGCATGGACGTCACCGTTGCCGGGCGGAATCGCCGGCTTCGGTTGCACAAGCTACGCATGGGAGTTGGCCCAGATAAAGATGGACTTATCGGGCCTTGTTCTTCACGGTCTTGTTTTTCACGGACTTGGCCGCGAGGCCGAAGACGCCGCCCACCAGCTCAAAGACGCGAGCGCGAGCTGGGCGCGGGTTTGCGCAATTCGCAGCGTGCATGTCCAGCGCCTTGTCCACTGCCGCATCCGTTTCGGGGGATATGCCCACCAGCGCCAGCACCGCGTGCATGCGCTCGCGCGCTTCAGGGGTGATAGGTTCGGGTACAGCAGAGCGCGCGGCGTCCAGCACGGTCACCAGCTCTCCGATACGTTCGTCCCGCAAGGTTTGGATGGGGCGATTCGCGAACTTGGGGAATAGCTGCTCGCCTTGCGCCATCCGCTGGTGCATGTCAGCCAGCACGCGCGCAACCGTGGGCGTGATGCTGCCGGTCAGCTCCGCATCGTGCAGGCATCCAGCGAGTAATGAATGGAGCGTAGGCCCTGCGTCGGCATCACCCTGTGTGGCAAGTTTGACCAGCTTCTGTAGCAGTTCGTCGTCCATCCGCTCACCCTCGCGCCCTGAAGAGGTGCCGCGCCAGCCCGGCAGGGTGTCCGGGTTTTCGATCCGTCGATCTAGGAGCGGCGTGGAAAGGTCAGCGTGCGGCGTGCACTGGCTTGCGATGCAGCGAAGTCACGGTGGCGCTGCTGCGCAGGCCGTCCAGATAGTCGCCCCACTGCTCGAACGCCCCGGCCACCTGCTCGGGTGCCACCACGTCATAGATGCCTACCAGACCGGGCAGCCGATGGTTCAAGCAACGCTCGCACACTTCGACCCGGATATTCAGCGCGCGCATGCCGCTGCGCACCGTGCTGCGCAGGTCGTGAAAGACGATGGCGGGGAAGTTCGGCAGCGTGGCGGCGTAATTCTTGAGCCGATCCAGCGCGCGCTCGTGATCCATGCCGCGATCCTGCCCACCAGTCAGTGCCGGGAATACCCAACGCGAGCCGCCGGACAAGGCGCGCAACCGCTCAAAAACGGCCACGGTGGAAGGGTGCAGCCGGATGACAAACGCCGGGTCGGTCATGCGCTTGCGCGTCTTGATCTTGCCGCGCGGTATGTGCCACTCACCCGCATGGACGTCCACCCATTCCGCGCTCAGGGCTTCGCCGATGCGCACGCCGGTGCGCAGCAGCAGCTCGGCCAGTGCGGCGTCGATAGGCGCGAGCGCTGGCAGCCCCAGCAGGAAGGCGCGCAGCTGCTCCGCATTCAACGCGACGCGCTGGCGCTTGGCCGGTTGGGCGGCAATGCTCGGCATGTTCACGGCACGAAATGGATTCGCCACCACAAGGCGACGTGCGCGTGCATGGTTGAACAGCGCGATGCCCGCCTTGCGCACGTTCGCACCCGCCCAGTAGCTGCGCTCGGCGGCACGTTCGATCAGGGCTTGCGCATCATCCGGGGTCACGTCGCGGGCGATACGCGAACCCAGCGCCGGCAGGATGTCGGCGGTCATGTAGTTACCCAGACAGAATGCGGTACTCGCAGCCAAGCCCGGCACCACGCGGTTCTCATAGTCGCGCAGCAATTCCCGCACCGTCCATGCCAGCGCATCGGCTTCCTTGCGGCGCTGTTTTTCGACAGCCACGTCCACGCCGGATTCGACCTGCACGCGCGCTTTCGCTGCCGCCTTGCGTGCGTCCACCAGCTTCAGGTCGGGATACCGGCCCAGCGTGACCTCGCGGCGACGTCCACCGATGCGATAGCGCAGCGTCCATGCGGCAGTGCCAGCAGCGGACAGGGTGAAGGTCAGGCCGTCGCCATCGGATACGGCGACAGGCTCACCAGCGGCGGCCAGACGGCGCAACTGCGGATCGGTGAGCAACCTGCTTTGACGCTTCGGCATGGCGGCGATTCCTTGGGTAGCTAGACGCATTCTAGCGTCTGACACACTTGCTAGCTACCCAGCTAGCTACCCATTTTTTTAACGTCCGAGTAAGTCCGCATTCAGCCGACAAAATACGTAATCAAGATTTTTCAATTACTTATGAATAGTTTGCGGTTGCCAGCGGACGCGCTCGGCCCCTTAACGGTAATCCTGGTACGACTTTTCCTCGACCAGCTGCGAGCCGAGCTTGAGATTGATCTCGCGCTTGTAGGCCGCGCGCTCGTCGTTGCGGAAATAGACCAGCCGCGCCAGCTCGATGAACTCCTTGTCGAATGCCTGCGCGCGCTCCTTCAGGCGAATCCGATCCTCGATATCCCACAACGCCTCGTTTACCGCCAGCAGGTGCGCACGCTCGTTGCCGATATCGGATTGCGAGGCCGCATCATTGGCCCAGATGGCATTGAGCAGCTCCAGCTCGTTGCGCACATTGACCAGCTTGGCGGCGTCGGTGATGCGTCGCGACTTGATTTCGAGAATGGTGATCTTGTCGATCAACTCGCCGTACGACACCGGGGTCTGGATCAGGCTCATGGTTGGACTTCCGTTGATGAAGTAAAGATTCAATCAGTGTGTGACTGGCGGAACGCGCCCTGCTGCACCAGCGCACAAACCGTTTGTACATCGCCATCCATCGCCCGATCGCGGTGCATGAAACCGATGTGCCGGCGCAGGATCGCGTGAGCATCGCGCACTTTGCTGCCAGCATGGAAATCGCCGGTCGCGGTCAGCGCGGCGGCGAGCTGCTCCACTTCGGCGACGAACTGCGCGTGGTGCGGCTGTCCTTCGCGCGGGGCGTTGGCGATCTTCGCGGCCAGCGCCGGCCAACCGCCGCGGGCGGCCAGCCGGCGCGCGGCATTCAGCATGGTCTGGCGGTAGTCCAGCGCCTGCGCGGCGGTATACAGCTCCAGCGCCAGCACATGGCCGAGGTCGTCCATCATCTCCAGCACATGACGCGCCTCGTTGGCGCCCATCGAGACGTGATCTTCGGCGTTCGCGCTGGTCGGCACCGAGTACACGCAGGCCGGATGCGCGCGGGTGGCCAGGTCGTTGACCAGCGCGGCGGCGGTGTACTGCACGATCATGAAGCCGGAGTCGGTGCCGTCCTCGTTGCCGGTGAGGAAGGCCGGCAGGCCATCGTTGGTGGCCGGGTCGACCAGCTTGTTCAGGCGCCGCTCGGAGATCGAAGCGAGCACCGGCAGCGCCGCCTTCACGTAGCTCATCGCCAGCGCCAGCGGCATGCCGTGGAAGTGGCCGGCGGAGATCACCTGCTCCTCGATGAACTGCGCGTCGTCGTTGTCCGGAAAGATCAGCGGGTTGTCGGTGACCGAGTTCAACTCGATGTCGATCACCCGGCACGCCTGGCGCCACGCATCGCGCACCGCGCCATGTACCTGCGGCATGCAGCGCAGGCTGTAGGCATCCTGCGGCTGATGCTTCTTGCCGCCCTTGAACGGCAGGAAGCGGCTGTAGAACGCTTCGCGGCCATGCCGCTGGTTGGCCGGCACCCAGTCCCAGCCGATGTCGAAGCTCAGCGCCTGATCGTCCGGCTCGCTCCACGCCTCCGCGCTCCATGGCTTGAAGCGCGGCACCAGGTGATAGGGAATGTCGATCAGGGTGGAGCCGGCCAGCAGCTCGCGCACATGCGCGGCGGTTTCCATCTGGCCGGGATGCGGACGCAGCGCATGCACCTCCGCGCGCAACGCGCCGCTGCGGCCGGCGAATGCATCAAGCGTCATCGCAGCGGCCAGGTCGGCGGTGTCCAGCAGCTGTTCCAGCGTGTCCAGCGCCAGCGCGGCGGTCGCCAGCATCTGCGCGGTGCCGTTGTTCAGCGCCAGGCCTTCCTTGAACGACAGGCGGATCGGCGCGAGGCCGGCGCGCGCGAGCGCCGCCGCACCCGGCATGCGCTCGCCCCGGTAAAACGCCTCACCCGCGCCCAACAGCACGATCGCCAGGTGCGACAGCGGCGCCAGGTCGCCGCTGGCACCCACCGAACCTTTCTCCGGCACCACCGGCACCACGCCGGCGTTGAGCATCGCGGTCAACGCCTCCAGCGTGCTCACGCGAATCCCCGAGTGTCCGCGCATCAGCGTGTTGATGCGGATCAGCAGCATCGCGCGCACCACGTCCTCGCCGAACGGTTTGCCCACGCAGACCGCGTGGGTGATGATCAGGTTGTGCTGCAATTCCTCCAGCAGACTGTCTTGCGGAATATGCAGCCCATCCTCGATCGGGGCGGCGCCCGGCAGCTCGTCGCGCAGGCGATGCGCGCCGAGCAGCTTGTCGGCATTGCTGCCGAAGCCGGTGGTGACGCCGTAGATCGGTTCGCCGCAACTGACTTTCGCGGCGAGGAAATCGGCCGCGCGCTGCACGCGCTTGAGTTGCATCTGATCCAGCGCCACCGGCGCGCCCAGCCGTGCCACCGCAATCAGCTGCGCGCGCGTGAGGCTGCTGCCGTCGAGAAGAATGGTTTCGCTCACTTGAAGAATGCTCCAAACGTGTTCGCACACTGAAACTGCTGTCATTCCCGCGAACGCGGGAGGCGCTTCATCAACAGCGAAGCCGGTCGCTCATTCCGATCCTGCCGCACGTCGGAGATGGATGCCCGGTTGCGCGGGAATGACGGCAAGGCGGTGTCGCCTTCAACCCATCACCGCGGCCTGCTCCAGTTCCACCCGCAACGTCTTGATCAAGTCCGCGCGCGCCACCTCGAACTGATCCGCCCGGCGCAAATCCTTGACCGTGACCACACCCTTGGCGAGCTCGTCCTCGCCCAGCACGATCACGAAACGGATGCCGGCGCGGTCGGCGTACTTGAACTGCTTGCCCAGCTTGCCGCCTTCCAGCACCACCTCGGTGGCGATGCCGGCAGCGCGCAGCTCGCTGGCCAGGGCGAGATAGGCAGGCAGCTGCACCTCGTCCATCTGCGTGACCAGCACGTCCACCGTGCTCTGCGCGGTATTGATCAGGCCCGCATCGCGCAGTTGCCAGTAAAGACGGGTCAGGCCGATGGAAATGCCCACGCCCGGCAGGTGCGATTTGGTGTACTGCCCGGCCAGGTTCTCGTAGCGCCCCCCCGAACAGACCGAACCGATCTGCGGATGGTCGTTGAGCGTGGTTTCGTAGACGGTGCCGGTGTAGTAATCCAGGCCGCGGGCGATCGACAGGTTGAGCGCGTAATGCGTCTCCGGCACGCCGAAGGCGTGGATCAGGCCCAGCACCTGCTTCAGTTCGGCGCGGCCGAGTTCCATCGTCTCGGGCCCGGCACCCAGCGCATCGAGCTTGTCGAAGGCATCCTGCAGCGAGCTGGAACGCACTTGCACGAAATCGAGGATCTTGCGCGCCACCTCGGGGCTGAAACCGAACAGCTCGCCGGTCAGCGTGTCGCGCACGTAATCGGCGCCGCGCTTGTCCAGCTTGTCGACCTCACGCAGCACCAGCATCTGTTCTTCGCCGTCGGTGATGCCCAGGCTCTCGAAATAGCCGCGCATCAGCTTGCGGTTGTTGAGCTGGATGGTGAACGCGCCCGCGTTGAGCTCGCGAAACACGCTGTAGATCACCGCCGGAATCTCGGCGTCGTAACGCACCGACAGGCTGTCCTTGCCGATCACGTCGATATCGCACTGATAGAACTCGCGGAAGCGCCCGCGTTGCGCGCGCTCGCCGCGATACACCCGCTGCATCTGGTAACGGCGAAACGGGAAGCTCAACTCGCGCTCGTGTTCGGCCACGTAACGGGCCAGCGGCACGGTGAGGTCGAAGCGCAATGCCAGTTCGGGCACCCCTTCGTCAACCCTGCCGACGGCGTTCAGCGCGCCGGTGGACTGCACGAAATACACCTGGCGCTCGGTCTCGCCGCCGGTCTTGGTGAGCAGCACGTCGGAGTACTCGATCGCCGGCGTCTCGACCGGCAGGAAGCCGAAGCGCTCGTAGTTGCGCCGGATCACGTCGAGCATGCGCTGGAAGGCGATCTGGTCCAGCGGCAACAACTCGAGCACGCCGGGCATGGTGCGGGCCGGGGTAAGCGCCATGAAATCCTCTACTGACGATGGGGAACATTCCGCCCGACGACTGACCGTGCGACGGCAGCCGTCAAGATTAGCAGAACGCCATGCGCCTCCCGTAGCACTGTCGTCGCCCGGACGCATGCCACAGTTGCCAAGACCGGACACGACGATTAAGATACGCGGCTTCCCACGGGGTGTAGCTCAGCCTGGTAGAGCGCTACGTTCGGGACGTAGAAGTCGCAGGTTCGAATCCTGTCTCCCCGACCAAGAAAAACCACGGATCAGGCCACCTCGCATCGGGTGGCCTTTTTTGTGGCGCCCGCAGCTGACTGCAAACCGGCGATGCCGGCATCCGGGCCGCCGCGGACAGGACACCAACGCGCAGCAGCACGATGGATCGCCCTGCCTGGCATGGGCTCGCGCCCTGTTCCGGGCCCACTCACGATCGGGATCGTCGCGATCGAGCGGCCGGGCGGCCCAGTCCAAGCTGAACGAATCGCGTTGCCCCCATTCCGGCTGTCAACTGCTCCGCGTTGCCGGCGTTTTTGTCTCGACCGGGGCACGTCCGTGCATCGGATCACCATGGGAGATCGTCATGCGCCATTCCGTTCGCAGCATCAGCCTGATCTTGATCGGCTTCATCGCCCTTGTCGTTGCCATGCCGTCCATCGCCACTGAACGTCACGACCACGATGGCCATTTTGCGAAGCACCACCCCCGTCGCGATCAAGTGCTTGACCGCGCGCAACGCCAGAACCACCGCATCACCAGGGAGGTCCGCGAAGGCGATCTGTCCCATGGCCAGGCCCATGCCTTGCGTCTCAACGATCGTTCGATAGCGCAGCAACAGCGCGCTGCCGCGAAGGCAAACGGCGGCTTCATCACCAAGCGGCAGCAGAAGGGCCTGAACGCCCAACTCAACGCGAACAGCAGGCTGATCGGACACTGAGCCACGCCCCTGCAACCGGACGTGGGACTTCGGCAACTTATTTTCGCTGCGCAGGTTGCCTGCACATGTGCTCCACCAGCACCCGATGCTCCGGCAGATCGTCAAGCGCACGACTGGCCGCCTGCCGGATCATCGCGAATTCACGGCGGGCGGCGTCCATGTGCGGGTAGGCGCTGCGCATGGGTTCGAGGTCGGTGTGGAATTCCATGCCGTAGAGCACATACTGCCAGCTGGCCGGCAGGAACATTTCCAGATCGGTGACGAAGTCCAGCCGGTGCGGCGGACGGTGGCGCCACAGCGCGAGGCGATCCTGCAGCGTGTCGGGGATGCTGGCCGGGTCGGTGTTGTCGATCCAGAAACCCGAGTCGCGCCGCTGCGACAGGCAGTAGTGCATCTTGATGAAGTCGATGATGCGCTCGTAACGCGCGACCATCATGGCGTTGTAATGCCGGGCCGTGCGTTCCATGTCATCCACGTCACCCGGCAGCTGGTGCGTGAGCATATAGGCGGCCAATTCGATCAGGGCAATGCCAGTGGATTCCAGCGGCTCCACGAAACCGCCGGCAAGACCCACCGCCACGCAGTTCTTGCGCCAGTGCTCGGGCCGGTAACCGGTCTCGAACCTGATGTGCAGCGCCTCCAGCCCGGCCGCGGCATCGCCCACGTAACTGCGGATCACCTCTTCCGCGCGCGTGGCGCCGGCATGCCGCGACGAATACACGTAGCCGATGCCGCGGCGCTGGTGCAACCCGATGTCCCAGATCCAGCCGGCCTCCTGCGCGGTGGCGATGGTGCAAGACGGAATCGGCGTGTCGGCCCGCGGATACGGTACCTGCAGCGCCACCGCGCGATCGGCAAACAGCACGTCGCGCCGGCTGCGGAACGGCGACTGCATCGCACCGCCGATCAGGCTGCCCCGCAACCCGGTGCAGTCCACGTAGAGATCGGCGCTGAGCGCGCCCAGTTCGGCTGTGACGATGCGCGCGATGGCCCCATGCTCATCCAGTTCGGCGCGCTCCACCGTGGCGAGGTGGCGGATGATGCCAAGGCTCTGGCCGTGCTCGGCCAGTACCGCGGCGAAACACGCGGCATCGAAGTGGAAGGCGTGATTGAGCGGCCCCTGGTAATCCGGATCGCCGATGCGCTTGGGTGCACGACCATGTTCCACCAACGGGCTCTGCATGGTCACCGCGTCGGCAAACGACACCCCTTCGGGCGCTGCGCCAAGCAGCCAGTACGGCAGCAGTTCCAGGCTGCCGCTGCGCTGGCTGGGTACACTGAATGGGTGGAAATAATGCTGGCGTCCCGG
>SCRF01000125.1 GCA_004322005.1 Rhodanobacter sp. | reverse complement strand
AGGTGACCGATGCTTATCTTGCCGCGCTGGCGCGCCATCAAGGCGGACAGGTGGCGACCCTGGATCGCGGGTTTGCCGCGTTGCATGCGGACGCGGCGGAACTGATAGCCACATGAAGGACAAGCAATGAAACTGGGTTCCCTCAAGGCAGGCGGCCGCGACGGCACGCTGATCGTGGTCAGCCGCGACCTGACCATGGCCGTGCCGGCGACCGGCATTGCGCCCACGCTGCAGGCGGCGCTGGACGACTGGTCGAACGCCGCGCCGCGGCTGAATGCGTTGTCCGTCGAGCTGGACGCGGGCAGGGCCACGGGCGCGTTCGCGCTGGACCCGTCCGCGCTCGCTGCGCCGCTGCCGCGCGCCTACGAGTTCGTCGACGGCAGCGCATACCTGCCGCACGTGGAGCGCGTGCGCAAGGCGCGCGGCGCCGAGGTGCCGGCGAGTTTCTACACCGATCCGCTGATGTACCAGGCAACCAGCGCCGGCTTCCTCGGGCCGCGCGATCCGGTGCGGGTGTCGAGCGAGGATGTCGGCATCGACCTGGAAGCGGAGGTGGTGGTGGTCACCGACGACGTGCCGATGGCGGTGACGCCGGCGCAGGCTTCCGGGCACATCCAGCTGGTCGGCCTGATCAACGACGTGAGCCTGCGCGGACTGATCCCGGGCGAACTGGCCAAGGGCTTCGGCTTCCTGCAGTCCAAGCCGCGCTCGGCGCTGTCGCCGGTGCTGGTGACACCGGACGAACTGGGCGAGGCGTGGCAGGGCGACAAGCTGCATCTGCCGATGCGCACCTGGTTGAACGGCCACTGGTTCGGCGCGGTCGAGTGCGGCGTGGACATGCAATTCAATTTTGCCGAACTGGTGGCGCACGCGGCGAAGACGCGGCCGCTGACGGCGGGCACGATCGTCGGCTCCGGCACCATCGCCAATCAGGATACCGGCAAGGGCGCCTCCTGCCTGGCCGAGCAGCGCACGGTGGAAACCCTGCGCGACGGCAAGCCGGCGACGCCGTTCCTGAAGTTCGGCGACAGCCTGCGTATCGAGATCACCGATCGCGATGGCGCCTCGATCTTCGGTGCGATCGAACAGGTGATCGCACCGTCGGATCGCTGAGCGGCCTGGTCGGCGGTCGCGTCGACTGCCTGCCGGATGCGCAGGCCGGACTGGCCGGCGGTGGCCGGCTGCCTGCGGGAACCAAATACTTGATCCTGATCAATGCGCATGCGGCAGGCGTATCGCAGACTGGGCCATGACCCACATCATCACCGCCCCCGAATTCGATCCGGCTCTGATCGCGCGCTACGACATCAACGGCCCGCGCTACACCAGCTACCCGACCGCGCCGCAATTCCGCAGCGACTTCGACGAGACGGCGCTGCGTGCAGCGATCCGGGCCTCCAACGAGGAGCCGATTCCGCGTCCGCTGTCGCTGTACGTGCATGTGCCGTTCTGCCTGAGCCCGTGTTTCTATTGCGGCTGCAACCGGGTGATCACGCGCGACATCAGCAAGGCCGACCGCTATCTCGAACGGCTGTATCGCGAGATCGAGCTGATGGCGCCGCTGTTCGACCGCGACCGCCCGGTGCGGCAATTGCACTTCGGCGGTGGCACGCCGAACTTCCTCGATCTCCCGCGCATGCGCGAACTGATGGAGTCGCTGGCGCGCCACTTCAGTTTCATGCACGAGAGCCAGCGTGAGTACGGCATCGAACTCGATCCGCGCTTCATCGATGGCGACTACGTGCGCGGCCTGGCCGAGCTGGGCTTCAATCGCCTGTCGGTGGGCATCCAGGACTTCAATCCCGCCGTGCAAGAGGCGGTGAACCGCATCCAGAGCGTGGAGCAGACGCGCGCCGTGCTGGAGGCGGCACGCGCGTCGGGCTTCGTCTCGGCCAGCGTGGACCTGATCTATGGCCTGCCGCGGCAGACGCTGGCCGGTTTCGACCAGACCCTGACCGAAGTGATCGCGCTGGGGCCCGACCGCGTGGCGGTGTACGGCTATGCGCACCTGCCGGAGCTGTTCAAGCCGCAGCGGCAGATCGACGCGGCCGATCTGCCGGATCCGGAGACCCGGCTGGCGCTGTTCGGTCGGGCACTGGAGCGGCTGTCGGCGGCCGGTTATGTCTACGTGGGCATGGACCATTTCGCCCGCGCCGACGACGAACTCGCGCGCGCACAGCGGGCGGGCACGCTGCAGCGCAATTTCCAGGGTTATTCCACCCACGGCGAGTGCGACATCGTCGGGCTGGGGGTCAGTGCGATCGGTCGCATCGGCAACAATTACACCCAGAGTGCGCGCGATCTCACCGGCTACTACGCGGCGCTCGATGCCGGCCGTTTGCCGATCGTGCGCGGGCTGGAACTGGACGACGACGACGTGATCCGGCGCGAGGTGATCAGCGAGCTGATGTGCCACGGCGAGCTGGACATGCCGGCCTTTGCCGCCCGTCATCGGCTGATTTTCGACAAATACTTCGCTGCCGAGATGGATCGGCTGCGGGCACTGGCCGAGGATGGACTGGTCACGCTGGACGCAAGGATGATCCGGGTGACGTCGCGGGGGCGGCTGTTGCTGCGTATAATCGCCATGTGCTTCGATGCGTATCTTGCGGGGGCAGCGCAGCCGGCACGCTATTCGCGCACGATCTGATCATGCCTGATCCGGTCGCGCCCGGTACGACTGGCGATCAACACAGGCTTTTCAGACATGCGTCCCAACAATCCGGCCGGCCGGTTGCCCGAATCGTCTGGTTTGATCACCGACGATGGCAATGAGGTCAATTTCTGCCACAGCTGCTCGTTTTCAGGCGCATGCAACGCTGTAGGCCATGGCAAGCCGGAGCTGAACGCACTGCATTGTCTGGTCGAGCATGTGGGGCCTTATCGCAACGGCGAGTACATCTTCCGCTATGGCGATCCGTTCCGTTCGATCTATGCGGTGCGCTCCGGTACAGTCAAGACCAGCGTGGTCGACAAGGATGGGCGCGAGCAGGTGCTGGGTTTCTACCTGCCCGGTGAAGTGATCGGGCTCAATGCGATCTACCCGGATCAGTTCCCCTGCGACGCCATCGCGTTGGAGACCTCGCAATTCTGCCGCTTCCAGTTTCCCGCCATGAGCGCGCTGGCTTCGCGCATGCCGGCGGTGCAGCAGCATCTGTTCCGCCTGCTCAGCAAGGAACTGGGCAGTGCCACGTTGCTGGCCGGCGACCACAGCGCGGACGAACGCATGGCCGCCTTCATCGCCGATCTGGGCGAACGCTATGCGGCGCGCGGCTTCTCCGGCACCCGGTTCCACCTGAGCATGTCGCGTGGCGACATCGCCAACTACCTGCGGCTGGCCGCCGAGACAGTGAGCCGGGTGCTGAGCCGCTTCCGCAGCCAGGAACTGATCGAGATCGAGGGGCGCGAGCTGACCATCCGCGATCCGGCCGCGCTGCGCGCCGTCGGCCAGAACCTGTTGCCCGACTGAAGCGCTGCCGGCATCTCGCATACCCGCGGTTTGTGTAGGAGCGCACCCTGTGCGCGAATGCTTTTTGTACCAATCGAGACAAGAGCAATCGCGCACTGGGTGCGCTCCTACCAAGTGCCGAAAACAAGGTTGTTCGGGATTCGCCATCGCGTCGCGCTCTGACCCAGGTCATGACGGCTGCCGGTGCCGGCGGCGAGGATGGACCTTTCTTCTGCACAGCGAGGCACCCCATGCGCGATTTCCGAAAACCCGCCACACCCGAACCCTTGCCGCTGGCGCAGTTGCCGGCCCTGCTGGCTTCGGCGCCGCACCGGTTGCTGTTTCTGGCCGGTTCCATTGCGGTGCTGCTCAGCATGGCCTGGTGGGCGGTGGAGCTGAGCTGGATGCGCTTCGGCCTGCCGCACTGGCCGCAACCATCGATTCCGCCGGGCTGGGCGCATGCCATGCTGATGCAGTACGGCATGTTTCCGTTATTCATGTTCGGCTTCCTGTTGACGGTGTTTCCGCGCTGGCTGAACCAGCCGGCGTTGCCGCGTTGGCGCTACGTGCCGGTGGCAGGGGGCGTGTTCGGCGGCTACGTGCTGGCGACTCTGGGGCTGCTCGGCTTGCCGTGGCTGCTGCGGCTCGGGTTCATCGTGATGCTGGGCGGCTATCTGCTGGGCATGCTCAGCCTGCTGACGGTGTACCGCGCGTCGGAGCAGCGCAACGATCACGCCCTTTCATGCCTGCTGGCGCTGGCGCTGGGCACGGCGGGGCTGATCGCGTTTCTGGCCTATCTGTTCGGTGGACCGGGCGCCTGCGCGATGCTGGCGATCCGGCTGGGCACGTTCGGCTGGCTGCTGCCGATATTCTTCACCGTGGTGCACCGGATGCTGCCGTTCTTCAGCGGCAATGTGCTGGCCGGGTATCGGGTGCGGCGGCCACGCTGGAGCCTGCCGCTGGTGTGGACGCTGCTGCTGGCGCATGCGCTGCTGGAGTGGCGTGGCGTGCGCGGCTGGCTGTGGGCGGTGGATGTTCCGCTGGCGCTGGTGTTCGGCTGGCACGCGTGGGCATGGCAGCCGTGGAAGGCGATGCGCCCGGGGGTGCTGGCGGTGTTGCATCTGGCGTTCGCCTGGCTGCCGCTGGCGTTTGTGCTGTACGCCGTGCAGGACGTGATCTTTGCCAGCAGCGGACAGTTCGTGCTCGGCCGCGCGCCGCTGCATGCGCTGGGGATCGGCTTCTTCGGCTCGATGCTGGTGGCGATGGTGACGCGGGTGACCCAGGGACATTCCGGTCGGCTGCTGCAGATGGGCGCGGTGGCGTGGCTGTGTTTCGGGCTGCTGCAACTGGTGGTGCTGCTGCGGATCCGGGCCGAGCTGGGCGGCGACATGTATCTGTGGCTGGTGATTGCCGCGTATGGCTGGCTGGTCGCGTTTCTGCCCTGGGTACTGCGCTCGGCATGGATCTGGCTCACTCCGCGGCTGGACGGCAAGCCGGGCTGAGAAGCCGCGTTGTCCATTCTCGAACCGGGCTCTCACATTTGGTAGGAGCGCACCCTGTGCGCGAATCATGCAGCCACGCAGCAAGGTGTTTTCGCGCACAGGGTGCGCTCCTACGTCGGGGTACCCTTGCTGTGGCGGTCTGTCGCAGACGAGCCGAATTGCGTGCGGGAATGATCCAGATCAGGATTGGGCGACGGTCATCGCCTAGGCTCCAAGCCTAGAGGGTCCATCAAGGGAGAACACCATGTCACGACTGCTGTCCACTGTCCTGGTCACGGCCAGCCTGCTGGCGATCGCCACCTGTGCGATGCCATCCGACGCGGCGCCACGCGCCGCGCAATCCGCCACCACGCTCGCCGGCGATTTCGGCCCGCCGCAGGGCGCACCGATCGAGGAAAAACTGGTCGACCCGCCGGGCGTACCGGCGCCGATCCATCGCAACTATCCGGCGCGCGTGATCGTGCGCATCGAAACCCGCGAGGTCGTGAAGGAAATGGCCGACGGCGTGCGCTACGATTTCTGGACCTTCAACGGCAGCGTGCCGGGGCCGATGATCCGCGTGCGCCAGGGCGACACGGTCGAGCTGCACCTGAAGAACGACCCCGCCTCGCACATGGCGCACAACATCGACCTGCATGCGGTGATGGGCCCGGGCGGCGGCGCCGTCTCGACCATGACCGCGCCGGGACAGGAGAGCGTGTTCACCTTCAAGGCGATGCGTGAAGGCCTGTACATCTACCACTGCGCCACCGCGCCGGTGCCGATGCACATCGCCAACGGCATGTACGGACTGATCCTGGTCGAGCCGCCGCAGGGCCTGCCGAAGGTCGATCACGAGTATTACGTGGTGCAGGGCGACTTCTACACCACCGGCGGCTACCACGAGCCCGGCCTGCAGACGTTCGACATGCAGAAGCTGCTGCTGGAGCAGCCGACCTACGTGCTGTTCAACGGCCGCGAAGGCTCGCTCACCGGCCCGCACGCGCTGACCTCCAAGGTGGGTGACAGCGTGCGTCTGTTCGTCGGCGATGGCGGCCCCAACCTGGTGTCGAGCTTCCACGTGATCGGCCAGATCTTCGACGACGTCAACGTCGAAGGCGGCACGCTGGTCAACCACAACGTGCAGACCACCCTGATCCCGGCGGGCGGTGCGGTCACCGTGGTGATGCAGACGCTGGTGCCCGGCACCTTCCTGCTGGTCGATCATTCGATCACCCGCGCGTTCATGCAGGGCGCACTGGGCCAGTTGGTGGTCAGCGGCGCGGCCGCGCCAGCGATCTACAACAAGGTTTCCGGCGCTCCCGCAGCGGGCCCAGCGAAACCGGCGGCGGGCGTGAACGACGCCATGGCGGACGGCAAGCGGGTGTTCGGGCAGATCTGCTCGGCCTGTCACCAGGCCAACGGCATGGGCCTCCCCGGCGCGTTCCCGCCGCTGGCGATGTCGGATTACCTGAATGCCAATCCGAAGGGCGCCATCAGCATCGTGCTCAACGGTCTCAGCGGCAGGATCACCGTCAACAGCACCGGCTACGAGTCGGTGATGCCGGCTTTCGGTTCGCAACTCGACGACGCCGAGGTCGCGCACGTGCTGACCTACGTGCTGAACAACTTCAATAACAAGGGCGGCAGCATCAGCCCGGCCGAGGTGAAGGCCGTGCGGGCGGGCAACAAGCCGAAGTGAACCCACACCGGGGGTGCCGCCCTGACGGGGCACCCCCGGTCATCCCGGCAACGAGGCACAACGCTCATGCCCGCACGAATCGCAGGATGGCTGATGCTGCTGGCGCTCGCGCCCGTCGCGATGGCGGCCGACTACGTCGCGATCCCCGGCGGCCATTTCGTCAGCGCGCTGGCCATCGACAGCGCCGCGGCGCGCATCGCGATCAAGCCGTTTGCGATGCGCAGGGAACCGGTGACCAACGCCGAGTATCTGCACTTCGTGCGCGCGCACCCCGACTGGCAGCGCGGTCAGGTGACGCCGCTGTTTGCTGGATCGCAGTATCTGGCTGCATGGCGCGATCCGCTGACACCTGGCCCCGACGCCGGACCCGACCAGCCGGTCACCGGCGTCAGCTGGTTTGCCGCGCGCGCGTTCTGTGCCAGCGAGCAGGCGCGACTGCCGAGTTGGTACGAGTGGGAGTACGTCGCGGCCGCCGGCGCCAGCCGCCGCGATGCGCGACTTGATCCGGCGCGCAATCAGCAGATCTTGAGCGCGGTCCTGGCCAGCACCGGCCACCTGCCCGGCCGCATCGGCCAGCATCCCGCCAACGTCTATGGTGTGCGCGATCTCAACCGCCTGCTGTGGGAATGGACCGGCGACTACGCCGCGATGTTTCCGAATGCGGATGCACGCGTCGCCGGCGCCGGCCCGTCGCTGGCGCTGTGCGGCGGCTCGGCGCTGGCCTTTGCCGACAAGAACCAGTTCGCGCTGATGATGCGGGTGGCCGCGCTGACCGCCTTGCAACCCGCCGACGCCGCCCCGCGCGTCGGCTTTCGCTGTGTTCGCGACCTGCCCGGAGCATGATCATGCGTTCCTTTTGTGTGCTGTGGTTGCTGGCCTGCATCACGCTGGCGCCGCCCTTCGCTGTTGCCGCCACGCCTGCCGCAACGCTGCCGCAGGACTCGGCCTACCGGATACCGCCGCTGCTGCTGCGCGACCAGCAGGGCACCACCTTTGCGTTTGCCTCGCTGCGCGGCACGCCGCGGCTGGTCGGCATGTTCTACGG
>SCRF01000124.1 GCA_004322005.1 Rhodanobacter sp. | reverse complement strand
GCGCTGACCCGGAGCGTGACGCTGGACCTGGAACTCAGCCAGACCCGCTCGAAGGATTTCGCCGGCCACACCGCGCGCATGAACGGCGTGGCCTTCGGCGGCATCCTGTTCTTCTGACCGGCACGATCGACCACCTCGGAGCGATCGCATCAAGGGAGCAACGCCATCGCCGGTCTTCTCGCTATGGGGAAGATCCTGACGGCCGCGGGAAGCCCCGATCCGGCGGAACCACGCGTCGCACCGGTCGCGCGCTGCCGCACCTGACCCTGAAACCATCCGCAAGATGGTGGCAGGGAGGGTGCGGCGGCGTGTGCCTGGGCGACACGATGTGCTACGCGGGCATCGGCTTTGTCGGTGGGATGTTCACCAGGGAAGCGTCGTGAGCCAGCAGGTGTGCTTCACCGTGTTCGATGATGAAATAGCGGAACGCCTCGGCGGCGGGGGACAGCTGCCGCGCCTGCATGCGCACGATGAACCAGCTGCGCATCAGCGGTGTGTCCTGCACATCCAGTATGCGCAGCAGATGATTGTGCAACTCCAGGCCGACGGTGTGCAGGGACAGCAGGCTCAGGCCCAGCCCGGCGATCACCGACTGCTTGATGGTCTCGTTGCTGGATACCTCCATGCTGATGTTCGGTTCGAAATGGTGCTCGGCACAGAATGCGTCCAGGGCGGCGCGGGTGCCTGAGCCCGGTTCGCGCGCGATCAAGGAATAGGGCGCCAGCGCCTGCGCCGGCATGTGTCCGATGTTGGCCAGCGGATGTTTCGCCGGGCAGACGAATACCAGCGGATGGGCGGCGAAAGGTTCGGCGCGGGTGGCGACTTCGCGCGGCGGACGGCCCATCACCGAGAGATCGACCTCGCCGTCTTTCATCATGGCGACCAATTGTTCGCGGTTGAGCGCGACGCGCAGCCGCACATCGATGCCCGGATGCTCCTCGTGGAAGCGTGCCAGCAACTGGGGTACGAAGTACTTGGCGGTGCTGACCATGCCGATCGTCAGCAGCCCGCGATCCAGATGCTGGAAGCTGGCCATGAAACCCTCGGCATCCTTCAGCGCGGCCAGCATGCGCTTGGCATGTACCAGGAAATATTCCCCCGCCGTGGAGAGCGCCAGCTGGCGGCCTTCGCGATCGAACAGGGGCAGGCCGACCTGGGTCTCCAGTTCCCTGAGCTGCATCGACACCGCCGGCGGCGTGATGTGCAGCGCCGCCGCGGCGCGCTGGCTGCTGCCGTGCTTGACCACCTCGGCGAAGATCTGAAGCTGACGAAAGGTGATGTGCATAGGTAAGTATTACTTTAATTACAAGAAAATATATTCTGACTTTTACTTATCCAACGACCAACTTACAGTCGACCCCTGTCCGCGTCAATCGCCCAGCACGTGGTTCCAGGGAGACTCATGAATCCGTCCGAAAGTGCCATCAGCACCGAAGTCACCGATCTCACCGGGGATGCCAGGAAGCGGTATGCCGCCGGTGTCCTGAAATATCGGCAGATGGGCTACTGGCAGCCCGACTATCAACCCGTCGCGACCGACACGATCTGCCTGTTCCGGATCACGCCGCAGGAAGGGGTGGATCCGGTCGAGGCGGCCGCGGCGGTCGCCGGCGAATCGTCCACGGCGACCTGGACGGTGGTCTGGACCGACCGCCTGACCGCCTGCGACAGCTACCGCGCCAAGGCCTACCGGGTCGAGCCGGTGCCCGGTACGCCGGGCCAGTACTTCGCCTGGGTCGCCTACGACATCATCCTGTTCGAGGAGGGCTCGATCGCCAACATCACCGCCAGCCTGATCGGCAACGTGTTCAGCTTCAAGCCGCTGAAGGCGGCCCGACTCGAAGACATCCGCATGCCGGTGGCGCTGGTCAAGACCTTCAAGGGTCCGCCTACCGGGCTGGTGGTCGAGCGCGAGCGGCTGGACAAGTTCGGTCGTCCGCTGCTCGGCGCCACCACCAAGCCCAAGCTGGGCCTGTCCGGGCGCAACTACGGCCGGGTGATCTACGAGGGCCTCAAGGGCGGACTGGATTTCATGAAGGACGACGAGAACATCAACTCGCAGCCCTTCATGCACTGGCGCGATCGCTTTCTCTACGTGATGGACGCGGTCAACAAGGCCAGTGCGGCGACCGGTGAGGTCAAGGGCAGCTACCTCAACGTCACCGGTGCGACCATGGAAGACATCTACGAGCGCGCCGAATTCGCCAAGGAGCTGGGTTCGGTGGTGATCATGCTCGATCTGGTGATCGGCTGGTCGGCAATCCAGAGCATGGCCAACTGGGCGCGCAAGCACGACATGATCGTGCACATGCACCGCGCCGGCCATGGCACCTACACCCGGCAGAAGAACCACGGCGTGAGCTTCCGCGTGATGGCCAAGTGGCTGCGCCTGGCCGGTGTCGACCACCTGCACGCCGGCACCGCGGTGGGCAAGCTCGAAGGCGATCCGATGACGGTGCAGGGCTACTACAACGTCTGTCGCGACAGCTACACCAGGCAGGATTTGCCGCGTGGCCTGTTTTTCGATCAGGACTGGGCCGACATGAAGAAGGTGATGCCGGTGGCCTCGGGCGGCATCCATGCCGGCCAGATGCACCAGCTGATCGACCTGTTCGGCGACGACGTGATCCTGCAGTTCGGCGGCGGCACGATCGGGCACCCGGCCGGCATCCAGGCTGGCGCCGTGGCGAATCGCGTGGCGCTGGAGACGATCGTCAAGGCGCGCAACGAGGGCCGCGACATCAAGAACGAAGGGCCGGAGATCCTGCAGCAGGCGGCGCAATCCTGTACCCCGCTCAAGCAGGCGCTGGAAACCTGGAAAGACGTCTCCTTCAACTACGCCAGCACCGACACCAGCGATTTCGCCACCACGCCCAGCGTGGCCTGACAGGAGCGCGCCTGCATGATGACCAACCCCACCGGCAAGATCACCCAGGGCCAGTTCAGCTTCCTGCCCGAACTGACCGATGCCGAAATCCGCCTGCAGATCGACTACGGCCTCGGCAAGGGCTACGCCTGGAGCATCGAGTACACCGACGACCCGCACCCGCGCAACACCTACTGGGAAATGTTCGGCATGCCGATGTTCGACCTGCAGGACGCCGCGGGTGTGATGCTGGAGCTGGCCAGCTGCCGCAAGACCTTCCCCCATCACTACATCCGGCTGATGGCGTTCGACTCGACGCGCGGCGTCGAAAGCATCGCGATGAGCTTCATCGTCAATCGACCCGAGAACGAACCCGGGTTTGGCCTCGCCCGGCAGGAAGTGCGGGGTCGCCGCATGCGTTACACGTTGCACGGCTACGCCAGCGACAAACCGGAAGGCCATCGCTACTGAGCCTGCCCGTGTCCGCCGAGTCCATCCACGAGGTTGCACCATGCACCGTATCGCTCCGTCGATTCTTTCCGCCGATTGCTTCGTGGCCGGTTCGGCGATCTTCGGCCAGCCGGACTACCGTGCCGTGATCGATGCGATGCGTGCCGAACTCGCCGGAGTCGGCTGAGATGAATGCGCCCGATTACCATATCCCCGGGAGCACGCCAGCCTCGCCACCGGCGACCAGCGCGGCAAACGAAGTGACCGCCGCGCGCACCGTCAACGAAGTGCTGGCGCAAAGCCAGGTCGAGGCGGTGCTGGACGAACTCGATCGCGACCTGGTCGGACTGGCGCCGATCAAGCAGCGTATCCGCGACATCGCCGCGCTGCTGGTGATCGACAAGCTGCGCATGAATCTCGGTCTCGCGGCCGTGGCGCCCAGCCTGCACATGAGTTTCACCGGCAATCCCGGCACCGGCAAGACCACGGTGGCGCTGCGCATGGCCGAGATCCTGCATCGACTGGGCTATGTGCGAAAGGGCCACCTGGTCGCCGTGACGCGCGATGACCTGGTCGGCCAGTACATCGGCCATACCGCACCGAAGACCCGGGAGGTATTGAAAAAAGCCATGGGCGGCGTGCTGTTCATCGACGAGGCGTACTACCTGTACCGACCCGAGAACGAGCGCGACTACGGTCAGGAGGCCATCGAAATCCTGCTGCAGGTGATGGAGAACCAGCGCGACGACCTGGTGGTGATCCTGGCCGGCTACAAGGACCGCATGGACACCTTCTTCAAGTCCAATCCGGGCCTGAGCTCGCGCATCGCCCACCATCTCGATTTCCCCGACTACGCGGTGGACGAGCTGAGCCAGATCGCCCAGCGCATGCTGATGCAGCAGCACTACCGCTTCGGCGAAGGCGCCGCGGAAGTGTTTCGCGACTATCTCCAGCGGCGCATCGCGCAGCCGCACTTCGCCAACGCGCGCAGCGTGCGCAATGCGCTGGACCGTGCGCGCCTGCGCCAGGCCAGCCGCCTGTTCGCCGAGCGCGATCGGGTGCTGAGCGAAGCCGATCTCACCACCCTGACCCCGGCCGATCTGCTGGCCAGCCGCGTGTTCCAGAGCCCCAGCCCCTGAGGTCGCCATGCCACTGTCCAGACGTTCGACCCTGACCCAGTACCTGATCGAGCAGCGCCGCCGCTTTCCGCAGGCCAGCGGCGAGCTGAACGCGCTGATCCTCGATGTATCCATCGCCTGCAAGGGAATTGCCCGCGCGGTCGCGTTCGGCGAGCTTGGCGACACCATGGGCATGGTCGCCGACGGCGGCGCAGTCAACGTGCAGGGTGAGGTGCAGAAGAAGCTCGACGTGGTCAGCAACGAAATGTTCGTGCGCACGGCCGAATGGTCCGGTCATCTGGCCGGCATGGCGTCGGAGGAGATGGCGCAGCCGTACCAGATTCCCGAGAGCTATCCGCGCGGCAAGTACCTGCTGGTGTTCGACCCGCTGGATGGCTCCGGCAACATCGACGTGAACGTCTCGGTCGGCAGCATCTTCTCGATCCTGCGTGCGCCGCAGGACGTGATCGATTCGGGTCGCGATGTGGTCGAGGCCGATTTCCTGCAGCCGGGCTCGACCCAGGTGGCCGCCGGCTATGCGCTCTACGGTCCGACCACGATGCTGGTGCTGAGCGTGGGCAACGGCGTGGCCGGCTTCACGCTCGATCCCAATCTCGGCGAGTTCAAGCTGACCCACGCGGATATCCGGGTGCCCGAGGACACCCGCGAGTTCGCCATCAACAGTTCCAACAGCCGCTTCTGGGAGCAGCCGGTCACGCGCTACGTGGACGAATGCCTGGCCGGCAGGACCGGTACCCGCGGCAAGGATTTCAACATGCGCTGGATCGCCAGCATGGTGGCCGAGGCGCATCGCATCCTGATGCGCGGCGGCGTGTTCCTGTATCCGCGCGACAACAAGGATCCGGCCCTGGCCGGGCGCCTGCGGCTGCTGTACGAAGCCAATCCGATCGGCTTCGTGATGGAGCAGGCCGGCGGCCGCGCCAGCACCGGGCGCCAGCCGGTGCTCGGGGTGACCCCCGGTTCGCTGCATCAGCGCATCGGCCTGGTGTTCGGCTCCCGCCACGAAGTCGAACGCATCGAGCGCTACCACCACGACACCGCCCGGCGCGAGCCGCCGAACCCGTTGTTCGCCGAGCGCGGCCTGTTCCGCGACTGAGGAAAAAACCATGTCCGAACGCCACCCGATCATCGCCATCACGGGCTCGTCCGGCGCCGGCACCACGTCGGTGACGCGCACGTTCCAGAACATCTTCCGGCGCGAGCAGGTCAGCGCCGCCATCGTCGAGGGCGACAGTTTCCATCGTTTCGACCGCAAGGAGATGCGGCAACGACTGGCCGAGGCCGAGCAAGCCGGCGACAAGCACTTCAGCCATTTCGGACCCGACAACAACCTGTTCGTCGAACTCGAGCAGATGTTTCGCAGCTACGCCGAAACCGGCAACGGCCGCTGCAGGAAATACCTGCATGATGTCGACGAAGCCGCGCCCTACCGGCAGGAGCCCGGCACCTTCACGCCGTGGGAAGATCTGCCGGCGGATACCGACCTGCTGTTCTATGAAGGTCTGCATGGCGCGGTAGCCACGCCGGAAGTCGATATCGCACAGCATCCCGACCTGCTGATCGGCGTGGTGCCGGTGATCAATCTGGAATGGATCCAGAAGCTGTGGCGCGACAAGAACATGCGTGGCTATACCGCCGATGCGGTGACCGACACCATCCTGCGCCGCATGCCCGATTACGTGAACTACATTTGCCCGCAATTCTCGCGCACCCACGTCAATTTCCAGCGCGTGCCGGTGGTCGATACCTCCAACCCGTTCATCGCGCGCGACATACCCAGCGCCGACGAGAGCATCTGCGTGATCCGCTTCCGCAACCCGAAGGGTATCGATTTCCCCTACCTGTTGAACATGATCCACAACTCGTGGATGTCCCGCGCCAACACCATCGTGGTGCCCGGCGGAAAAATGGAGCTGGCCATGCAGATGATCTTCACGCCGTTCGTCTGGCGCATGATGGAGCGCCGCAAGCGCGCCATCGGGGCGCTGTGATGGCGGCGCACTCGAGCGTTCGCGTGCTGCGCGGCGAGGCTTCGCGCGATCGGCGCGCCAGTGCCTTGCGGGCGCTGGCGATGGATGCCGTGCAACAGGCCAGGTCAGGACACCCCGGTGCGCCGATGGGCATGGCCGAGATGGCCGTGGCCTTGTGGGGCCGGCACCTGCGGCACAATCCGGGCAACCCGCAATGGATGAACCGGGACCGCTTCGTGCTCAGCAACGGTCATGCCTCGATGCTGCTGTATGCGCTGCTGCACCTGACCGGCTACGACTTGGCCGTCGACGAACTGAAGAACTTTCGCCAGCTGCACAGCCGTACGCCGGGCCACCCGGAGCGTGGCATCACGCCCGGGGTGGAGACCACCACCGGGCCGCTGGGGCAGGGGTTGGCCAATGCGGTGGGCATGGCGCTGGCGGAAAAACTCCTGGCGCGCGAGTTCAATCGTCCCGGCCACGACATCGTGGCTCACCATACGTACGTGTTCCTGGGCGACGGCTGCCTGATGGAAGGGATCAGCCACGAGGCGATCTCGCTGGCCGGTGTGTGGCAACTCGACAAGCTGGTCGCGCTGTACGACGACAATGGCATCAGCATCGACGGGCCGGTCGAAGGCTGGTTCCGCGACGATACCGCGGCGCGTTTTCGCGCCTGTGGCTGGAACGTGATTGGTCCGCTCGACGGTCATGACCCCGATGCCGTGGCTGCGGCCATCGAGCGCGCAAAGACCGCCATCGGGCGTCCCACCCTGATCGTCTGTCGCACCACCATCGGTGCCGGTTCGCCTGGCCGTGCCGGCACGGCCAGGGCGCACGGCGAGCCGCTGGGAGAGGACGAAGTGGTTGCCGCCCGCGAGGCCATCGGCTGGCCACATGCGGCGTTCGAGATTCCGCACGAGATCGCTGCCCTGTGGGACGCACGCGCCGAGGGCGCGCGGTTCGAGGCCGTCTGGCAGGAGCGCTTCGACGCCTATCGAGACGCCTTTCCGGAGCTCGCTGCCGAGTTCACCCGGCGCATGGCCGGCGGCCTTCCTGCCGACTGGGACGCGATAGCCGCCGCCACGCTGGCCGCTTTTGACCAGGACGGCAACAGCATCGCCACGCGCAAGGCCTCGCAACAGGTACTGGCCTTGCTGGCGCCGCGGGTGCCGGAGTTGCTCGGTGGCAGCGCGGACCTGACCGGCTCCAACCTCACCGACTTTCCCGATGCGGGGCCGCGCCACCTGAGCTACGGCGTGCGTGAATTCGGCATGGCAGCGGTCATGAACGGGATCGCCCTGCACGGCGGACTGATTCCCTACGGCGGCACCTTCCTGACCTTCAGCGACTACAGCCGCAATGCGATCCGCATGGCGGCGCTGATGAAGCTACGGGTCGTGCATGTGTTCACCCACGACTCGATCGGTCTGGGCGAAGACGGGCCCACCCACCAGTCGGTCGAGCATGCCGCCAGCCTGCGGCTGATTCCCAACCTCGAGGTCTGGCGTCCGTGCGATGCGGCCGAAACGGCGGTCGCCTGGATCGAGGCGTTGGCCGCGCGGGATCGTCCCAGCGCCTTGCTGCTCTCGCGCCAGAACCTGCCGGTGCAGCGGCGCGACGCGGCGCAGCGTGCGGCCATCTCGTGCGGCGGCTACGTGTTGAGTGAACCTGAGGGTGCGCGTGCTACGTTGCTTGCTACCGGCTCCGAAGTCGGGCTGGCGATGCAGGCGCAACAGATCCTCGATGACCAGGGCGTTCCGGTCCGCGTGGTCTCGATCCCCAGCTCGACGCGCTTCGACCGGCAGCCGCGTGCTTATCGCGAGGCCGTGCTGGGCACGTTGCCGCGCATTGGCGTCGAGGCTGGCGTCACCTGCTGGTGGGGCCAATATGGTCGTGCAGCCGCGCTGGGCGTCGACAGCTTCGGCGAGTCGGCGCCCGCGGCGGCGGTGTTCGAGCACTTCGGACTGACCGCGGTGCGCCTGGCCGAGCTGGTAAGGGAGACGCTCGCATGATGATCGATATGCTCAGTTTCGACCTCGATGGCACGCTGGTCGATACCGCTGGGGAGATCACCTTGGCGGTCAACCGTACGCTGGCGGACTTCGATCGAGCGCCGCGTTCGCAGCCCGAGATCGAAAAGTTGATCGGCAACGGCGCGCATGCGCTGATGCGTCGATTGCTGCGCCGGCTCGACGCCGACGGCGAACTTGATGTCGCGCGGGTGCTGGCAGGGTTTGATCGGCATTATGAGGACACCGCCGGCACCCTTGGCCAACCCTATGCGGACTGCCGCGACACCCTGCAGTCGTTGCGCGATGCCGGGGTGAAACTGGCGTGCGTGACCAATAAAGAGTGGCGTCATGCCCGTCGCGTGCTAGAGGCCAATGGGCTCGCGGAATATTTCGAGCTGGTGATCGGTGGCGACACGTTGCCGCGCAAGAAACCCGACGCCAGCGTGCTTCGGCATGTGCTGTCGGCGTTCGGCGTCAACCCGGCGCATGCCGCGCACGTGGGTGATTCGGAGACCGACCTTGCCGCCGCACGCAATGCGGGAGTCGCCGCCTGGGCGGTGCCTTGGGGCTACAACGCCGGCCGCCCGATTGCTGCCGCGGTGCCGGAACGCCTTTTCCAAAGCCTTCCCGAGATTGCCCAACTGGTGCGCGCGCTGCACGCGGCATCTGCATTTTCATCCTGACCCGGAGAACCGCATGGCCCTCGTCTCGCTGCGCCAGGTGCTGGACCACGCTGCCGAACATGACTACGGCGTGCCTGCATTCAACGTCAACAACCTCGAGCAGATCCAGGCGATCATGCAGGCGGCCGAGGAAACCCGGTCGCCGGTGATCCTGCAGGCTTCGGCCGGGGCCCGCACCTATGCGGGTGAGGCCTATCTTCGGCACATGGTGCTGGCAGCGGTCGAGTCCCATCCGCAGCTTCCGGTCGTGTTGCATCAGGATCACGGGGCAACGCCGGCGGTGTGCCAGCAGTCGATCCGCTCGGGCTTCAGCAGCGTGATGATGGACGGCTCGCTGCTGGAGGATGCGAAAACCCCGGCGTCCTACGACTACAACCTCGAAGTCACCCGCAAGGTCTGCGACATGGCGCACTGGGTCGGGGTATCGGTGGAGGGGGAACTCGGCTGCCTCGGCTCGCTGGAAACCGGTGAGGCCGGCGAGGAGGACGGAGTCGGCGCGGTCGGCAAGCTCAGCCACGACATGATGTTGACCGATCCTGACCAGGCGCGTGACTTCGTCGCCCGAACCGGCGTCGACGCACTCGCGATCGCGATCGGCACCAGCCACGGCGCCTACAAGTTCACCCGGCAGCCCACCGGCGACATTCTGGCGATCGAACGCATCGCCGCGATCCACGCCGCGGTGCCGGACACGCATCTGGTGATGCACGGCTCGTCGAGCGTGCCGCAGGAGTGGCTGGCGATCATTCGCCAGTACGGCGGCGAGATCAAGCAAACCTATGGCGTGCCGGTCGAGGAGATCGTGCGTGGCATTCGCAGTGGCGTGCGCAAGGTCAACATCGATACCGACATCCGGTTGGCGATGACCGGGGCGATGCGCAAGCTGCTGGCCGAGCATCCCGGCGAGTTCGATCCGCGCAAGGCGCTGACCGCGGCCAGGCAGGCCGCGCGCGGCATCTGCAAGGCGCGCTTCGAGGCTTTCGGATCTGCCGGCAAGGCGCCCCGGATCAAGCCGGTGGCGATCGAGGCGATGGCCCGGCGCTACGCCTGAGCGATGCTCGAAGCGCTGATCTGGGATGTGGACGGCACGAGCGGTGAACACATGGATGTTCCTGCGCTGCGCGCGATCCACGCGCATGCCATCGCGGCTCGCTGAAAGAGTTGCCGGCCATGCAGCGACCGGCGAAGACCGGGTAGCCGGCACCGCAACCACCGTCACGCCCCGCGTACCGCGCCGGTGCGGCATTTGACACGCTGTGTCACGGCCGTGCTGCGTCAGAAAAGCAACAGTGAACCGGATGATCCGATCCGTCCGTCCCGTGCTGTGGGAGACCGGCCGCCCAGCGGCAGTTGGCGCATGTATTGCTTGCGATATGGGCGAGGCTGTGCGCGGTCGACCCGGAAGGTGGACATGACGAACATCCAGGTTACTCAGCGGCTGCCCCATTCCGCCGAAGTGGTATGGGCATTGATCGGCGACTTCGGCGGACTGCATCGCTGGCACCCGCAGATACGTCGGCTGGATCTGTCGTGGCAGGGGCGAATCCGCACCCTGCATTACGTCGATGGCGGCCGCGCGGTGGAGCGTCTGGAGGCGCGCAACGACACGATCTACCGATATACCTACGTGCTGGTCGATAGCTCGCTGCCGGTGCAGGCTTGTCGATCCAGGCTTGAAGTGCAGGCTGCCGGAGCGGAGTGCATGGTCATTTGGTCCTCCGATTTCGAGGCCCTCGGTGACGGCGAAGGCGAGGTCGTGGAGGCCTTGCGAACCGTCTACACGGATGGTCTTGGCGCCTTGGCGACGGCCCTGGGCGGTCTTTGACGGATCGCACAACCATGACGGTCTCAGCCCCGCAGTACAATGCCGGCATGGATATCTTCAAGGTTTTTACGCTCGAGGCGGCGCATCGTCTGCCGAATGTGCCGGTGGGGCACAAATGCGCCCGGCTGCATGGGCATTCCTTCCGGGTGGAAATCCACCTCAGCGGCGAGCCGGGAACGGACACCGGCTGGGTGATGGATTTTTCCGACGTCAAGACGGCCTTTCAGCCGCTGTACGATCAACTGGATCACCACTACCTCAATGACATCGAGGGGCTGGACAACCCGACCAGCGAACGGCTGTCGATCTGGATCTGGGACCGTCTGAAGCCGACGCTTCCGCTGCTGTCGGAGGTTGTCGTGCACGAGACCTGCACCTCGGGATGCCGTTATCGCGGGCGGTAGGTTTCGCGAGGTTGTGTGCCGGGAACAATCGGCAATGCGCGCGGCCCGGCGGTGCGCCCGGCCGGTTTCGCTGCCTGCTTCGACGTAGAAGCGGCCGTCCGATGGAGAGACGGCCACGTCCATCGGATAATTCGCGTGGCCGGGTCAGAGTCGGCCGTCGGCGACCAGCCGGCCGATCTCCTCGTCGGTGAACAGGCGGGAGCGGGTGAGGAAGCGGACGCCCTGGCCGTTCTCCAGCGAAAACATGCCGCCGCTGCCCTTGACCACGTCGATGATCAGTTGCGTGTGTTTCCAGTATTCGTATTGCGAGGGGCTCATGTAGAACGGCGCACCGGCGATCTCGCCGAGCAAGACGTCGCGGTCGCCCACGATGAAGTCGTCCTGCGGGTAGCACATCGGCGACGAACCGTCGCAGCAGCCGCCGGACTGGTGGAACAGTACCGGCCCGTGCTTTTCCCGCAAGCGCTCGATGAGTGCCTCGGCGGCGGCGGTCGCGGTGACCTTGGCGATGGTTGCGGATGCGGGCATGGCGGTCTCCCTGAGTGGATGGCTAGGAGCCTGTCGGGCTTTGGTCGGCCGGGCTGCGAATCCGGCTGTGCGGTCCATATTTCCGCCGCTTCTTGGCCCATAGAACCACTATGGGCCGGCGAAGCGTTGTTGTCTGTCCTCGCACGGCCGAATTCTCGCCTCGACCTCCAAAGTCCGACAGGCTCCTAGAACGTGAGCCGCGCGCCCAGCATGTAGGTGCGATCGGGACCGGGTTCGAAATAGCGGCCATTGCCACCATTGACGATGACCGAACCGATGTAGCGGCGGTCGGCGAGATTGGCCACGCGTGCGCTGAGCTGCAGCGTCGAGCTGGCGTCCAGCGCGAAGCCGTAGCTCACGTCCGCATCGACGAGGCCGTAACCGGCAGCGCGCTGGCTATCGGTGTCGTTGACCGAGACCGAGCCGACGCCGCTCAGGGTGAGGCCCTCGCGCCAGCCCAGCTCGTCGCCGTGCTCCAGCCGCAGCGAACCGTAGTTGTCGGGTACGCCAGGGATGCGCGAGCCGGCGGGTACGGGTGTGCTGGCTGTTGCGGAACACGGGGTGCCGGTACAGGTGAGAAAGCCGCTGCGGAAGCGCGCCTGCAGATGGGTGAAGCCCGCTTTGATCCGCCACGCATGGCCCAGTTCACCGGCCAGCGACAGCTCCACGCCCTGCCGGCGCGCGTCGCCGACATTGCGGTAGGTGGCGCGGCCGTTCTGGTTGGTGGCCACCGCCAGCTCGTTGCTGGTGTCGGCGCGGAAAGCCGCCGCATCGAATTCCAGCCCGTGGCCCAGCCGCCACTTGGTGCCCAGTTCCAGGTTGCGGCTGCGCGCCGGCCGCAGGTTGAAGGCCAGGCCGGCCTGGCCGTCGCTGCGATAGCCCAGCTCGTTGTAGCTTGGGGTTTCGAAACCCTTGCCGTAGCTCACGTAGAGCCGCAGGTTGTCGCTCGGGCGGAACTGCAGCCCGAGCACCGGCGTGGTGGCGCTGTAGGTGACGTGGCCGCTGTCGTCCGGGTTGCTTGCGGTGATGTAGAAATCGTGTTCGGCAAAGCGCACCCGGTCATGCCGCAGGCCCAGCAGCAACGACCAGCGCCGGGCCATGTACCAATACCACTGCGCGTATTGAGCCACGTCGTTGACGTTGTCGTGTTCGTTCCGGCGCAGCCGGCCGCGGACACCCAGCGTGGACCCGATGAAGTTCTCGTAGCCGGTGCGATGCTGGCGCTGGTAGTCGCCGCTGGCACCGACGACGAGTTCATAGCTTCGGCCGGCGAGCAGGCCGCGATGGGTCCAGCGCAGGTCGGCGCCGCCATAGCCGGTGTCGGGCGAAACCACGCCGCCCGACTGCAGCGGGTTTTTTTGTGGCCCGGGAGGAATCGACAGGTACTGCACGATGCTGCGCCGGCCGTAATAGCCCATCAGCCGCCACTGATCGCCGTTGTCCGTCTGCTGCTCGTAGATCGCACCGAGCTGGTTCTGGCGAATGCTCTTGCGGGTGTCGTACAGGCTGGCAACCGGCGTCGCCTGGCGCGGGTCGGCATCGACCTGCGCACGGGTGAGCCCGAGCGGATCCTGCGTATGCGGTTGATACAGCCGGTTCAGCACCAGGGTCAGTTTGCGTTGCCGTCCAAGGTCGATGCCGAATTTGGCGTTGTCCGATTCGCGGCGAACGCGACTGTGCTGCCGATAACCGCCGGAAAGGAATTCCGACCCGGCGATGTTGTAGTCGACCGCTCCGATCGTGCCGCGCGTATCGGCGGAATACCGGAACGTGTCGTAGCTGCCGGCATCCATGCCAAGCGTGGTTTGCGGCGTCGGCGTGCCGTCGGCACTCCACAGCTGCACCACGCCGCCGGCGGCATTGCCGTACAGCACCGAGAACGGACCGCGCAGCACCTCCACCCGATCGGCGCTGTCGAGGTTGAACTGCGACACCTGGCCCTGGCCATCCGGCAGGGTGGCCGGGATACCGTCCATGAACACGCGGATGCTGCGCACGCCGAAGGTGGCGCGCGCGCCAAAGCCGCGTATCGAGACCTGTTCGTCCTGTGCGTAGTTCTGGCGATCGCGGGCAAGGATGCCGGGTATGCCGACCAGCGTTTCGGAGAGATTCACGCCGGGTGTTCCGGCATCGGCCGGCGCGACCGTTGCCACGCTCAGTGCGGCCGGGATATCGAATGGCGGTATATCCAGCAGGCTGGCATTGACCTGCACCATCGGCAATTGCGCAGGCGTACCGTGCGGGTCCGTGGTCGAGGTGACGCCCCGTGTCACGGTCGCATGCACCGAGGTTGCCCCACAGAGGGCCAGGACGGCGACTGCCTGACCCACCAGCAGTCCTGCTCTTGTATTGCGTGCGCGGCACACGATCTTTGCGGTCACGTCTGACTCCGGTGAATTAGGGGGAACGCAACGGCGCGCGAGATTCGCGCCGTTGATCGGATCGTGGTACGGCCGGCAAGCCGATCCAGCGCCCATGCAACCGCAGGTCTAATGTTCACGGTAGACCAGCGGCACTTTCGATCGCATCGCCTCGTCGTACGACAGCGCTTTCTTCCCCGCAGGGTAGCCGTTCTGCTGCAACATAAAGGCCATGATTTCCACATAGTCCACATGCCCCAGGCTGGCAGGTGCGGTGGATGGCATGTTCTGTGTGAGGATGGCGAAGATATCGCTCACGCTGAACTTGGACTGGGGTGACGCGAAGTTGGCACCGGTCAACGCTGGGCCGGCCCGCCCTTCCAGGGCAGGTCCGTGACACATTGCGCAGTTCTCCTTGTACTTTTGCTTGCCGTTGTCAGCCTGTGCCACCGTGAACAACGCCGGCAAGGCCTTCCGCTTGTGGGCCGACTTTCGCGCGCTGCAGCTGTGCCCATTCCGGTTGCTGCTATTCGAACGCCGCAACATTGCCGCGGCACCCCGTCGGAACGGCCTCGCTTCGCCCGCCTGGGCATACGGTGCCAGCAACTGTGCCAGTTCACCGGAATCGGACATGGTGACGATGGTCCGCTGGAACATCGCAGCTGCCGCCGCGTGGTCGCTGTCGTAGAGCGCGACCAAGTTGAAACGTGCATGCGGCTCATCCAGCTCGTGATAGCTGAAGCGAGCGGTCTCGTGCCGACTGGCAAGATAGCGGATCACGGTTGGCTGCCACAGCATAGCTGCACTTACCCGGTGCTTTTCCAGGGCGCTGAGGGCGCTGATTTCTGTCAGATGGACATCCGCCTGCACGTTGGGGTGATCGGCGAAGTAGAGATTCGGCGTGGTCAGGTAGGTGACCGCCACATCGCTGTCATTGGGCAGCTGCGCCAGTGTGCTGGCTTTGCTACTGCGAGGCGTGACCAGCACGAAACCGGTGTGACCATAAGGTGAGGTAGCCAACAGCCCGGGTGGTACGTTGTGGCTATCGGTATCGACCGGAAACCCCAGCACCAGCGAGCAACTGTTGTGTGTCAGTTTGTTGAATTCCTTCAGGGCGAACCCCTCGTCGTCACCGCTGCCGTCGAAGACGTGTATGCGGAGCATGACACCCTCGTGTCGGGCGACTGCATGCGCCAAGCGGGCGTCCACCGCCGCGATCGGACTGCTCTTGTCAATGCAGACCGACAGATCCGCAGCTGCCACGGTGCCTCCGTACAGAAGTACTGCGGCGATCGTGACCAGCCATGCATGACGGCCGGGTTTGAATGAATGCTTTTTCATACACGTCTTCATCATCAGCACTCCAGTTACAGCGAGAACACGTAAAGGTGGCCACCTACGGGGATATTGACGACATCTGGTTCTTTGGCCATATCACCACCCCAGATCGGAAGGGCGCCGCCCCAACCCGCGTAAATGCCGACGTACTGCTTGCCATCGACCTTCCATGTGCTGGGTACGCCGATGACGCCTGAGGTCATCTGCGGGCTCTTCCACAAGACCTTGCCGGTCTTGGCGTCGAACGCGTACAAATAACCGTCGGCACTGCCCGAGAACACCAGCCCACCGGCCGTACTCAACATGCCGCTGTCCCACGGAAGCTTGGAGGGGAAGTTCCATACCTGCTTGCCGGTATTGACATCGATTGCCTGCACCGCGCCCCAGATACCCTTGCTCTCAGGGTCAGCCATTACTTTGAAGACCTCACCGAGGAATGGCAGGCCAGCCTTGTAACTGACCGCGGCACCCTTGATGGTCATGCAGGTGTGCAATGTCGGGACATAGGCCAAATGGGTCTGCGGATCAACCGAGATCGGCCACCAGTTCTTGCCGCCGAGGAAGCTCGGGCAGGTGAACACCTCCTTGTCGATGGTCGGGCGCATGGCTGGATCGGTCACCGGCTTGCCGTCCTTGAAGCCGCTGACTGAGGTCGCGTGAGCAAATTTTTCGGCGTAGATCAGCTTGCCGTCGGTGCGGTCGATCGCATAGAACCAGCCATTGCGGCTCGCGCTTACAATTGCCTTGTGCAATTTTCCTTGGTAGTCGATGTCGGTCAGCACCGTCTCGTTGACACCGTCATAGTCCCAAGTGTCATTGGGTGTGTACTGGTAATGCCATTTGATCTTGCCAGTGGCCGGATTCATCGCGATGACCGAATCGGTGTACAGGTTGTCGCCCGGACGCAGCGTGGCCAGCCACGGTCCCGGGTTGCCAACGCCCCAGAACAGCGTATCGGTATCCGCGTCGTAGCTTCCTGTCAGCCAGGCAGCACCACCACCGGTCTTGTAGGCACCTTTGGGCCAGGTTTTCCCGCCGGGCTGGTCGGGCGCTGGAACGGTGTACTGCTTCCATACCTGCTTGCCCGTCTTCGCATCGAGCGCGGCGATGAAACCGCGGGCGCCATACTCGCCACCCGCGACGCCGACGATGACCTTGCCCTTCACGATAAGCGGTGCTCCCGACATCGAATAGCCGACATCCGGAGCCATAAGTTGTTTGTTCCAAACCGTCTTGCCCGTACGTGCATCCAGTGCCACCACGCGGTTGTCCAGGGTCTCCATGTAAACGTTGTCGCCATACAGCGCCACGCCGCGATTGACCACGTCGCAGCAGACGGTCTTCAGGCCGACGTGCGAGAGATCCTGCTGGTATTTCCACAGCAGCTTGCCGGTGCTGGCCTGGAACGCGAGCAGCTCGTCCTTCGGCGTGGTGATGAACAGGTAGTCGCCGTTGACGATCGGTGGTGCCTCATGCCCCTGGTTGAAGCCGGTCTTGTAGTCCCAGACCTCCTTGAGGCCCGTCACGTTGGCGGTGTCGATGTTGTTGAACGGGGCGTAGCCGGTACTGGCGTAATCGCGACGATACATCAGCCAGCCGTTGTCGGTCGCCGCGGCGTCGAGCCGGGCATTGGTTACCGGGGTGTAGTCGGCGGCAAGTGCGCCGCCAGCGATGGCCAGCATCGCCACGAACAGGCTGGTTTGGCGCAGCGTGGATAGACGTTTCATGGAATTCTCCGTGGTGGTCGATCGTGTCGGTCAGAAGAACAGGATGCCGCCGAAGGCCACGCCGTTCATGCGCGCGGTGTGGCCGGCGAAATCCTTCGAGCGGGTCTGGCTGAGTTCCAGGTCCAGCGTCACGCTCCGGGTCAGCGC
>SCRF01000123.1 GCA_004322005.1 Rhodanobacter sp. | reverse complement strand
TCCGGAATGAATCCTTGCAGGAAGTACAGGCCCACGAATGCCAGCAGCAGCCCCAACAGTGCGCCACCCAAGCCTCTCGACGTCAGCGCCGGCGACGTGCGGCCGGTGCCGGACATGGGCACCGCCGTGGATACCGAATATCTCAAGGGGCTGACCTCGGTCGCCGAGCGCATGGTGCTGCTCCTTGACGTGGACAAACTATTGCAGTCGCAGGACGCGCAGATGCTGGAGGCCGCCCTGCCGGCGGCCGCCGATGTACGAGCCGTAGCTTGATACGAGCCGGCCTGATACGAGCCGACCTGACAGGAAACCTCATGAAAATGCCCAAGTTCAAGATTCCCTCCTTTACGGTCCGCAATCGCCTGCGCATCGTGCTCGGCATGCAGGTGCTGATGCTGATCGTGGGTGCCGTGCTCGGCATCGGCGGCATGCAGATGCAGGATCAGGCGATGAGCCACATGTACCAGGGCAATGTCGTGCCGGCACAGATGGCCTCGCAGATCCAGCAGCGCGGGCTGATGGCGTTCATCGCGCTGGGCGAGGCCGCCAACCTGCTCGGCAAGCCCGACCAGCTGAAGCAGAAGATGGCCGAGTACGCCAAGTACGAGACCGAGCTGGGCACGCTGGAGAAGCAGTTCGCCGGTCTCGCCAAGAGCCCGCAGGTGGAGAAGGAGTACAAGGACTACCTTTCCACCAACGACGATTACCAGAGCGCCAAGAAGGACATGCTTGACGCCATCAAGCAGGCCGATCCGTCGGCCAACGACGTGCTGGAGATGGAAGTGCGCCCGCTGCTGATGCAGCGCCAGGAGGCGGCGAGGAAGGTGATCGCCTCGTTGCGCGACGGCGCGGAAAACATCTACACCAGCCAGGTTCGCCTGTTCAAGCTGATCCGCCTGGTGTGCATCGCGGGGATGTTGCTGGGGCTGGCCTTCGTGCTGACGCTGGCGATCCTGCTGAGCCGTTCGATCCTGCGGACGCTCAAGTATGCCGGCCGCATCGCCCACGGGATCGCCGACGGCAAGCTCGGCCACGATATCCAGGTGCAGAGCGATGACGAACTGGGCCAGCTGCTCGAGGCATTCCGCACGATGGACGAACGCCTTTCGATGATCGTCGGCGAGGTGCGTCACGGTTCCGGCGCGGTCAGTACGGCGGCCCAGCAGATCGCCCGCGGCAACGACGACCTCAGCCAGCGCACGCAGGAGCAGGCGTCGAGCCTGGAGGAAACCGCCTCGTCGATGGAGCAGATGACCTCCACCGTGAAGCAGAACGCCGAGAACGCCAGCCACGCGAACCAGCTGGCCCGCGGCGCGCGCGACCAGGCTGAGCGCGGTGGCGAAGTGGCGGCGCAGGCGGTCAAGGCGATGGGCGAGATCAATGCCTCCAGCCGCAAGATCGCCGATATCGTGGGGCTGATCCAGGAAATCGCGTTCCAGACCAACCTGCTGGCGCTGAACGCCGCGGTGGAGGCGGCGCGGGCCGGCGAGCAGGGCCGCGGTTTCGCGGTGGTGGCCACCGAGGTGCGCAGTCTGGCCCAGCGCAGCGCCGGTGCCGCCAAGGAGATCAAGGGCCTGATCGAGGACAGCGCGGAGAAGGTGCGCGGCGGCACGGCGCTGGTCGATCAGTCCGGCAAGGCGCTGGCCGAGATCGTCGACAGCGTGAAGAAGGTGACCGACATCGTCGCCGAGATCGCCGCGGCCAGCCAGGAACAATCGTCCGGCATCGACCAGGTCAACAATGCCGTGATGCAGATGGACGAAATGACCCAGCAGAATGCCGCGCTGGTCGAGGAAGCCGCCGCCGCCGCCCGTTCGATGCAGGAGCAGGCGGACGAGCTGACCCAGCAGGTCGGGTTCTTCCAGCTCAAGGACGCCGCCGCTGCCGCGGCACCGGCCAGCGTCGTGAACCGGCAGCAGGCAGCGGTTGCCGAAACCGCTGCCGTGCTGGCCACGATGCGCAAGAGCCGGCCGGCGGTTCGGGCCGAGGAGCGCGCCGAGGCCGCCGCCGATGCCGGTGCGTGGAAGGAATTCTGATCGATGAATGCGTCCGTCATGCACGACGAACAGGTCGCCATGGCGGGCGCGAACGGGCCGTTGCTCGGCGATGCCGATTTCCAGTTCCTGCGCCGCTACGTGCACGAGCAGTGCGGCATCGCGCTGAGCGATCAGAAACGTCAGCTGGTGCAGGGCCGTCTGCTGCGGCGACTGCGCGCGCTCGGGCTGCAGGACTTCGGCGGCTACTGCGATCTGCTGCGACGCGACCCGGCGAGCGAGCTGGGCGAGCTGGCCAGCGTGATCAGCACCAACGTCACCGCGTTTTTCCGCGAAGTGCACCACTACGATCTGCTGGTCGACGAACTGCTGCCGCGCTGGCTGGCGCACAAGCGCCGCGATGCGGATCGCCTGCGGATCTGGTCCGCGGGCTGCTCCACCGGCGAGGAGCCGTATGCGCTGGCGATGGTGCTGGCCGAGGCGCTGGAGCGCACCGGCAGCAAGCTGGATGCGAAGATTCTCGCCACCGATCTGTCGCCGCAGGCACTGGAGGGCGCACGCCAGGGCGTCTACCCGCTGGAGCGGCTGACCGGCGTCGATCCGCAGCGGCGCCAGCGCTGGTTCCTGCGCGGCGAGGGCGACTTCGACGGGCTGGCCTGCGTGCATCCGCGGCTGCGCGAACTGGTCAGCATCCTGCCCTTGAACCTGCTGCACGAATGGCCGATGCAGGGGCCGTTCGATGCGATCTTCTGCCGCAACGTGGTGATCTATTTCGACCAGCCGACCAAGCGTCGCCTGTTCCAGCGTTATGCCGCGCTGCTGCCCGTCGGCGGTTACCTGTTCCTCGGCCACTCCGAGTCGATGCACGGACTTTCCGACGATTTCGAGCTGATCGGCCGTACGGTCTACAGGAAGCGCGCATGAGTGCCGTGGTCGCCGCCGGCGTACCGGTATCGGGCCTCGATACCGTGCTGCCGGGCTTCGAGCACCTGCGGCGGTTCTGGGATCCGGCGCTGAATTGCGTTTCGGTGAAGGTGCTGCCGGGCGAGTTCTACGTGAGCACCCAGGCGGAGATGATTTCCACCGTACTCGGCTCCTGTGTCGCGGCGTGCATCTTCGATCGGCGCCGGCGCATCGGCGGCATGAACCACTTCATGCTGCCCGAGCCGCTGAACGAGCGAACCGGCGCGCGTGCGGGCGAGCCGGATGCCTGGACCGCCACGGTAGGCCGCGCGACGCGCTACGGCATCGATGCGATGGAGCATCTGCTCAACGCGATTTTCAAGGCCGGCGGCCAGCGCGCGGATCTGGAAGTGAAGATCTTCGGCGGCGGTCGCGTGCTGGCGCAGATGACCGACGTTGGCCGGCGCAACATCGAGTTCGTGCAGCGCTACATCGCCACCGAGCGGCTGAACCTGAGCGCGTCCGATCTCGGCGACGTGTATCCGCGCCAGGTGCAGTTCTTTCCGGCGACCGGCAAGGCGCGCGTGCGCCTGCTGCGGCGCCGTAACGACGTGGTGCTGGTCGACGACGAGCGGCAGTACCTCAAGCGTTTGGCGATGAGTCCGATAACCGGTGAGGTGGAGCTGTTTTAGAGAGTGTCCGGACAAGCCGCCGGAATGACGGACGGCCTGTTCAAACATTCCCCGGCGCGGATGGGCCTGGGGCCGTGGGGGCGCAGGAAACCCGCTCTCCCAGGCGCGGTTCGTCGATTCAGGCCGTTGGAGCGGGCAGACCGCCCCCACGACCCGAGTCCCATCTGCTTCACCACCCATGGCAAAACGAGACCGATGGCAATGGATAGAGTGCGTGTTCTGGTAATCGACGATTCCGCACTGGTGCGCAAGCTGCTGTCCGCCATGCTTGCCGGCGATCCGGCGATCGAGGTCGTCGGCACGGCCGCCGACCCGCTGATCGCGCGCGAGAAGATCAAGCAGCTCAACCCCGACGTGCTCACCCTGGACGTCGAGATGCCGCGCATGGACGGCCTCACCTTTCTCGAGAACCTGATGCGGCTGCGGCCGATGCCGGTGGTGATGGTGTCGTCGCTGACCTCGCAGGGGGCTGAGGTGACGTTGCGCGCGCTCGAACTGGGCGCCGTGGATTTCTTCACCAAACCCGGCAGCGATCTGGCCGGCAGTTTCGCCGCGAGCGCCGAGGAAATCTGCGCGAAGGTCAGGATGGCGGCACGCGCGCGGCCGAAGGCACGCACTGCGGTGCGCAAACTGGATGTGGCGCCGCGGCTTTCCGCCGATGCGGTGCTGCCGCTGGCACGAACCCCGGGTTCGCGCGGCGGCAGCCCGATCATCGCGATCGGCGCATCCACCGGCGGCACCGAGGCGATCCGCGTGGTGCTGGAGGCGATGCCGCCGGATGCGCCGCCGATCGTGATCACCCAGCATATCCCCGCCGCCTTCAGCGGCCCGTTCGCCGAACGCATGAACAAGTGCTCGGCGATGCGCGTCTGCGAGGCGAGCGACGGCCAGCCGATCCAGCAGGGGCATGCCTATATCGCCCCTGGCGGCGAGCATCTGCTGGTGATGTGGGACGGCGCCAAGCCGGTGTGCCGGCTGCACGACGGCCCGGCGGTGAACCGGCACAAGCCGAGCGTGGACGTGTTGTTCCGTTCGATGGCGGCCAGCGTCGGTGCCGCCACGGTGGCGGCGCTGCTCACCGGCATGGGCGACGACGGTGCGCGCGGGTTGGCCGAATTGCATGCGGCCGGCGCCGCCACGCTGGTGCAGGACGAGGAAAGCTCGGTGGTCTGGGGCATGCCCGGCGCCGCCTGGAAGCTGGGTGCGGCGCGCGAAATGCTGCCGCTGGATCAAATTGCTGCGCGCTTGCTGATGCTGGCGCGGCAGCTCCACGCCGGCGCCTTGCGCGCCTGACCGACGGATACTGGCCATGACTGTCATCGATCGCATTCTCCACTTTGCCGTTGCACGCCCCCTGTATGGCTGGCTGGCCAGCACGGCGTGCCTGCTGCTCGCGCTGCTGTGGCCGGCACCGTGGCTGGCGCCGGTGCTGGTGATCGCACTGACGGCGGTGTGGATATTCGAGAGCAGGCACCGCATGGCGCCGGCCCCCGCGGCGGCGCTCGAACGCGACAGCGCGCCGGTGCGCGAGGCGCTGGAGGACGTGCGCAGCGCCTTGGTCGACGAACTCGGCCACGCCACCCGCGAGCTGCATCAGGGGCTGGACCTGCTGCGCGATGCGGTCTCCGAACTGGGCGGCGGCTTCGACGGCCTGTCGCAGAAGACCGGCCTGCAGCAGTCGCTGCTCAGGCAGATCATCGAGGCGCAGAGCGGCGGCGTATCGGTGCAGGATTTCACCGCCCGCACCGGCGACCTGCTGCAGCACTTCGTGGGCATGATCGTGCAGATGTCGCGCGAGAGCCTGCGCATCGTCTATCGCATCGACGGCATGGCCAGGGAGATGGATGCGGTGTTCGGGCTGCTGAAGAACGTCAACACGATCGCCGAGGAAACCAACCTGCTGGCGCTCAATGCGGCGATCGAGGCGGCGCGGGCCGGCGAATCCGGTCGCGGGTTCGCCGTGGTGGCCGGCGAGATCCGCAACCTGGCCAGCAACTCCAACCAGTTCAACGTGCAGATCGGCAGCCATGTCGAGCGCGCGCGCGCCGCGATGGAGCAATTGCGCGGGCTGGTCGGCGCGATGGCCTCGCAGGATCTGAACGTGGCGCTGTCGGCCAAGGGCGGCATCGATGCGATGATGGCGCATGTCACCGAGAGCGATGCGCGCACCAGCGCCGTCGCCGACCAGGCGGTCGAGATCAACCGCGGTCTGGGCAGCGACGTCTCCACCACCATCCGCTCGCTGCAGTTCGAGGACATCCTGAGCCAGCTGCTGCAGCAGACGCGCAGCCGGCTGGTCGAGCTGCAGGAGGTCGTTGCCGAATGCACCCGCGACATCGAGGAGCTGGCCTGTGCGCCGATCGATGCGGACGAACTGGCCCGGCACGCCCAGCGGGTGCGCAGCCGGCTGTCGGTGCAACGCGAGAAGGCGCGGCTGCGTTCGCGCGGCCCGGCCCTGCAAAGCTCGATGGATGCCGGCGAAATCGAACTGTTTTGAGGAGCTCACCATGATTGTCCATCACGATGCCGAACACGATTGCCTCACTCTCCAGCTCGGCGAGCGTTTCGATTTCAGCATTCACCGCGATTTTCACGATGCCTGTCTCGGCAGCGGCGCGGCCGCACGCAGCTACGTGATCGACCTCGGCGAAGTGACCAGCATGGACAGCTCCGCGCTGGGCATGCTGCTGCTGTTGCGCGAACATGCCGGCGCCGATCGCGCCGATATCCGCATCGTCAACGCGGGGAATGAATTGCGCAGCACGCTGCGGGTGGCCGGATTCGACAAGCTGTTCGTGCTGCATTGAGCGGGTGTGGCCGCTGGTGGCGCGTGCGACTACGCGCCAGGCCCGCCTGTCGGCAGGAGCGCACCCTGTGCGCGAATGCTCTTGTTCGTGCAAAAGGAGCATCGCGCGCAAGCGCGCTCCTACGGGCCGGGCCTGCCTGTCGGTAGGAGCGCACCCTGTGCGCGAATGCTTCTTGCCACATTCGAGAAGAGCATTCGCGCACAGGGTGCGCTCCTACCAAACGGAGTTATTCGGGATGCCCCTTGCCAACCTACCAGCTGCGCACGGAAACCACGCCGACGGCATAGGTCTGCATCTGGGCCTGGTAGTGAAACAGGCGGCCGAGGTCGAAGGTCACCGACTGGCCCGGTGCGATGTTGGTGGTGCCGGCCGGCCAGCCTTTCTTGGTCTCCAGCGGGCTGCCGCTGCCGTCCCTGGCCTGGATCTGCAATTCTGCCGCGGCCGCCTGGGCGCAGTGGTTCACCAGTTGGCCTTTCATGTTCATCCTGGGACGTATGCCACCGTTGCTGACCGTGACCGTAAAATTCTGGACGGTGAAATCGGTGGGCGCGCAGGCTGCACTGGCGGCGATCGGAGCGAACAGGAACAGGGCGGCGAGCAGGCTTTTCATGAGCGTGGATCCATCGATGAGGGTGATCAAGTTCGTTACCCACCACATCGACTGCCGTCCGGAAAACTTTAGAGCGGGACACCGCCCCGGCTGCCGGCATGTTCCATGAACCACAACCCGGCGAACAGCTTCGGGTCGATCGAGTAGCCTTCGGCGGCGCGCGCGAACAACCAGCTGCCGGCCTCGTGCCGCGGCACTTCGTGGACCACGATGTTTTCGGTCGCATCGCCGCCGCCGGCGCCGGTCTTGTGCAGGTCCCACGCGCGCACGAAGGCGATCATCTCGCTGCTCATGCCCGATGACGAGGGGCCTCGATGGATGAACTCCACGCGCTGGCAGCGGTAGCCGGTTTCCTCCTCCAGCTCGCGCCGTGCCGCCAGCAGCGCGCTCTCGTCGGCCTGGCCGGCCAGGTCGCCGACCAGGCCGGCCGGCATCTCGATGGTGTACTGCCCGATCGCCACGCGGTACTGCTCGACGAACAGCAGCTTGTCCTCGGGCGTCAGCGCCAGGACGATCACCGCGCCGGCCGGGTTGTTGCGTTCGGCGTATTCCCAGCGGCCGCGTTGGCGCAGGGTGAGCCAGCGGCCCTGGTACAGCGTCTGCACTGGCGCGTCGGCATCGACGGGCATGCGGTTGGGGTTCTTGTTCATCGGCGATCGTGCACTCGGTCGGCAGGACAGCCGGCATGTTGACCGGTCCGGCGGACAGCGACAACCGGTGGGAGAGCAAGCGGATTTCCGCGGTCGCGGCAACCGCGCAGCGGCCTCGGCTCAGCGCAGCAGGGCACGCAGACGGCTGCGGGTGAAGGCGCCGAAGCGCAGCTGCTCGCACAGCGTGTCGAGGCGATCCCGATCGCCGGGTCGGCGCAGCAGCACATCGACCGTGCTGGCGCCCGGCGCGTCCAGCGCGATGCGGGTCAGACGACGGTACAGCCGCGCCTGCTCGCCGTGTTCGCGTAGTTTCGCGGCACAGCCGGCGGCGCCGCGCAGGCGCAGGAAGGCCACCTCGTCGACCCGCTCGAGCAGGCTGTCCAGGCTGCCGAAATGGGTGAGCAGGGCGGCCGCGGTTTTCGCGCCGACGCCGGGCACGCCGGGGATGTTGTCCACTGCATCGCCGCACAGCGCGAGGTAATCGGCCACCTGGTGCGGGTGCACGCCGAGCTTCTCGTGCACGCCGGCCGGCCCCCAGCGCAGGCCGCGGGCGTAGTCCCATTGCTCGTCGTGCTCGCCCAGCAACTGGCCGAAGTCCTTGTCGGCGGAGACGATCACGCTGCGCCAGCCCAGTGCACGCAGGTTCCACACGGTGCTGCCGATCAGGTCGTCGGCCTCGAAGCTGTGGTCGATCATCAGGTGAATGCCGAGTACCTCGGTGATCGCGCGGCATTGCATGAACTGGCGTTCCAGGTCCGGCGGCGGCAGCTCGCGGTTGGCCTTGTACGCCGGGTAGATCGCGTTGCGGAACGAACTGGTCAGCGAGGCGTCGAACGCCACCGCGAGGTGTTCGGGCTGGACGCGTTCGAGCAGTTCGCACAGGAAGCGGGCATAGCCGTGCACCGCATTGACCGGATGGCCGTCGGCATCGAAGAACTCGTCGGGCATCGAGTGCCAGGCGCGGAACACGTACAGGCTGCCGTCGACCAGATGGACGGCCGGCCGCGCGCCGGCCGGGGTGCCTATGCGGTCCATGAGCTGAGCAGATCGTCCAGTGCCGGGCGGTCGCGCTCGGGCACCTCGACCAGCGGCGTGCCGAGGTGGATGAAGCCGATCACCTGTTCGTCGTCACCAAGGTGCAGGATCGCCGCCGCTTCGCGATCGTAGGCGGCCCAGCCGGTCAGCCATTGCGCGCCGAAGCCGAGCGCATGCGCGCCCAGCAGAATGTTGTGGGCCACGTTGCCGGCGCACAGCTTCTGCTCGATCTCGGGAATCGCGCTGTCGGCATGCAGGCACGCCACCACCACCAGCACCAGCGGGGCGAAGGTGTAGCGCAGGCGCTCTTTCTCCTGCCGGGCGCCGGACAGCTCCGGGTTGTGGCGAACGGCCAGCGCCGCCAGTTGCTCGCCCAGCCGCAGCTTCGCCTCGCCCTGCAGGCGGATCAGCCGGAACGGCACCAGCTTGCCGTGGTCGGGCACGCGGATCGCCGCCTCCAGCAGACGCCGCAACGTGGCTGCATCGGGCGCCGGTTCGCCAAGCTGGCGGGCCGGGGTGGAGTGGCGATGCAGCAGCAGGGACAGCGCGTCGGGCATGGGCAAGGTCGCAGCGAAACCGTCATCGTACACAACCTGCCGGGGTCTTGAACGGCTGGGGCGTTGCAGGGAATCTCGAATAACCTGGTCCTTGGCACTTCGATGCCCCGACAGACAGGCCCGTCCCGCAGGAGCGCGCTTGCGCGCGATGCTTTTGCCTGGGGTGGGGCAAA
>SCRF01000122.1 GCA_004322005.1 Rhodanobacter sp. | reverse complement strand
CCTTCGCGACCCAGGCCTGTGGGTTGTCCGGCGCGGCAGTCAGTGCCTGTTGCACATAGTGGCCGGCGGAACCGGGGTCGTTGGCGATGGCGGCCAGCTTGGCCAGTCCCACCAGTGCGGCTGGATTCTTGGGGTCCAGTGTCAACGCGGCCTTGTACGATTGCCGTGCCTGGTCGAACTGTTTGAGCCCACGATAGGCATCGCCCCGCAGCACATTCACACGCACATTGACTTTTGGCCCGAAGGCCTTGTCTGGAGACAGGGTTTCAAGCAACTTGCCGTATTGCCGCGTCACCAGCAGTGCGCGTCCCAAGGGTACTGCCCAACGTTCTGCCGGTACGCTGTGGGTCCTGGCATTTTGCAGGTCGCTCAGGGCGTCCTTCGGATCACCGAGCATCAGCGAGGCTTGCCCGAGCAGCAGCCAGGCATTGCCGTTCTTGCTATCGCGTTGCAGGACCTTCCTGGCCTCGATGTAAGCCGCGCGATACTCACCCCTGGCTTGGTATTTGGTGCCGGCATCCAGACTTGCATGCCCGCTGGTGAGACCACATCCGCTCAGCAACAGGTTGACGCAAAGCAGCACCGAGCCGTGACGAACAATCCACGTGTTGAGCTTGATCAAGCGCATGTCTTTGCCCTCAGTTCACCCGGCGCGAGGCGCGGAGTCAGTCCGCACCGGTAGGCTTTTTCAAGCCGTGCTTGTCCAAAAGATCATAGAGTGTCGGCCGGCTGATGCCCAGCAAGCTTGCGACCCGCGAGAGATTGCCGCCGGCATGGGTCATGGCCCTCTGGATGGCACGCTTTTCGGCGTCGCTCCGCACTTCGTGCAGATCCAGGATATCCTCGCCGATCTCGCCAAGGTGCAATGCCTCGAGTCCGATCTGCTTTTCATCCGCCATGATGACGGCGCTGTTGACCTTGTTTTCCAACTCGCGCACGTTGCCGGGCCACGGACATGCCGCGATCGCCTTGAGCGCCTTGGCGGTAAATCCGCGAACTGCGCGTCCGTGGCGACTGGCAGCCTGCTCGAGAAAATACTGCGCGAGGGTCACTGCGTCACCGGCGCGTTCACGCAGCGGCGGAAGCCGAATGCTCACTTCGCTGATGCGGTAAAACAGATCTTCGCGGAAACGTCCTTCACGGATCAGCGCCGGCAGGTTCTGATGCGTGGCGCAGATGATGCGCACATCCACCGGAATCACCTCGCGGCCACCGATGCGCTCGACCACCCGCTCCTCGAAAAAACGCAGCAGCTTGGCCTGCAGCGATAACGGCATGTCGCCAATCTCGTCGAGCAGCAGGCTGCCGTTGACGGCCAGTTCGATCTTGCCCTTGGTTTGCTTGTGCGCGCCCGTGTAGGCGCCCCTCTCGTAGCCGAACAGCTCGGCTTCCAGCAGATTTTCGGGGATGGCCGCGCAGTTGATCGCCACGAACGGCCCGTCGCGCCGCGAGCTCAGGCGATGTACCGCACGCGCGAACAATTCCTTGCCGGTACCGGTCTCGCCGAGGAGCAGGACGGTGGCGTTCGAGGGGCTGACCTTTTCAACCATCCGGTAGGCGTCGAGCATGGCTGTGCTGCTGCCGATGACACCTTCGAACACCGCGGTCGAATGGCTTCTGAGCCTGTGGTTCTCGGCCTCCAGTTCGTGTACCCGGAATGCACGATCCACGATCAGGCGCAGAACCTCCAGATCCAGTGGCTTGGAGCAGAAATCGTAGGCGCCGCAGCCAATGGACTTGACGGCGTTGTCGCGGTCGCCGTTGCCGGTGGCCACGATGATCTTGGTGTGTGCTGCTTCCTCCAGGATTTCCGTGATCGTGCTGAACCCCTCGGTTGTGCCGGTGGCGTCCGGGGGCAGCCCAAGATCCTGCAGCACCACCGCCGGGTGGTGGCGGCGGATCTGGGCGAGCGCCGTCGGTCGGTCGCCGGCCATGACCACGTCGTAGTCCTCGAAGCTCCAGCGCAACTGGCTCTGCAGGCCGACATCGTCCTCGACAATCAACAGACAACGCTGCTTCTGGCTCATGATGCGGGCCTCAGCTTGCCGGCCACCGCTTCAACTCCCGCGGGCTCGGCCAGCGGCAACTGAATGGCGAATACGGTGCCTTGGCCCGGGGTACTGTTCACGCGCATCGCTCCGCCCAGCGAATGCACGTACTCGCGGGCCTGATAGGCGCCGATGCCCATACCTTTGCTCGCCTTGGTGGTGAAAAATGGTTTGAACAGTCGGTTGCGGATGAAGTCTTCGTCCATGCCCGCTCCGTCATCCTCGATTTCGATCGAGACATGCCCGGATTCGCGTTTGACTCTCAGCGTGACGTGACCGTGGGCCTCTGCTGCATCCTGGGCATTGCGGATCACGTGTCCCAGTACCGTGGCAAGCTGTTCGGCATTTGCCTGTACCCACAGGTCCTCCGCGGCCGGTTGGTAGTCCGGCCGCGGCAACTGCGAGCTGCACTCGTCGAGCGCCTTGTGGATCACTGCCGCGAGCTGCACGCGGCCGTGGCCGGCAGGCACCGCGTCGCCGCGCAATTGCTCGAGGAGCCGCGCGATGCGGTGCACCGAATTCGCCACGGTGGTGAGCATGTCGTCCACGAACGCCGGGTTGTGCTTGTGACGTTCGGCGTTCTGCAGCAGCAACGATTGCTGTGCTGCGAGGTTCTTGAGGTCGTGCATCAGGAACGCGGTCAGCTGGTTGAAGCCTTCGAACTGGCGCGCTTCGGCAAGGCGCTGGGCATCGGCCGCCTGCGCCAAGGTGCCGGCGACCTGACCACCCGCTGCCCGGAGCAAATCGATATCTTCCCAATCGAACACGCTCCGCGCGCGCGCGCGCGCGAGCACCACGAAACCGATGAGCCGGTCTTCCAACACCAACGGTACCAGCAACCATGCGCGTGTCAGGGCGACCAATTCGGCGGGCGCCCGCAGTTGTTCGTCGCCCAGCGGCGGTGGTTCGCTCAGTTCATAAATCCACCGGCGTGCGCGCATGATCTCGAACGCCGGCAAGCAGGATGGAAGCCTCAGGTCGGCCGGCGTCGGCATGTTCCAGCATGCTTCCGGCACGAATTCATCAGCATCGTTGCGCGTGAACAGTGCGCCTCCCGGGCTGTCCATGATCTGCGCCATCGCGCGCACGGCGCGCTGCGGCAGCTCCATGTCGCTGGCCGACAACATGGCCGACAGCCGCAGCCATTCCTCCCGATAGTCGTGGCGGAAACTGAAGAAGTTCTTGTTCAGGAATACCCGCAGATGCGAGCGCACCTGACCGGAGAATGTGATCAACAGCACGATCAGCAGGGCGAAGCAGACAAGCGTGATTTCCGCCACCCGGCCCCAGTCGCCCCCGTACAGGCGCACGTAATAGCCGCCGATCGACGTGGCGAGAATGTAAAACGCGACCACCAGCAGGCTCGTGGAATAGAACACCGCGCGCCGCGACACGCCCACCTCCAGCGACCATTGCGGGTTGCGGGCCGCCGCCACCACCAGTAGCGGCACCAGCAAGGCATCGATGAAGCCGCGCGCCGCCCACGCGCTGATGTTCAACTGCCGGTAAAGCACTGCGTAGGAATACAGGAAGATGTCGTAGGCGAACGACAAGCCGAGCGCGATCACCAGAAACTTCAGCGCCCAGCGCTGTGCCGGTTGAACGTTGCGGTAGATCTGTTCGAGAAACACCACGCCAGTGAGGGCGAGAACCAGCATACCGACCAGCGGCGCGTTGACGTTGAATGGCAACACGGCCGTTCGCGGCAAACCGGTCACCGGCCACAGGCAGTACAGCGCGAGCATGATCCAGAGTGCGTGCGCAGCGAAGCGCAAACCACGCAGCAGGCCGGACATTGGCCAGGCACTGAACAGTGCGCTCACGAAAACGAGCCACGCGCCGTAGCGCAGAATCTCGGCCATCAGTATCCAGTTGACCGCCACGGTGCGCCGCCACTCGGCGTAAGACAGAAACGCGCCCCACAGGACCGAGACCAGCATGGCCAGGATCAGCAGGGCGCCGGTACGCTGTCCGCGCCAGCCGGCACCCAGCAGCGCCGCACCCGCGAGGAACGCGGCGGCGGTGATCAGGTAACTGGCAATGACGATGAGGTGCATATCTGGACGATCCCTGGCGCGTGGTGCGGCTGTCTGCGGTCAACCGGCTGTCCACCCCTGCCGGATTCACGCACTGTCTGGCACGTGCTGGCTGGAACTTGCGGAACCCGCTGCTTCTTCGGTAACGGAGGGTGGCGGGATCAGCAGACGGCTACGAATGTCGGCCGCCACGCGTGCTGCCGTATGTCCGTCCCAGAGCTGTGGCTTGCGTCCATGCGGCCAGTGACCAGCGAGAATCTCGTCTACCGCTGGCAGCAGCTCGGCGGCGGTCACCAGTCGGTTGGTACCCTCCGTGATGGTGATCGGCCGTTCGGTGGTGGTGCGCAACGTCAGGCAGGGTATGCCGAGATAGGTGGTCTCTTCCTGGACACCACCCGAATCCGTGATGATCAGGCGTGCACCGCAAACAAGGTTCATGAAATCCACGTAGCCGAGCGGCTCGATGATTTGCAGGTCAGGCGCTTCCGCCAGTTTCGGCCAAAGGCGGAAGGCTTCCAGATTCTTGCGGGTGCGCGGGTGTACCGGAAACACCAGCGGCAATCGGGCCGCAATGCCCGTGAGTTGGCTGATCAGTGACTTGAGTGCTGCGGGTGCATCCACGTTGGACGGGCGGTGCAGTGTCACCACCGCGTACTCGCGCTTCTCAAGTCCGAGCCGGTTTCGCTCGCCGCTGGCATCGATGCGCTCGCGCATCAGTTCGTAGGAGTCGATCATGATGTTGCCGACTCGTGTGATCTTTTCCGGCGGAACGCCTTCGGCGGCGAGATTCTCGTCGGCGTCCGGTGACGGGGTCCACAGGATGTCGGCGACCGCGTCGGTCACCAGCCGGTTGATTTCCTCGGGCATCCGGCGGTCGCGGCTGCGCAACCCGGCCTCCAGATGCGCCACCGGAATGCACAGCTTTGCGCCGACCAAGGTGCAGGCAAGCGTCGCATTGACATCCCCAACCACGACGATCAGGTCCGGTCGATCCGCGACACAGGCGCCTTCGTAGGCGAGCATCACGTTCGCGGTCTGTTCGGCGTGACTGCCGCTGCCCACGCCCAGGTTCAGATCCGGCGACGGCAACTTAAGATCGCGAAAAAAAGCCTCCGACATGTTCCGGTCGTAGTGCTGGCCCGTATGCACCAGGCGCAAACGGCACCACAATTGCTCGTGCAACGCGTGGAACAGCGGCGCAACCTTCATGAAATTGGGCCGCGCGGCCGCGATCAAGTCAATCCTGAGCCGCTGCATGACAGGGCATCCCCCGATCCATATGGCTTTGAGTGTGGCAAGGCGCTGCCCGCATACTAGCGTGTTATCCCGAGAGAATCTTTACATGGACGGTCTCAGGATCCACGCCGTTGCTGGGAAGGTTCGCACCCTGATGAGCTTGCTGCCTCCCGGGAAGCCGGCATTGCCGGTGACCAACATTTTCGTGCATGCATTTTCAATGTCGGGAACTGCGTCTTTGCCAAGCCAGCGACCCATCTCCCGAGAAATCCGTCCTCGCACAGCCGAACTCGCCGCCAGGCCAACCAAAGCCCGACAGGCTCCTAGGCCCGGGGTTTCATATACCAAGGCATCGCCAAGGCCAGCCCTTGCCCGATGTTTTGCGTAGGCGTGAAACCCAGATTCGCTGCCGCCTTGCTTATGTCGGCCAGACTATGACGAACATCCCCCGCGCGAAACTCCCGATACACGGGCTGTGCGTCTTGTAGATGCGCGTAGTACGGCAGAAGATTGGCCTGAAGCTGGGAGTAAAGCTCATTGAGTGTCGTACGGTGACCTACCGCTACGTTGTAAACCTGATTCATGGCGATGGGACTTTCGGTGGTTGCCGCCAACAAGTTCGCCTGCACCACATTGGAGACATAACAAAAATCACGGCTGGTCTCACCGTCACCGTTGATGAACACCGAGTCGCCCCTGATGAGGCTGTCTATCCACTTGGGGATGACTGCCGCATAGTCACCATCGGGATCCTGTCGCGGACCGAACACGTTGAAGTAACGCAGACCAATGCTATTGAAACCGTAGCAGCGTGCAAAAACGCTGGCATACAGTTCATTGACGTACTTCGTCACGGCGTAAGGACTCAGGAGGTTGCCAATCTGGTCTTCCACCTTGGGCAGCCCCGGGTGGTCGCCATAGGTGGAACTACTGGCGGCATAGGTAAAACTTCCTACCTTGGCATCGCGCGCTGCCACCAGCATGTTGAGTGAGCCGGAGCAATTGGTGTCATGTATGGCCAACGGATCTTCGATCGAGCGAGGCACCGACCCCAGCGCCGCCTGATGCAGTACGTGCTGGACGCCTTCACACGCCTTGCGGCAGTCATCGATACGGCGGATGTCGCCCGTGATGAAACGGAAACGTGACCATGCCTGCGCGCCCACGATCTGTTCAACTTCATCAAGATTGCGTTGGTAGCCCGTAGCGAAATTGTCCAAGCCAACCACATGCTGGCCCAACGCAAGGAGTGCCTCGACAAGGTTGGAACCAATAAAGCCCGCTGCACCCGTAACTAACCAGCTCTGGCGAGACGCCAGAATACGTTCCCTGAGTGCGACTGGAAGTGCCTCGACCAAGTCATTCATCACAATCTCCCGTCAACAGCCTCACGCGGCAGCACATACTTGACGTCATAAAGGACTGATTCGGCCTTGCCTAACGCGCGGATGGCGTCCGCTCCCTTGCTGGCGAATTCCCGGTGTCCGACCGCCAGAATCACGGCGTCATAGGTGCCGTTGACTGGCTGGGCCAGCAGCTCCATGCCGTATTCCTTGCGCGCCTCTTCGGCGTCGACCCAGGGGTCATGGACATCAACGCGAGTGTTGTAGCCCGTCAGCGCCTGCACAATGTCCACCACGCGGGTATTGCGCAGGTCGGGACAATTTTCCTTGAAGGCCAGGCCCAGCACCAGGATGCGCGCGCCGACCGGGTTGATGCCCTTGCGCACCATCAGGCGGATCACCTCGCTGGCGATGTACGGACCCATGCTGTCGTTGGTGCGCCGGCCGGCCAGGATCACGTCCGGATGATGGCCCACTTCCTGCGCCTTGTGGGTGAGGTAGTAGGGATCGACGCTGATGCAGTGGCCGCCGACCAGGCCGGGGCGGAACGGCAGGAAGTTCCACTTGGTGCCGGCGGCTTCCAGCACTTCCAGCGTGTCGATGCCGAGCTTGTTGAACAGGATGGCCAGGTCGTTGACCAGCGCGATGTTGAGATCGCGCTGGGTGTTCTCGATGACCTTGGCGGCCTCGGCGACTTTGATGGAGCTGGCCTTGTGGGTGCCGGCGGTGATGATGCTGGCGTACAGCGCATCGACGAAGTCGGCCGTGGCCGGGGTGGAGCCGGAGGTGACCTTGAGGATGGTGGTGACGCGGTGTTGCTTGTCGCCGGGGTTGATGCGTTCGGGGCTGTAGCCGCAGGAGAAGTTTTCGGTTGTCGGTTGTCGGTTTTCAGTTGGAGCGGGAGCGGGGCTAGTGGCGTATTGGAGGCCGGAGGCTTTTTCGAGGATGGGGACACAGATTTCTTCGGTACAGCCGGGGTAGACGGTGGATTCGTAGATCACCACGTCGCCGGGTTTGAGGACGCTGCCGATAGCTTCGCTGGCCTTGATCAGCGGGGTGAGGTCGGGGCGCTTGGCGTTGTCGATCGGGGTGGGCACGGTGACGATGTAGACGTTGCAGCGCCGGATGTCGTCCAGCGACGCGCTGAAGCGCAGCCGTCGCGCCGCCACCAGCTCGTCCGCATCGACTTCCAGCGTGCTGTCACGCCCGGCACGCAGCTCATCGACGCGGCTGGCGCGGATATCGAACCCGACGGTGTCGTAGCGCCGGCCGAACTCCACCGCCAGCGGAAGACCCACATAGCCCAGGCCGATGATGGCGATTTTCGCGTTGTCCAGTGAGTGCATGGAGCTTCCTTGGCCGATCTGACAGGGGATCCGGCAGTGTGCTTGGATATGCGATTGAAGAGTCTACCTGTTTGCCCTCACTTCCAGCCACGAAAATTGCCCGCCAAGCGCAAAGTCGACATCGCGATATGGCTTGCGCAGCATGATCGCGCGCGCCAGTTGCGGCAGCATCTCGCGCAGTCGAAACCGACGCCTGAAGCGGTACACCGCGATCTGCCAGATAGCGCCGTCGCCGTGCATTCCCGCCCTGCCGGATCGCAGTCGGATGAATGCAAGAGGTCTTCGGGTGCGGTTTATACACCGGTACGAGCCAGCGGCGATGGCTCGCAAGGCCGTCCAAGGAAATGCAGTCGACATTCGTCGAATCCGCGCAGCACTGACATGCGGAACGCAGCAAAGAGGACAGCCCGAAGACCAGCAGCGGCCCGAAGACTCAGGGCAAAAGCCCCGTGCGCCTGGCGTTGACGGGAAGTCTCCCAAGGACCGGCCAGGCCGAACTACCCGAAATGTCGGGCGCGTACTGCGGAACCAGGGTAACCGGCAGCCGGCGCGGCCGTGCGGCCCGGATCAATGCAATAGCGGGCTTTCAAAAAGCCCGCGATCAGGGAGCCACGCAGTTGCTCCGGCTCAAACGCGAAGCGATGCGAGAACGCATTGCCGGACAGCGGGTTGTCGCGCGCATCAGCGAGCCCTCGTGGCAACTCGTCTTTCGCCAGTTCCTCGAGCAGAGGGAGGCGCAAGAGTATCACCGGGTTGTTTCGCACCAAGGCGTAGCTTGTCGGTGGCGCGAATTCTTCGAAGCCGTAACAACGTATGTAGAACTGGGCATGCCGCGGATGCACGCCGATAACGATATCGGTCAAATTGGTGTGCAATCCATAGTGTATGGCCCAGCGCATCATGCTGAACAGGGCTCCGACGCCGCGTGAAGCACCCCGTCGACGATCCGCCAGCATTCCCACCTCGAGCAGGCGGCGCCCCTTTCGGCGCAGTTCATCGAGATAGGGTGCATATACGCTGTCCAGCGCGAGCCCCATGGGATTGTCGCGGAACAGGGTCATCGTATAGCCGACTTCCGGCCCATCCGGCCCCCATATCACGCATGCATGCTCTCCCACGGCAGTAGGAGCGGCATGGATGCCAAACGGGTTTTCGTCGATCAGTCCCATTTGCGAGTAGCGTTCATAGACCAGCCGCCAGGCCGCTTCCACCTGTTCGAGACTGGTCGCGCACGAACACGGCGGTGCGCTGCTGCGCATCGCTGAGCGCGCGAGACGCGCCGTGATGTCGATGACAGTCTCGGACATTTCTACCGATCTGATTTGGTTCATGTTTCGGTCCCCGACTGGTGGCACGTTGGTTCAATGCATGCCACTTCTTGATTACGACGAACCGGCTTGCTTTGCACGTTGTGCGGATGCCCGCCGTGCATGTCGTGCTGGCGACTGCGGATCCTCGAACTATCCGCAAAGTGCCCGAAGCGCGCCGGGTCAATAAAGTACTGGTCACCGCCAATCGCGCCACGAGCGGGCGCTATCAGACCGCCAAGCAGGGCAAACCTGCCCCACGCCACTCCTCCGCGGCGCGGCATCACTTCGACCGCCGGATCCATTTGGCCGCGACGCTGTCGCGGTTGATATACGCCGGGGTACTCTGCGATCCTTGGCCGGAGCCAAACTTGCGGCTTGTCGAAACCTTTCATGGCTGAGCTAACGAACCTAATCAGGGGCGTGTCGCGGGCCACCTCCATGTCTTTAGCTCGTTCAGAAACGAACCATGCCCACCGTGGGGTGTTGTACCCCTTCTGCTACATTATGCGATGATTACGTGAATCTTATGCTATAATCATGCTGTGATTATGTGAATTGCGTGTCAAAATAGCGGGTTGAGACACAGATAACGTTCAGAAACCCGCGTGATCATCCTCAACCGTATTCGGTCGCACGTCAGCAACCGAACATCCATACGCCACACCCGTGCATATCCGGGTCGTAGCTGGCAGTCAGGCGTGACACCCTGACCTTCGGGCTGAAGCACGCTTGAACCGGCATCGAACGCCGGCGCCGATCACGGTGTAGGCGTCGTCTTGGTCGATGGCAGCCCGGAGAGCGCCCGACGGTCACTGCAAACCTTCGGTGTCGGGCTCGAGCTGGCGTGCAGTCGTTCAGGCTTTGCTGCTGCCCCGCCCACGATGACCGGGCCCGGGAGACCTCCAGCATCGGGGAACGCCGCGATTACGACGTGGCACTCGTTCTCCTGGCCGCGCCCGGGCGTTCCCCGGCTCCGTTCCCACCCAAACAGGTATCGTCAATCCGGCTGGTCAGGCCACCCGGATGGCGGCGGATGGCTTCGTGGAATTGCATGGGCTGCATCAGCTTGTGCTTCAGACGCCATGCCGGGCTATACACACCGCGAGATGACACATCAATCCCAAGCCGGCCACTGATGGTTTTGTTTCTTGAAAGGGACGTATTTTGGTGGATGGATTTATCCCCGCGTATAGTGTTTGGGCGAGCTGAATGCCGGGCACACTAAAGTAAGCGCAACCGGCAGGAATGCTTGCTGATCTTGGGTGTTTTGCATCAAATCACACGGTTGTTATAAATGGATGAGTGCGGACCGTGAACCGGCATACGAAAGCAGACATTCTGCGCGCGGGCATCGCCGCGCCCTCGGCGGATAATTCGCAGCCATGGCAATTTGCATGGTGCGGCGACGACCTGGACCTTCGAATCGATGCGGGCCGTAGCGGCCGCGTATCCGATACCCGATACGTCCTCAGCGATCTGGCCGCTGGCGCATGCCTGGAAAACATGATCATCCACGCCCGGTCGCTCGGTTATGTGGCGGACCTGCAGACCTTCCCGCGCCACGATGACGAGCTATGGGTCGCCCGCGTCCGTTGGCGCCGCGATCCCGAGTGCGACCAACCCGAGCCATTGGCTGGCGCCATCGAGCAGCGCCACACCGACCGCCGCTTCCCCTGGGCCGGCCCGATCACCACCGATACACAGACGCGCCTGAATGCCCAGGCCCGGCAGATTCCCGGGCAGCGGCTTTATTGGCCGCAGACACCGCGGGAGAGAAAAGCCGCACTCAGCGTCATCAGGCAGGCCGAGACGCTGCGCTTCAGGAGCCCGACGCTGCACGCGGAACTGTTTTCGAGTATCCGCTTTCCCGTTGGCTGGCACACCGCCTGCGAGGAAGGCCTGGCGCCCGCGGCGCTGGCCGTGGAGCCACCGTTGCGCCCGGCCTTCCAGGCGATGCGTCATCCTGCGGTGATGACCATGCTCAACCGGCTGGGCGCGGCGTCGGTTCTGGGGTGGCGCTCGGCCTGGCTGCCCATCCGGCTGTCGCCCGGTCTCTGTCTGCTCGTCATTCCGTCCACGGCGCGATCCGATGTGCTCGCGGGTGGTCGCGCTTTGCAGCGTGTGTGGCTCGCGGCCACTCTGGACGGGCTGTCGGTCCAGCCGTATGCGGCGGCGGGAGTACTCAGCCTCGGGTTCGTATCCATCGAGCCGGCCTTTCAGGGGCCGCTCACGCGTCTAGGTCCGGCCCTGAGCGACCTGTGCGCGTCGGGACATGGGCTGGTGTTTTTGCGGCTTGGCTACGCGCGGTCGGTGCCGCGCTGTCGCAGTGGGCGACGAACGCTCGCCAGTTTCGGTGTTTTCCCATAGCGGGGCCAGCCACGGTCTTCGTTTCTGTGCGCTGGCCTTCATACACTGCGCGACCTTAGTTCTTCACGCATTCGCCGCGCCCTGCCGCAGGCACCTCGGTGATGGAGTTTCGCAAGGGAAACCCCGCGGGTATCGCCTTCGGGCGCCCTCGCGGCTTCACCCTGCGAGGGTGAAGAACATGTGATTTCCACCCGGTGTCGAAATCCTTTACAAATCCGGCTTGTAGCCGGCGTGATCGGATACATGTTCGCTAAAACAGACTCTTGCATCATGCTCGGCATGGTGCGGATATTCGACGGCATGCCTGAAACATTGGTTCAGCTGTCGGCGGACCGGGGCACTGCCGGCTCCCGACGTTGCTGATGTTGGTGAGGCGGATACCGACGGCGACACCATGGCGGAGAAATCTGGTTGCGGCACACGCGCTCGCGGGATGTCGGAATACCTTACAAATATTGAGCAAATCCAGCAGCGTGGAATCAATAAGTCGAGCAAAAACAGCATGTTCTATCTATGGCGCGCTTTTTGCTGCCTCTGCGTTGAGGCAATGTCACTACGCGCGCCACTGCCGTTCAGGTGTATCGGTTGATTCTTAACTGAAGGATGAAGAACATGGTGACGAAAAAAAACATTGGAGCCGCACTCGCATGCGCGCTGGCGCTGGGTGCGTGGAGTGGATCGACGCTGGCAACTCCCATCAATGTAAGCGGCGTCGTGTGGGATCCCGGCAGTCCGTTGGACCTGACCATCCAGGCACTCAACTTCCGCGAATCGTCCGTTGCGAGCGTCGGCGACGTGCTGACGGGCTACGGGGTGATTGGCTCGTTCAACGGGACAAACCCGTCAACGTTTTGCCCAGGCTGCGATCTCAACTTCACCTTCCAGTACACGGTGTCGAACATCACCGGTAATCAGGTCGAGTTCAGCCCGGGGTCCATCAGCTTTTTCGTTGACAACACCACTAGCTTCAATGTGCTGAATCCGACGACGGCCGGGATTGGTACGCCGTGGCTCACCTTGTCCGGCCATGACGGTTCGGTGCTTGGCTTCGGGGGCACGGCGCAGCTTTTCTCCACGGTCGTTGGCACTGTCACCAATCCCCTGACGGGATCCAACGGAATCGGGTTCCTGGACGCGTCCGGAGGTCCTGCGGCTTCCTACTTCCAGACCCACACCCAAGCCGACGGGCTGGGTGGATTTGCGGACTTTACGCTTAATTCGGAGTTTCTGTTTTCGCAATTCCAAAGGATAGGCTGTGGGACTACGCCCTCACCCGATCCGACCAATCCTTGCCACTATCCGATTACGGGAACGGCCACGTTGATCGGCAGGTCGGTGGCGGTACCCGAGCCGGGTGCGGCCGGTCTGCTGGGTCTGGGCCTGGCCTTCCTTGGCCTCTTTACCTGGCGGCGCCGCAAAGAGGGCAAGCGGCTCTCATAGAGCGGGCCCACTAATGCATGCGGTTTGACGATTGATGGCGCCGCTTCCCGAAGCGGCGCCATTTTTCAGCACGCTGCTTTCGTTGACCGGGCTCGCTGGCCGATCGCGGTCACACCGACACCCGGCGCGCCACGATCACGTGCGGCTCCTGCCCGAGGTCGTGACGCAGCGAAGCGCGGTTCGGGAATAAGGAAGCGACGACACAGCGAGAGGTACCGGTCCGTCAGTCGTCCCAACCAAGTCAAGGCATCCGATGGCATTGGCTGCGACGGGGCGATTCGTGATGCCGAAGAGTAGATGCCTCATGATGTCTGATCCACCGGGCACGACCGAGCGGTTCGACTACGCAACGGCATTCAGCCGGACGATCGGCTGGATAACCGCGACCGAGCAGGCGAAGCTTCGTTCCAAGCGCGTGGCGATTGCCGGACTCGGCGGTGTTGGCGGTAGTCATCTGTTGACCCTGACCCGACTCGGCATCCAGTCGTTCAACCTGGCGGATCTCGACCGTTTCGGCACGGAAAACCTCAACCGGCAGGCCGGAGCGTTCCAGTCGACCATTGGCCAGCCCAAAGTCGACGTCGTGTCGCGGATGGCGCGGGATATCAATCCGGATCTGGACATCAACAAATTTCCCGGCGGCGTCACCGTCGACAACATGGAGCAGTTTCTGTCCGGGGTGGATCTGTATGTCGACGGGCTGGACTTTTTCGTACTCGATATCCGTGCCAAGCTGTTCGCCCTGTGCGCCGAGTATGGCATTCCGGCGATTACCGCGGCGCCGTTGGGCATGGGTGCCGCGGTGCTGGCGTTCCTGCCGGGTCACATGACATTCGAAGAGTATTTCCGGCTGGAAGGCAGCACGACGGACGAGCAGTTGCTGCGCTTTCTGGTGGGACTGGCACCTGCCGTGCTGCATCAAGCCTATCTGGTCGATCCGTCGGCGGTGGACCTGGTCCGTCAGCGGGGACCGTCGACGCCCATGGCATGTGAAATCTGCGCCGGGATAGCGGGTACCCAGGCGTTGAAGATCCTGCTCGGCAGGGGCAAGGTGCTCGCGGCACCTCACGGCCTGCACTTCGATGCCTACCGCAACAAGCTCGTACACACGTGGCGGCCGGGGGGCAATAACAATCCGCTGCAACGACTGATTCTGTCCGTGGCGCGCCGCCGTTTCATGCGCCGGTAAGCGCGGCACGCACAAACCAGCGGGCGAAGAAGAGAATCTGGTGAAGGGGTCGTCCAGCGCCCGCCGGCTCCGGAAAACGTAAAGGCAGCTCCTGATGGCCGACCCGCGCGCTTCGCCCCATCCGCAACTTTTGCCCGCGTCATTCCCGAGCAGCCTTCGAGGCTCGTTTCAGCTCTCCACGCGACACAATGCGCGGATCGTCGATCGCAGCGCCACCGGCCAAATGTCGATCGAGCGGTTGCAGAGGATCATCGATACCCGGATGACCCATGTGACTCGTCTGGTCGATGACCTGCTCGACGGCTCGCGCCTGAGTACGGGCAAGTGGCGGCTGGATCGCAGGGAGTTGAGCCGGCGCGACATCCTGGGTCAGATGGTGGCATCCTGCCGGCGGGGCATGGAGTTCCGGAAGCAGCACTGCAGCATGCGCGCGCGGTCCGACGCCGTCCTGGCGTTCGGCGACCCAGTGCGGCTCGCACAGATATCCAGCAATCTGCTCGCGAACATCCGCGGTGACTCCACGATCGCCTGCCGCTGATTCGGCGAACGCCTGCCGAGGACGGCCGGCCAGGCCGGCTTCCCCGTTGAACAAGTTCATGGAACCAGCGCACCGCGAGGCAGGCTGCCGGAGCGCGGCGGCAGACGATTCCGGTTTCGCTGCGGTCGAGCGTTCTGTCATCCGGCCGTCACCGGTTCGACATGGGTGGGGTCAAAAATCCGTGAATACGCACAAGCCAGCCCCCGCCGTATCGGCTGACCTGCATGCAGATCTCACCCTCCCCTGGACATCCCCATGCCGACCCGTTCCCCCGCACGACGACCCACCCTGGCCGTATCCGTGGTCACCGCCCTTGGCCTGTCTTGCGTCGCGATGCTGCCCGCGCACCGCGCTTTCGGTGCCGAAGCGGCGGCCCCCGATACCCAGCAAACCACGGTCGGCACCACCGGCACCATGGGTACCAACACCCGGATCGTGCAGCTGCGCAAGGTCGTGGTCTCCGTCGGCGCCGAAACCACCGGCGACCAGGCGCCGACCCAGGCCGCGCTGATCGCCACCCAGCCGCAGTCGATCATCGGCGACCGCTACATCGAGAATGTGGCCGCCGCCACCGCCAACTACAGCGACATCGTGAAGATCGCGCCCAGCGTGTCCGATGTCGATCCGAACGGCCCCGGCCTGATGGAGTCGCAGGGGCTGTCGATCCGTGGCTTCCAGAACGGCGAGTACAACGTCACCTTCGACGGGATTCCGTGGGGCGACTCGAACGACTTCACCCAGCATTCGACCTCGTACTTCATGCCGCAGGACATCGCCCAGGTCACCGTCGACCGCGGCCCGGGCAGCGCGCGCACGCTCGGCAACGCCACCTTCGGCGGCACCCTGTCGGTCGACTCGAAGGATCCGGACCCGGTGCTGTCGATCAACCCGTTCTTCAGCGTGGGCAGCTTCAATACTCGGGTCGAAGGCGTGCGCTTCGATACCGGCAAGCTCAGCCAGTACGGTGGCACCACCGCCTACCTGAGCGTGAAGAACCTCGATTCGGACGGCTATCTCACGCATGCCGGGCTGGACCGGCAGAACATGTTCGCCAAGGTCGTGCAGCCGCTGGGCAACGACACCACGCTGACCTTCGCCAGCAACCTGACCCGGCTGCACCAGAACGTGTCGCTCGGCGCGACCCGGGCGCAGATCGACCAGTACGGCCCGAACTACGGGTTGAGCGCCGATCCCGCCAGCCAGTCCTACTACGGCTACAACTACGACGACATCACCACCGACTTCGAGTACCTCGACCTCGAGACCAGACTGGCGGGCTGGGATGTCGGCGACAAGCTGTACACCTACGGCTACCGTCACCGCGGCTACAACGGCGCCGACCCGAACGGCGAACAGCCCAATGGCACGGTGTATGGCCCGGACAATGTGCCGGGCCAGCGCATGCGCATGGACTACCGCTCGGTCGGCGACATCCTGCGCCTGAGCCACGACTTCGGTCCGGGCCAGGTGCATCTGGGTGGCTGGGTCGACCGCCAGACCAACCAGCGCCTGCAGTACGAGATCGACTTCAGCAACGGCGGCGCGCTGAACGCGGTCCCGACCAGCGCCGCGGTCGACCGTCAGATGGACGACAGCCTGACCGACCTGCAGACGTACGCCGAGTACCAGTGGCACGCCACCGACAAGCTCGATGTCACCGGTGGCGTCAAGCTGGTGAACTTCCGCCGCACGCTCGACGCCACGGTGAACCAGAAGACCGGCTTGCCGATCAACTACGCCCAGACCTGGACCCGCAGCCTGCCCTCGCTGGACCTGCACTACGCCCTGAGCGACCAGTGGAGCGCCTACGCGCAATGGGCCAAGGGTTTCCTGGCGCCCAATCTCAACACCTTCTTCACCGTCGATCCGTCGCAGAATCAGGTGGTGCCGGAGAGCACCACCAACGAGCAGATCGGCAGCGCCTGGAACAGCGATGGCCTGACGCTCTCCGTGGATGCGTACTACATCGATTTCGCCAACAAGATCGAAAGCCGCAAGATCGGTACCCAGACCCAGTTCTACAACGCCGGTGGCGCGATCTACCAGGGCCTGGAAGGCGAGGCCACGGTGGCGGTCGGCGGCGGTTTCAGCGTGTACGGCAATGCGTCGCTGAACAGCGCCAAGGAAAAGGCGACCCATCAGTGGTTGCCGAATGCGCCGGACCGGACCGCTGCCTTCGGCGTGTTGTTCGACCGCGGCGCCTGGTCGGCTTCGCTGCTCGACAAGTATGTGGGCGTGCGCTACGGCGACAGCGGGCAGACCCCGCGCCTGGGCGGCTACGCCACCACCGACCTGGCCGCGAGCTATGTGTTCGAGCATCCGCTGGCCGATCTGCGCGACGCCACGGTGTCGGTCAAGGTCAACAACCTCGGCGACAACAAGAACATCTATGCGCTGGCCGGCTACACCGGGCAGAACGGCACACCGCTGTACTGGACGATTCCGGAACGCAGTGTCGAGCTGGATGTCTCGGCCCATTTCTGAGGCTGAGATGGCCGGGCCGGCCGCCTTTCGGTGGCCGGCCTCGTGGCACCCCGCCGATTCGCGTTTGCCTTTCTTCCCTGCACGGCCCCGTTTGATGAACCCATCACGCACGTTGCTGGCAGCTGTCGCCATGGCAGCCATGCTGTCGCCGCCGGCACACGCTGCCATGCCACCGTCGCCGATCCGCCACGTGCTGCTGATCAGTATCGACGGCATGCATGCGACCGATCTGGATCGCTACCTCCGCCGGCATCCGCATTCGACTCTGGCCGCTCTGGCTGCGCACGGTGTGGAATACCTCGACGCGCACACGGCGGTCCCCGCCGATTCGTTTCCCGGCCTGCTCGGCATCATGACCGGCGGCACCCCGGCGGCGACCGGGGTGTATTTCGACGTGAGCTATGACCGCCATCTGTCGGCGACCGAGGCCGATTGCCGGGCAGGTCGCACGGGAACCACGGTGGCCTTCGACGAGGCCGCGGACGGCCCGCTCGACGCGCGCGGCCAGCGCACCCTGGACGCATCGCGCCTGCCCCATCGTCCGGGCAGCTGCGCCGCGGTCTATCCGCACGACTATCTGCGCAGCAACACCGTATTCAACGTGATCCACGCGGCCGGTGGCTATACCGCCTGGATCGACAAGCACCCGGTCTACGAGATCCTCAACGGCCCGGACGGCCATGGCATCGATGATCTCTACACGCCGGAGATCGGCGGCGACTACGAGGGCGAGCACGTCAAACCGGCCGACCACATCACCGGCTCGGTGCGGCGCACCGAACGCTACGACGCGATGAAGGCCGGCGCCCTGCTCGACCAGATCGCCGGCTGGAACCATGATCACACCCATCGCGCGCCGGTGCCCACGCTGTTCGGCATCAACCTGCAGGCGGTCAATGTGGCGCAGAAGCTGGCCGGATACAGCGCCGCCGACGGTACCCCGAGCGCGACGCTCGATGCGGCCATCGGGCATTGCGACGTCCTGCTCGGGCAGATGGTGGCGGCCCTGCGCAAGCGCCAGCTGCTCGATGCCACCCTGCTGGTGATCACCGCCAAGCACGGCAACGCACCGATCGACCGCCGCCGTCTGCAGCATGTCGACAGGAAGGCCCTGCGCGACACCATCGAGCGGGCCGCGCCCGGTGCCCTGGCGCAGCTCACCACGGACCAGGGTGCCCTGATCTGGCTGCACGATCCGGCGGCGACGTCACGCGTGGCCACGGCATTGCGTGCGGCCAGCCCGTCGCTGGCGATCCGCGAGGTGCTGGACGGGGCGGCGCTGGCCAGGCTGTTTCCCGCACCGGCCGGCGACAGCCGGGTACCCGACCTGGTGGTGATCCCCCATGCAGGCGTGATCTACGGCAAGCCCGGCGACAGCAAGCTGGCCGAGCATGGCGGCTTTGACGACGACGATACCCATGTCGCCCTGCTGCTCAGCAACCCGCAGCTGCCGCACGGCGGCGAGCGGGTGGCAGCGGCGGTCCACACGACACAGCTGGCACCGAGCGTGTTGCAGGCGCTGCGCCTGTCGCCGCAGGACCTGGATGCCGTCCGCGACCAGCACACCCGCGACTTGCCCGGCATCGACTGGAAGCGTTTGTAAAACCCGGCGGGGCTGCTCTTGTCGTGTGGAGCCGGTAGGGAATCGGGTGTGCCCACTGCACAGTGCGTGCTCAACGCGCCGGCGCGGGACGACGCCGCGGAATTTTCCGTTCGCCGCATCGACGCGCCGGGCAACATACAGCCTCCAGGGCGCATCGGGATCGTCCTTGGACGGCCGGCTGATGAAAAGCCCGTTCTCCTTTCCCTGGGCAAAGTATTTGAAGTAATCGTGGTCGGCTACCGATGCATGCTGGATTTGTTGCCGGCTCGACGATTCGCGATCCGGCCGCTGGCGTCGACAATGAACAATTCCGCCACCTGGCGCAATCCGCTGATCCGTGTGCTCAGCGGCAGCTGGATGCGCAGGCTGTCGAGCTTCAATTGCGTTCCGTACGGCGACTGCAAGCGGTCCTGGCAAGGTCGGTGTTGTGAAAGGACTGCTCGGCCTGATCCGTCAGCATTCACGCGAGGCTGGCCGTCTCCTGGCGCGAACGTTCCAGCTCGCGCGCCCGCATGTTCAGCAGCAACGAGGCCACCAGCATGGCAATGGCGACGATCGTCAGTATTGCCAGGACAGAGATTACCGCTCGGGCAGGATGGCGGCGTTTTCACGCAGGCACGCGAGGTCGGGCGGGCTGTCCTATCATGCGGATGGATCCGTCATGGCGGCGGGGTTGCGAGGAAATCGCCTTTGTTCGTTCATGTCGAGACGCGCCGCCGTCCGCGATGGCATTGGGCAACGATGTTGATCGTCAGCGTCTGCGTGCTGTGCTTCGTCGGGTTGGCGCTGACGCCGGCGCCGCAGCGGATCGCGCTGTTGCTGGAATGGGGCACGGTGCCGGCCAACATCTTCGACCCGCATCAGGCGTTCCTGCCGCAATTGGCCGATCCGGCGCTGTTGCGCCTGTTCACCGCGTTGTTCATCCATGTGGCGTGGCTGCACCTGTTGAGCAATCTGCTGTTTCTGGTGATCTTCGGTCTGCCGGGCGAGCGGGCGCTGGGCTCGTTGCGGTTCCTGTCGTTGTTCGTGTTCGGCGGCATCGTGGCCAACCTGATCGGCGCCTTGTCGCTGACTGGCGTGCATCTGCCGATCATCGGCTGCAGCGGGGCGGTGTCGGCCGTGGTCGGCACCTATGTGGCGCTGTTTCCCCGCGCCCGACTGGGCCTGGTGTTGCCGCTGGGGCTGTACCTGGAGTTCGTGCGGGTGCCGGCGTTCCTGCTGATCGGCATCTGGGTGGTGCTGCAGTTGCTGTTCAGTTATGCCGGGCCGAGCTATGGCGCCCATGTCTGGTGGGCGCACATCGGCGGCTTCCTGTTCGGCCTGGTGTTTGCGTTTTTTTCGCGGCAGTCGATGGCCCGCCGGGTGCGCGGCTGACCGACCAACGCTGACCGCTCAACCCCATTCGGCCACGCCGCTCCAGCCGTGCTGGCGGGCAAACAACCGCAGCAGCCGACGGGCGATCGGCGTGGCGGCCACCGCGCCGAAGATCTGCTGCGGATCGACGCCCTCGCGACGCATGTCGGCGTGTTTGCGCCGGATATAGCCGCGCATGATCTCGGCATTGAATTCGGGGTGGAACTGCACGCTGAGCGCGTTTGGCCCGTGGCGCAGCAGCTGATGCGGATCGCGCGCCGAGCGGGCCAGCACGGCGGACCCGCGCGGGGCCTCGAGCACGCTTTGTTCGTGGGTCGTGTGCGCACGGAAGCTGGCCGGCAGGCTGGCGGCCAGCGGATCGCGGCCGGCCGCGGGCAGCAGTTCGATCGACTGGGTGCCGATCTCGCGCCCGCCCGGCAGATAGCCGACGCGGCCACCCAGCGCATGCGCCATCAGCTGGTGGCCGTAGCAGACGCCGAACAACGGCAGCTCGATATCCATCGCGTCGCGGATCCAGCCGGCGGTGCGCTCGCTCCACGGCGCGCACTCGGTGACCATCGCGGCCGAGCCGGTGATCATGGCGCCGGCGACATCCTGCGGCGGCGGCAGCGACTCACCGGCGGCAACATCGACGATCCGCAGTTGCCGCGGCAGCAGCCGCGTGCCGAGCCGGAACCAGTGCGGAAAATCGCCATGCCGGGCGCGTATGCTGTCCGGCGCTCGGCCGGTGCGGATGATCAGGATCGGTTTCATGCGGAGTGGTGGCCGTGGCCGGCGTGGCCGTTTTCAGGGCTCGATATCATCGAATGCCTCGATTGGTGGAAGTACGGTGAGAATTTCCTGCACGGTCGTCAGGCCGCACGCCACCTGGTTGGCGGCGGAGATGCGCAACGGGCGCATGCCTTCGGCCAGCGCCGCCTGACCGAACTGTCCCAGATCGAGCTGGGCGCTGATCAGCCCGCGCAGCCGCGGCGAAAGCCGCATCATCTCGTAGATGCCGGTGCGGCCGAGAAACCCGGTGTTGCGGCATTCCAGGCAACCCACCGGCTTGAACACCGTGGCCGGCAGCGGGATCGACCAGCCGTGCGTGAGCACCGTCCATGGCTGCGGATCCTGCGTGGTCGCCTGCTTGCAGTAGGGGCACAGGGTGCGCACCAGTCGCTGCGCGACCACGCCGGAGAGCGTGGACTGCACCAGGTAATGCGGCACGCCCAGGTCGAGCAGACGGGTGACCGCGCTGGGCGCGTCGTTGGTGTGCAGGGTCGAAAGCACCAGGTGACCGGTCAGCGACGCCTGTACCGCCATCTGCGCGGTTTCGAGGTCGCGAATCTCGCCGACCATGATGATGTCCGGATCCTGGCGCAGCAGGGTGCGCACCCCCGCGGCAAAATCCAGCTCGATCGCGGCGTGCACCTGCATCTGGTTGAATTCGGGCGAGACCATCTCGATCGGGTCTTCCACCGTGCACACGTTGAGTTCCGGCGTGGCCAGATGCCGCAGCGTGGAATACAGCGTGGTGGTCTTGCCCGACCCGGTGGGGCCGGTGACCAGCACGATGCCGTGCGGTCGCTCGACCATGCCGCGCCACTGTGCGCCCTCGGCGACGGAGAAGCCGAGCTGGGCGAAGTCCTTGACCACCAGGTCGGGGTCGAAGATGCGCATCACGATCTTTTCGCCGAACGCGGTGGGCATGCTGGAGACGCGCAACTCCACTTCGCGGCCGGAAGCGGAGCGGGTCTTGATGCGGCCGTCCTGCGGCCGGCGTTTCTCCGCCACGTCCATGCGCCCGAGGATCTTGATGCGCGCCGTGACGGCGGTCATCACCGGCGTGGGCAGCTCGAACACCTTGTGCATGATGCCGTCGATGCGGAAGCGCATGTGTCCGGTCTCGCGGCGCGGCTCCAGATGGATGTCGGAGGCGCGCTGCTCGAACGCGTATTGCAGCAGCCAGTCGACGATATGCACGACATGGCGGTCGTCGGCGCCGACCTCGCCCGCCTTGCCGAGCTCCACCAGCTGTTCGAAGTTGAGGAGGGCCGCGGAGCTGTCGCTGCCGCTGGCCTTGGCATCCTGCGCCAGCTGGATCGAGCGCTGGACGCCGTAGAACTCCTGCAGGTAGCGGTTGATGTCGAGCGGGCTGGCCACCACCCGGCGCACGTCCCGGCGCAGCATCTGCGCCAGATCCTTGGCCCAGCCGGCGTCGAACGGCTCGCAAGTGGCGAACGTCACCTCGCCCGGCGTGGCCGCGATCGGCAAGATCCGGTGGCGCTGGGCATACGCATGGCTCACCACCTGGGTCACCGAGGCGGCGTTGATCTTCATCGGGTCGATCTTGAGATAGGGCAGGGCCGCCTGGCTGGCCAGCCATTCGGTCATCACCTCGAGGCTCAGCGGCCGGCCGGGGTCGAGTTGATTGGTCAGCTTGGCGTTGGCGATCAGCACCAGAGGATGCAATTCCACCGTGCTGCGGCCTGCGCGCGTGCCCATGCGCACGTTCTTGGCATCGTCGGCCAGCACGTAGCCATCGACCACCAGTGCCGCCAGCAGATCGTCCAGCTGCAGCTTGCCGCGACGGCCGAGCATGGACGCGATTTGCGGTGAAGCAGCCATCCAGATCAAGCTCCCGTGATGCTTTTGCCAACCTTAGCCTGACCGGCTGCTAGGGATTGTCTGAATAAGCCGTCATCCCGGCGAAAGCCGGGATCCAGTGACTGGGTAACTGCATGAAGGCACTGGATTCCGGCTTTCGCCGGAATGACGGGTAGAAGGCTCGTTCAGACGTTCTCTAGTGGGAAAGCGAGCTGTGGCTATACTAACGCGCTTTGCCGACGCGCTTTATCCAAGGTCACGGAAACCATGTCCGCACGCACCTTCCAGGACGTCATCCAGACCCTCAACCGCTATTGGGCGGAGCAGGGTTGCGTGCTGTTGCAACCGCTCGATATCGAGGTCGGCGCCGGCACGTTCCACCCCGCCACGTTCCTGCGCTCGCTGGGCCCGGAGCCGTGGGCCGCCGCCTATGTGCAGCCCTCGCGCCGCCCCACCGACGGCCGCTACGGCGAGAATCCGAACCGCCTGCAGCATTACTACCAGTACCAGGTGGTGCTGAAGCCGAATCCGGAAAACATCCTGGAGCTGTACATCGGTTCGCTGAAGGAACTGGGGCTCGATCCGCTGGTGCACGACCTGCGCTTCGTCGAGGACAACTGGGAGTCGCCGACGCTGGGCGCGTGGGGGCTGGGCTGGGAGGTCTGGCTGAACGGCATGGAGGTGACCCAGTTCACCTATTTCCAGCAGGCCGGCGGGCAGGAGTGCCGGCCGGTGACGGGCGAGATCACCTACGGCCTGGAACGCCTGGCGATGTACCTGCAAAATGTGGATAACGTTTTTGATCTGGTCTGGACTGACGGTCCGCGCGGAGTCGTCACCTATGGCGACGTGTTCCACCAGAACGAGGTGGAGCAGAGCACCTACAATTTCGAGCACGCCAACGTGGCCGAGTTGCTGCGCTGGTTCGATGTCTGCGAAGCCGCCGCCAACCAGCTGATCGCGGTCAACCTGCCACTGCCGGCCTACGAGCAGGTGATGAAGGCCAGCCACACCTTCAATCTGCTGGACGCGCGCCGCGCGATCGGCGTGACCGAGCGCCAGCGCTACATCCTGCGCGTGCGCACGCTGTCGCGCAGCGTGGCGGAAACCTATGTGGCGCAACGGGAGAAACTCGGCTTCCCGGGCCTGAAGCAAGCGAAGGAACCGGCCCATGGCTGAGCACAAGCCGCTGCTGATCGAACTGGGCACCGAGGAACTTCCGCCGAAGGCGCTGGATGAACTTTCCGCGGCGTTCCTGCGCGGCATCTGCGATGGCCTGGCCCGGCGCGGGATTGCCGCCGAACTCGACCTGGCCCGCGCCTACGCCTCGCCGCGCCGGCTGGCGGTGCTGGTGCCGGGCGTGGCCGCGGTCCAGCCGGAACAGGTGATCGAACGCCGCGGTCCGGCGCTGGGCGCCGCGCTGGATGCGCAAGGCCAGCCTACCGGCGCACTGCTCGGCTTCGCGCAGTCCTGCGGCGTCGGCGTGGGGCAACTGGAAAAACTTGAGACCGCCAAGGGCTCGTGGTTCGTCTGGCGCACGGTCAAGCCGGGTCGGCCGGTGGCCGCATTGGTGCCGGAAATTCTCGACGAGGCGCTCAAGGGCCTGCCGATTCCCCGGCCGATGCGCTGGGCCGATCACGACTACAGCTTCGTACGCCCCGCGCACTGGCTGGTGATCCTTTACGGCGCCACGATCGTCGACGCCGAAGTGCTGGGTCTGCCGAGCGGCCGCATCTCGCGCGGCCATCGCTTCATGCATCCGCAGCCGGTGCACGTGGCCGATGCCGACGGCTGGCTGGACGCGATGCGCGCGGCGAACGTGCTGGCCGATCCGCTCGAGCGCCGGCAGCGCATCCGCGCACAGGTCGAACAGCTGGCCGCACAGACCGGCGGCATGCCGCGCCTGGACGATGCGCTGCTCGATGAGCTGGCCAATCTCACCGAGTGGCCGGTCGCGATCGCCTGCACCTTCGAGAAAGCGTTCCTCGCGGTTCCGCCGGAGGCGCTGGTGACCACCATGGTGGCGAACCAGAAATTCGTGCCGGTATTCGACGAGGCCGGCAAGCTCACCGAGCATTTCATCGGCATCGCCAACATCGAGAGCCGCGATCCGGCGGAGATCCGCAAGGGGTACGAGCGGGTGATCCGGCCGCGTTTCGCCGATGCCAAGTTCTTCTGGGACGAGGATCTGAAGACGCCGCTGGCCGACTACCAGGAGCAGCTGAAAAACGTCACCTACCAGCAGGCGCTCGGCAGCCTGTGGGACAAGAGCGTGCGGGTCGCCGAACTGGCCCGCGTGATCGCCAACCGGGTCGGCGTCGACGCCGGCCAGGCAACCCGGGCCGCGGCCCTGGGCAAGTGCGACCTGCTGACCCGGATGGTGGGCGAATTTCCCGAATTGCAGGGCGTGATGGGGCGTTACTACGCCAGCCATCACGGCGAGCAGGCGGAAATCGCCGAGGCGCTGGACAGTTGCTACCAGCCGCGGTATGCCGGCGACGCGATCGCGCCCGGCAAGGTCGGCCAGGTGCTGGCCGTGGCCGAACGGCTCGATACGCTGGCCGGGATCTTCGCCGTCGGCATGAAGCCGGGCGGCAACAAGGATCCGTTTGCGTTGCGCCGGGCGGCACTGGGTCTGGCGCGCACGCTGATCGAGGCCGGCATGGCGATCGACCTCCGAGGCAGTTTCATCGAGGCGCTGGAACTGCTTCCCGACGAGGCGCTGGCGGCGGGCCTCAAACCCGGCAAGGACGGCAAGCCGCCGGTATTGAACGCCGGCCAGCGGCGGGCGATCCTGCTCGAGGAGCTGTACGACTTCGTGCTGGATCGGCTGCGCGGCTATTACGCCGAACAGGGGTTCGACAACGCGCAATTCGAAGCGGTGCTGGCGGTACAGCCGGGCAGCCTGGTGGACTTCGACCGGCGCCTGCGGGCAGTGGCCGAGTTTGGCCGGCGTCCGGAAGCGGCCAGCCTGGCCGCCGCCAACAAGCGGGTCGCCAACATCCTGCGCAAGCAGGCCGAGGAGACCGGTGCGCCGGCGATCAGCCGCGTGGTCGACCCGGCCTGTTTCGAGGCGGAGGCGGAACGCGAACTGGCCGCTGCGCTGGCGTCGGCGCAGCGCGAGACGGCCGGGTCATTGCGGGCGGGCGACTACACCGCCGTGCTGGCGCGGCTGTCGCAGCTGCAGGCGCCGGTGGATGCGTTCTTCGACAATGTGCTGGTGAATGCCGACGATCAGGCAGTACGCGCCAACCGGCTGGCCCTGCTCGGTCAGTTGAAGGCGCAGTTCAGCGCGATCGCCGACATTGCCCTGCTCTGAGGCGCCGGCAGCTGTGCCGCCAGCACGCCACCTCAGGCGGTAGGGTGGCTCCGCCGGATGCGCTCGGCCAGACGGTGATTGAAATCCACCATGGCATCGGCATCCACATTGACCCCGCCGGGGCCGAGGATGGCATACAGCTCGGCCAGCAGGTCGGAGTTGCCGGCCAGGGTCAGGTGACCGCCCGCCAGTTCAAGCTGCGACTGCAGGATTTTCATGGCGGTGTCCAGCCGCTGCGCATCCACGGTGGCGTCCTGCCGCTGCGACGTGCTGGTCAACGACGGATGCGAGCGGGCTCGCGAGCGCGGCGCCGGGACCATTTCGGTCGTGTGCTGCTCGTCCGGGGTGCTGATCGCCGGGTCGACCTGGATCCCGCCTTCGCCGGCCACCAGCCAGACCAGCGAGATGCCGAGGGTTCGCGCCAGGGTGACGCAACGGCCACGCGAGGGGTCGGTATTGCCGTCGCGCCAGCTGCGCACCACGCCCTCGGAAAACCCGCACATGCGGGCGATCTCGGTGGCGCTGCCGACACGCTGGATCAGCAATTTGATCCGATCCGAGAAGGTCCCCGCGGGGGTGGGGTGATTGCGGCGATGCATTTTCATGGCGGTATTCATGGCAAGTGATGTTGCGAGTCATGCAGGATGGTGTGGAAAGTTCATCCATGAATGCCAAGCCGAGAGTAGTACGAAGGCACGGCGAACAACAACTTCTTGCGCCGTATTCTTTCGGTCGCAAACGACGGCGGCCATTGCGCTCGAGGACGTACTGTGGCGGGTGAAATGTTTCACGAGCCTTGCAATTTCTTGCCGCAAGGCACCAAGCTGCAGGCCCGTGTGCCGCGCCGCCCTGGGCCACGGCCGGGTCAACTGATGCGCAAGCTTCGTTCAAAAGGCATGGCATGAGCCAATTCGCACTGCTGGGCAAGCGGCGCTTCGCGCCGTTCTTCTGGACCCAGGCGCTGGGCGCCTTCAACGACAATGCGTTCCGCAATGCGCTGGTGATGCTGGTGGCGTTCCAGATGGGGCTGGATGACCGCAAGGTGTCGCTCTACACCAATCTGGCGCCGGCGCTGTTCATCATCCCGTTCTTCCTGTTCTCGGCCAGCGCCGGGCAACTGGCGGAGAAGTTCGAGAAGACCCGGATCATCCGCTGGGTCAAGTTGTTCGAGATTTTCGCGATGGTGCTGGCGGCGATCGGCTTCTATACGCACCACACGTCGCTGCTGCTGGTGGTGCTGTTCCTGATGGGGTTGCACTCGACCACGTTCGGTCCGATCAAGTACGCGATCCTGCCGCAGGCGCTGAAGCAGGAGGAACTGGTCGGCGGCAACGGACTGATCGAGACCGGCACCCAGCTGGCGATGCTGATCGGCATGATCGTCGGCAGCGCGTTGATGGCGATCGCCGGCGCCGGCACGCTGCTGGCCGGCGCCGCCACGATTGCGGTCGCGATCGCCGGCTATCTGGCCAGCCGGGGGATTCCGCCGGCGCCGGCCACCGCACCGGAGTTGAAGTTCAACTTCAATCCGTACAGCGAAACCGTGCAGGTGCTGGGCATCACCCGCCAGGACCCGGCGGTGTTCAACGCGGTGCTGGGCATTTCGTGGTTCTGGTTCTTCGGCACCGTGCTGATCGCCCAGTTGCCGAATTACACCCGGCTCAACCTGGGCGGTAACGGCTCGGTCGAGATCCTGGTGCTGACCTTGTTCTCCATCGGCACCGGCATCGGCTCGCTGCTGTGCGAGCGGATGTCCGCACGCCGGGTCGAGGTGGGCCTGGTGCCGCTGGGCGCGTTCGGATTGACCGCGTTCGGCGTCGACCTGTTCTTCGCGCGGCCCATGGCGGCGCTGACGCATGGGCTGGGATGGCTGGCATTCCTGCACTCGGCCGGCAGCTGGCGCATCGCGCTGGACCTGACCCTGATCGGCGTGTTCGCCGGCTTCTACGTGGTGCCGCTGTTCGCGTTCATCCAGAGCCGCACGCCGCCCGAGCGGCTGTCGCGGGTGATCGCCGGCAACAACATCCTGAACGCGCTGTTGATCACCTGCGCCGCCGGTTTCGGGCTGGGGCTGGGCGCACTGGGCTTCGGCGTGCCGCAGATCTTCCTGGCCACGGCGTTGCTGAACGCACTGGTGGCGCTGTACATCTTCACCCTGGTGCCCGAGTTCGTGATGCGCTTCATCACCTGGGTGCTGGTGAACACGCTGTACCGGGTTCGGGTCGACGGCATGCAGCACCTTCCCGAGCAAGGCGCGGTGCTGCTGGTGTGCAACCACGTCAGTTTCATCGACCCGCTGCTGCTGATGGCCAGCCTGCGGCGGCCGGTACGCTTCGTGATGTACTACCGGATCTACAACATCCCGTTGCTGCGTTTCGTGTTCCGCACCGCCAGGGCGATTCCGATCGCCGGGCGGAAAGAGGACCCGGTTCTGCTGCAGCAGGCCTATGACGCGATCGACGCCGCGCTGGCCGGCGGCGAAGTGGTGTGCATTTTCCCCGAGGGTGGGCTGACCCTCGACGGCACGATTGCGCCGTTTCGCCACGGGGTGGAGAAGATCCTGGCCCGGCGGCCGGTGCCGGTGGTGCCGATCGTGCTGCGCGGCCTGTGGGGCAGCATGTGGAGCCGGCGCGACTCGATGCTGCATCGCGCGCGCCTGCCGCGGCGCTTCCGCGCGCGGGTGGAGCTGGTGGTCGATACGCCGGAGGCCGCGGAACGGGCCAGCGCCGCCGCATTGGAGGCGCGGATTCGCGATTTGCGCGGCGAAATGGCCTGACGCCTGTTGCGACCGGCAGCCAGCCTCAGTGCAGCCAGCCGCCGATCACCACCAGCGCCACCACGCTCAGCCAGGTCAGCAAGGCGCGCAACAGGGCGCTGCGCAGGCGCACCAGTTCCACCAGCGGGTCGTTGCATTCCTCGAAGCGGCCGTCGCAGGTTTCGATGTCGGTGAGCACGTCGGCCTGGGCAGCAGCGCCGAGAAAGCCGGGGCTGGCACTGTACCAGCAGGTGCTCGTCGCCTGCCGGTGCCAGCGTTGCCAGGCACCGATCACGGCCTCCCAATGGCCGACCACCGCAAGAGTGAACACCAGCGCCTGCGCCGGTAGCCAGTCCAGCGCGTTGGCCAGGTAGCGGGCGCTGGTGCAACTGCCCGGGTCCAGCCACAGCGACACGTCGCGGTACAGCGTCTGCGCCAGCCGGTACAGCAACGCGCCGACCGGGCCGAGCAGGAAAAACCAGAACAGCACGGCGAAGCGTCGGCGCAGCGCGGCGTAGGCGATCGCCGCACCGAGCTTCGGGGAATTCCACGCGATCGCCACGCCATCGTCGGCCAGCGCCTGCGCCGCGGCCTCGCGGCTGGCGTTGTCCGGGGCGTTCAGGATCGCTTCCAGATCGGGCTCGAACTCGCGCGGGCCGAAGCAGTACAGCAGTACGACCAGCGAGAACAGCAGATCGAGCAGTTCGCCGGTCGGGCTGTGGCCGAACCACCAGGAAAGCAGCAGGCAAACCAGCAGTGGCGGCAGCAGGGCCAGCAGCACACGCCCGGTGCCGCTGGTGTCCGCCAGCTGTGCCACCCACTGTCGGAACCAGCCGTCCCGGCGCCAGCGCGCGAGTTGTGGCGTGACGTGCAGCAGTCCGAGGGCGATGAGGGCGACAAGCAGACGAATGGCCATGAAGGACAGTCTCGCGGGCAGAGCCTGCATTGTATGCGAGTGATCAGCGCACGGCAGCGGCCAGCGCGTCCAGATCCAGCCCGGCCCGCTGCTGCAGCCAGTCCGCCAGCAGCCGATACGACACCGACAGCGGCGGCGACGGCAGGAAGCTGCCGTCTTTCAGCCCGTCCACGATCTGCCGCGGCGTGAACCAGCGCGCATCCTCCAGCTCGTTGTCGCGCCGGGTGATCCGGCGCGACGTGGCGGTGGCCAGGAAACCCACCATCAGCGAGGCCGGCAGCGGCCAGGGTTGCGAGGAGTGATAGCGCACGTCCTCGACGATCACGCCGGCTTCCTCGGCGACTTCGCGGCGCACCGCGTCTTCCAGCGACTCGCCCGGCTCGACGAAGCCGGCCAGGGTGGAATAGCGACCGGCCGGCCAGCCGCCCTGGCGGCCGAGCAGGCAGGCGCCGTCGTGTTCGACCAGCATGATGACGGCCGGATCGGTGCGCGGGAAATGCAGGCGGCCGCAGTGCGGATTCGGGCATTGCGCGCGATGGCCGGCGGCAACCAGCTGCAGCGCCGTGCCGCAGTGGGTGCAATGCCGCGTTTCGCGCTGCCAGTGCGACAGGGCCTTGGCGTAGGCGAACAGGCCGGCCTCGTCGGCCGGCAACAGCAGGCCGGCGGCGCGCAGGTTCATGCGGCGTGCGTCGAGTGCGGCTTCCAGCGCGTCGACCTGGCTGGCATCGCCCAGCGCCAGCATGAAATGCGGGCGCTGGCTGGCCATGCCGAGCAGGCTGGCGGGCAATGTGCCGAGCCGCAGTTCGCGCTCGTTGGCGTCGAGCCAGCGCAATGCCTCGTGATCGCGCCGCATGAAGGCTTCGCCGGCCGGATCCAGCAGCAGGTAGCGCGCCTCGGCCGAGCGTGCCTGCGCGGCGATCCAGTCCGGTTCATCGCGACGTTCGGCGATCCGGTCCAGGATCAGGCTGAGCCCGGCAAACGTGTTTGGACGCGGCGGCGTGGACCGATCCATGGAAACCACCCGCTCAGGCGGTGAACGACGAGCCGCAGCCGCAGGTGGTCTTGGCGTTCGGATTGCTGATGACGAACTGCGCACCGCTGAGGTTTTCGGCGTAATCGATCTGCGCGCCGGTGAGGTACTGCAGCGACAGCGGATCGCACAGCAGGGTCACGCCTTCGCGCTCGATCGCGAGATCGTCCTCGGCCTGGGCCTCGTCGAAGGTGAAGCCGTACTGGAAACCGGAACAACCGCCGCCGGTGATGTACACCCGCAGTTTCAGGGCCGGGTTGCCTTCCTCGGCGATCAGCTCATGCACCTTGCGCGCGGCCGCGCTGGTGAACAGCAGCGGTTCGCCGCTGCTGCGGTAATCGGGAATGGCGACGAAAGTTTCCATAGCGCTCAAATGGGGTTCGGGGTGCCTCGATGCAAGCATACTTCGCTTCAGGCGGGTACGGGTTCGTCCAGCACTTCCGGCGCCGGCAGTTCACGCTGCGCTTCCCCGGCCTGGCGCGAAATGCGTCCGTTGACCTGGGCGCCGGCCGCCATTTCCAGCGTGTGATAGTGCAGGTCGCCATCGATGCGTGCCTGCGCCGCCAGTTCCAGCCGGGCACTGATGTACACATTGCCGGTGACATGGCCGTTGATCACGGCATGCGGCACGTGGATCTCGCCATGCACCTGGCCATGCTCGCTGAGGGTGAACATCGCGTCCTCGCCCTCGGCCTGCACCGTGCCTTCGATGCAGCCATCCAGATGCAGGGCTCCGCTGAAGCGCAGGTCGCCGCAGATCAGCGTGCCGCGGGCGATCAGACTGGTTTCATGGCACTCATTGCGGCGTTCGTTGCGTCTACGGTTGAACATCGTGATCCTCCTGGGCTGTGGTGATATTGCCGCTCAGAGCGTCGCTCCAGGCCACCGTGCGGGTAACCGGACTGTCACCCTCCGGCTGAATGCGGATGCGCAGTCGCATCGGACGAAAGTCCGCCGGCAGCACGATGGTGCCGTGCAACTGCTGAAAATACATGAAGCGAAACGGCAGGCCGTCCTTTTGCGCGGCATCGCCGAGGGCGATCCAGGCCAGCTGCACTACCTTGTCGCCGCGCAGGCCCTCCACGCTGACCGTCGCGTTGCCGGTTATCGCATCACCGCGCTTGGCATTCTGGGTCAGGCTGAGGGTGAGATTCCACCCATGCGAATGTGCAATGGGTTGCAGTTTTACCTCCTGCACTTTCAGGCCATGCCGCTGGCTGTCGCCGCCGACCAGGCGCGAATAGAAACCCAGGTCGGCGCGCAGGCCGCTGATCTCCTCTTCGCGCTGCGCCAGGGTGCCGCGCAACGATCGGGTAGCCACCTCATTCACCTGCGCGGAGCGCTGCAGGTTGGCGACCTGCTGCTTCAGGTCGTCGATTTGCGCACGCGCTGCGCGCAGCTGCCGATGATCGGCAAGGGCCGGAGCAACGTGTGGGGTCAGCCAGCCGACCAGCAGGCCGGTCAGCAGCAGGCTGGCCAGCCAGGCAAGACCCAGCCACAGCCAGCGCCGGCTGCCGGGGGCGTCATGCCTGCGCACAACAAAACGCGGCGGCGGTCGTGAAGCCATGCGGACGATCCCGGGCAAAGGCAGTGGTATAGCCCGGTTGTGACGAAAGCGTCAAGGAACGACGGCACGCTTCAATGCGTCAGCCCCTCGTTCAGGCAGCCTCGCGGCCGTCGTGTGGCCCGTCGGGCGGGAGCTCGGTGCCGTTGCGTGGCGGCACGGTGCCGAGTTCGACACTGAACAGGCCTTCCACCAGCGGTGCGAAGTGGCGCAGCGCCCGCTCGTAAACCTGTCGTTTGAAATTGACCACGTGTGCCGCCGGGTACCAGAAATCCACCCAGCGCCAGATATCGAACTCCGGCTTGTCGCAGGCGTCCAGCTTCAAGGCTTCCTCGCCGCCGACCAGCTTGAGCAGGAACCACACCTGCTTCTGGCCGATGCAGGTGGGGCGCTGGTGGTGGCGCACATACCGGTTGGGCAGGCGATAACGCAGCCAGCCATGGGTGGACGCGATCACCTCCACATGCTGCGGCGCAAGCCCGGTTTCCTCTTCCAGCTCGCGGTACATCGCCTCCAGCGGGGTTTCGTCGGTACGCATGCCGCCTTGCGGAAACTGCCAGCCATCGCGATTGATGCGGCGCGCCCAGAACAGCCGGCCGTCCGCGCCAAGCAGCACGATGCCAACATTCGGACGATAGCCATCAACGTCGATCATTTCGCCTCCTGGAGCGGTCCGGCGTGGAATCCGCCGTTGAAACCGCATCCAGTCCTGCCGCCGATTCAACCATAGTGCGTGAAGCCCCGGCAAGCACGTCCGCGGCATCGGACTTGAACCGATCCGTCGACCCGACTACACTGCCGCGCCCCGCCCGGATCCCCGCACGCCGGCGTGGCGGGCATCCCCAAGGCTATGTAGCTCAGCCGGTTAGAGCACAGCACTCATAATGCTGGGGTCGGTGGTTCGAGTCCACCCATAGCCACCAATTCCCTTCCCAATCAATCAACTGCGCATGCAGGTGATCTTTTGCGCGACATGGCCTGAACGCGTTCGCGAGTGCATACTCGGTTCGCTTCAGTTTCGCGCGGCGTTGAAGGAAGGGAGTGGCATGAAGTTCTGGCTCGGGGTGACGGACAATCGCTGGTTCGAGTTCAAGACTGGCTGCGACGTGTACCCGCCGCAACTGCAAGAGCCGCCGAGTCAACTGCGCAAGATCGGTCGCGCCATCGCAAAGTTCGGCGGTGGCCTGCTGGTCAACGAAGTCAGCAAGTGGAGCGGCATCGGCTAGTGTAGTGTTGCAATCTTAGAGGAACTTATAAGCGACCCGCGGGTCTTATGTTTTACTACGAGGCCCGCGGGAGAAATGGCGTGCGAGTTGCCCCCAACATTGTGCTGAGCGACGAGGAGCATAGCGAGCTCACCCAGCTGGTGCGCTCCAAGCTCACCAGCGTCCGGCTCATGCAGCGCGCCCGGATCGTCTTGCTGGCGGCCGAGGGTAAGCAGAACAAGGCGATTGCCGAGCAGTTGAGTCTCGGGCGGAGCCAGGTGGCCCGCTGGCGCGAACGCTATGCCCGGCATCGGCTTGCCGGTATCGAGCGCGACCGCCCGCGTGGCGCGCCGCCATCGAAGGTCGACGTCGCCCGGCTGGTGGAACTGACCACGCAGAGCAAGCCGGTGGCAGCCACCCATTGGAGCACGCGCACGATGGCCGCTGAGCTGGGCATCAGTGCCGCCAGTGTCTCGCGCCATTGGCGTGCGAACGGGTTGAAGCCGCACCTCGTGCGGGGTTTCAAGATCTCGCGCGATGCGAAGTTTGTCGAGAAGCTCGAAGACATCGTGGGGTTGTATATGGCGCCGCCCGAGCATGCCCTGGTGTTGTGCTGCGACGAGAAAAGCCAAGTGCAGGCATTGGACCGCACGCAGCCGGGATTGCCGCTGAAGAAAGGGCGTGCCCAGACGATGACGCACGACTACAAACGTCACGGCACGACCACCCTGTTCGCCGCGCTCAATGTGCTTGATGGTCAGGTGATCGGTCAGTGCCAGCCGCGCCACACCCACGCCGAGTGGTTGAAGTTCCTGCGGCCAATTGATCGTGAAACGCCCAAAGACAAGACGCTGCACCTGATCGCCGACAACTACGCCACCCACAAGCACCCGGTGGTGCGGGACTGGCTGGCCAAGCACCCACGCTTCCACATGCACTTCACCCCGACCTCGGCCTCGTGGCTGAACATGGTCGAGCGCTTCTTCCGCGACATCACCACCGAACGCCTGCGCCGCGGCGTGTTCACCAGCGTGCCCGAACTGGTGACCGCGATCGAGGCGTACGTCGCTCACCACAACATCCAACCCAAGCCCTTCATCTGGACCAAGAGCGCGCGTGACATCCTCCAAAAGGTCATCCGCGCCAATCGCCGCTTAAGTTCCAAACAGAATGAAGCACTACACTAGCGGCATCCGGCATGGTTGCATTGGCAATGGGGATTCACGGAATTACAGGGAGTAGGGCATGAGCGATATCCAGTTGTTCCGCCAGACCGGCGGCAGTGCGGTGGAATTGTCCGGCCGTGCCGCTTCGGTCGAAAAGCAGTTGCAGACTCTGATTGAGGCACAGATGCCGACCTTCCTCGGCGTGCGCTTCCTCGCCAGCGAATACGCCACCGGCAAGACGCATCGCGGCCGTATCGACTCATTGGGCCTGGACGAGAACAGTTGTCCGGTCATCATCGAGTACAAGCGACACAGCAATGAAAACGTGATGAGCCAGGGCCTGTTCTATCTGGACTGGCTGCTCGATCACCGTGCCGAGTTCCAGTGGTTGGTGATGGAAAAGCTGGGCAAGGATGTGGCCAACGACATCGACTGGACCGGTACCCGGCTGCTGTGCATCGCCGCCGACTTCACCCGCTACGACCAGCACGCCGTGCAACAGATACCGCGCAATATCGAGCTGATCCGCTACAAGCTGTTCGGCGATGACTTGTTGCTGCTCGACTTGGTCAACGCCGTGACTGTGGATGACGCCACCACGGTCAAGGAGAAGCCGGTGGACGGCACCACGCCCGCCAAGACAAAGCCGGTCGGCAAGGACAAGACCGCCGAGGAACAACTGGAACAGGCGCACCCGGAAATCCGTGCTCTGTACGAGGCAGTTTCCAGCCAGTTGCTCGCGTTAGGCGACGACGTGCAGGAAAAGCACTTGAAGCTGTACGTCGCGTTCCGCCGACTGAAAAACTTTGCTTGCGTGATTCCGTACAAGGACAAGCTGCTGGTCATGCTCAAGTTGAACCCCGATACGGTCGCCTTGGAAGCGGGCTTCAGCCGCGACGTGCGCAACATCGGTACCTGGGGTACAGGGGATCTTGAGCTGTGCCTGCGGAACCAGGCCGATCTTCAGCGCGCCCTGCCGTTGCTGGAGCGTAGCTACGACGAGCGTTGAGTGGCTGCTCGGAGATTTTTGCGACATGTCGCGTGTTGCCCACAAGGCAACGATCGTCGCCTTTTAGGCGACAGCTGGGACCCTCGAATGTGGTTGGCGTGAGATTCCGGCAACTGAGCGTTGTCGTGTCCGCTGATTTCACTTCGTGCGGGAACTGAAATTAGCGGCGTCGCTGATCTCGGCTGCCCCACCGGAGACCACCGCCCCAGCCAGCCAAGGTCGGGCCATCTTGTTCAATGCTGACTTGAATATGTGCCCCCGCCCCAGGACGAGGTGCCGCGCCTGCTTGGTGAGCTGGAGCTGTTCCTGCATCGCCAGGACGAACTGCCGCCGGCGGTTCCGTTACGAGCCGTATGTGCGCCTGTTTACCGACGATGTACCTGACACGAGGGAAGGCCAGGCATGAACCTGCACAAGGAAGTCCATTTCGAGCAGGCGATCTGCGACCACCTCGCCGCCCACGGCTGTTCGCCGCGCTCAATGTGCTTGATGGTCAGGTCATCGGTCAGTGCCAGCCGCGCCACACCCACGCCGAGTGGTTGGTGCGCATGTCCGGTACCGCGCTGAGCGAGGGCATCGAGCGGGTCGAGGTGGATGACATCAGCGTACCGGTATTCAACCCGGCCAAGACGGTGGCGGACTGCTTCAAGTACCGCAACAAGATCGGCCTTGACGTGGCGCTGGAGGCGCTGTGCGAGGCCTGGCGTGCGCGCCGGGTGACGATGGACGAGCTGTGGCACTACGCCACCATCGACTGCGTGCGGCCCTATCTGGAGGCTAGGCAACCTGCGGGGAGCATCAACGCCGCCGCCTCACGAGAAGAGCATCAACACCCGGCATCCGCCAAGTGATCCGGGGGCGCTCGCCACCCCGGAACTTCTCATAACTGGGAGCTTCTCATAATGGTCGAAGTCGGCCAGTCGACGATTGATCAGTGTTCCTGGCGAGCCTGGTCAGTTGCTGTGGCGAAGGCGGGCGGGCGGGGGACTGGCGTTTTGCGCCATGCCGCCATGAATGGCGATCACCGTTGGCGCATCGAGCGGAATTGCCTGGAACTCAAGCAGGAACTCGGCCGTGGCCACTACGAAGGACGCAACTGGCGCGGCTTTCATCACCACGCGCTTCCGCCTCGCCCGCGTCATCGCGCGCCAGCTGTCACGCTGTCCATGCTGCGGCGGGGCGTACCGAAGAATCATGCGAAGTCAGTCATGACCAGGTTCTGTCCACGGCGACCAACCTCGTTTGGCGGTCCGGAAGGAGCGGCTGCAAGGCCCTGCACAAGGGCCGGCATTTGATTGGTGGAGAGCGCTGGCGGGCACGTTTTCCCGGCAACATTGCGATACATTGACAGCACCGTCCAGGCGGGTCTTCGCCATGGAGCCTGTGCCATGACCAGTACCGACAAGCGGCAGCGTGGCCGAACGCAAGGCTGCGGCTTTGCTCGACGCCGGTGCGCGGGTACGGGTCGGTGCGCCGCAACTCCAGCATGCCCTGGCGCAGTGGACTGTCGAAGGACGTGTCGAACATCTCGAGGGAGAGTTCCAGCCGGCATGGCTGGACGAGGTGTGGTTGGTGATCGCGGCCACCGATTCGTCGGCACGGTGGCCGCGATGGCCGATGACAACGCGTGGTTCGGCACGTTGCTGCGCGACCGCGGTGCGGCATGAACCCGCGCCGAGCTTGCGCGTGATGCGCCGCGCGCGAAGGCGCACACTGCGGGGCAGCTATCCACCACCGCGAGGACGCGCCGCATGACCCCCCAAGCCGAACCCGACCGCGCGCTGCAGGGTCGCCGCATCGCGGTGCCCGAATCGCGCGAGCTGGACGTGTTCGCCACGCTGCTGGAACGGCGTGGTGCCACGGTGTTGCGCTGTCCGCTGATCGATATCCGCGACGCGCCCGATCCCGCGCCGGTACTGACCTGGCTGCGGCTGTTCTGCGCCGGCGGCTGCGACGACCTGATCGTGTTCACCGGCGAGGGCCTGCGCCGCCTGCTGGGCGCGCTCGATCGGCACGTCCCCGAACTGCGCGCGGCCTTTGTCGGCCGGCTCGGCGCGGTGCGCACGATCGCACGCGGCCCCAAGCCCGGACGCGTGCTGCGCGAGCTGGGTCTGAAGCCCACCCTGGTCGCCGAGCCGGCCACCACGCCCGGGGTGATCGCCCTGCTGCAGGGTCTCGACTTGCGCGGCCGGCGGGTCGGCGTGCAGCTGTACGGCGTCGAGCCGAACGCGCCGCTGATGGATTTTCTCGCCGGCGCCGGCGCGCGGGCGCTGCCGGTGGCGCCCTACGTCTACGCCGACGCGGCGGCGGACGCCGAGGTGCTGACGCTGATCGGGCAGATGCGCGAGGGCCGCATCGATGCGGTCGCGTTTACCAGCATGCAGCAGGTGGAGCGGCTGTTCCGGGTGGCCGAGGCCGCGCGGCAGGGCGAGCTGCTGCGGCAGGCACTGGCACGCACCATGGTGGCGGCGATCGGGCCGGTGGTGGCCGACGCGCTGAGCGTGCGCGGCGTGACGGCGCAGGTGATCCCCGCCGACAGCTATTACCTCAAGCCACTCACCCAGGCGCTGATCCGCCACTTCGGCGCGCCGCCGGACGCGTGAGCTGCGTTCTCAGATCCCCGCGGCGGCGCGAACTTCCGCAATCAGCTGACGCAACTCCGGCACGCACGAGCCGCAGTTGCCGCCGGCGCGCAGGCTGGCGGTGATCTGCGCGGGATGCTCGAAGCCCTGCTTGCGAATCGCATCGCAGATCGTGTGGCGGCCCACGCCGAAGCACGAGCACACCATCGGCCCGCTGTCGGCCCCCGGCCCCGACGGCTCGCCGACCAGCAGACCCACCCGGTCGGCCTCCTCCAGTCGCTCCTGCACGAACAGGCCCGACAGCCAGGTGCGCGCCGGCAACTCGGGACGTGACGAGACAAACACACAGGACTCGATGCGGTTCTCGACCACGTGCGCGGCGCGATAGACGCCGGCGCTGCGATCCTCGTACTCCAGCCAGTCGGCCTCCGCGTCGGTGGCGCCGAGCCACGCACGCGCCCACCCGCTGCGATCGTCCAGCCGCGGATGGCCGGCCACCTCGTAACGCAGGAATTGCTCACCTTGAATGGACGTCCAGTAGGTCAGCTCGGCGGCTGCCAGCGGCTGCCGGCTGAGCGCGAAGCCGTACCAGCGCACCGCGAACGGTTCCACCCGCACCGGCGTATGTTTGAACTCCGGCTCGCCGGAGATCGGATCGACCACCGGGTTGACCACGCTGCCCACCCGCGCGTCGGAGGCGAACTGGTCGTTCCAGTGGATCGGCACGAACACGTTGCCGGCCAGGATGCCGCCACCATGCCGCACGCGGGCCACCAGCGCGCCCCAGCGCGAGCGCACCCGCGCCAGCTCGCCCTCGTGCACGCCACACAGCAAGGCATCGCGCGGGTGCATGTCGATGAACGGCTCGGGGGTATGGCCGGCCAGTCGCGGCGACTTGCCGGTGCGCGTCATGCTGTGCCACTGGTCGCGCACACGGCCGGTGTTGAGGATCAGCGGGTACTCGCGATCGGGCGCGTGGGCCGGCGCACGCGCGATGGTGGCGATGAAGCGTGCGCGGCCGTCGGCGTGCGCGTAGCGGGCATCGGCGAACAGCCGGGCGGTGCCCTCGCGGTCGGTCCCGATCGGCCACTGCACCGGGCCGAGCGCGTCGTAGCCGGCGCGATCCAGGCCGGCCAGCCCACCGAGATCGAGCGCCCTGCGCGCGGCCGCCGGGCCATCGGCCGACGCATCGTGATTGCGGAAGGCGGTGAGCCGCACGTGCTCGTCGAAGACTTCATGCGCATCGGCAAAATTGAAGCCCTGCGCGTAGCCCATGCGCCGGGCCACCTCGCACACGATGCGCCAGTCGGCGCGCGCCTCGCCCGGCACCGGCAGGAAGGCGCGCTGGCGCGAGATGCGTCGTTCGGAATTGGTGACGGTGCCGTCTTTCTCGCCCCAGCCCAGCGCGGGCAACAGCACGTGGGCGAAGGCGTTGGTGTCGGTGAGCGCGAGGATGTCCGAGCTGACCACCAGCTCGCAGCGCGCCAGCGCGCGCTTGGCCCGATCGGCATCGGGCAGGCTGACCACCGGGTTGGTGGCCATGATCCAGACCGCTTTCACGGTGCCCCGCTCGATCGCCTCGAACAGCGCCACCGCCTTCAGCCCGGGCCGCTCGGCGATGCGTGGCGATTGCCAGAACGACTGCACGATGTTGCGGTGGGCGGGGTTGGCCAGGTCCATGTGCGCCGCCAGCGTGTTGGCCAGCCCGCCCACTTCGCGACCGCCCATCGCGTTGGGTTGGCCGGTGATCGAGAACGGCCCCATGCCCGGCCTGCCGATGCGGCCGGTAAGCAGGTGGCAGTTGATGATGCTGTTGACCTTGTCGGTGCCGCTGGAGGATTGGTTCACGCCCTGCGAAAACAGGCTGACCGTTTTCTCGTGTCGCGCAAACCATTGGTAGAAGGTCAGCAGGTCGGGCAGCTGCACGCCGCAGCGGCGCGCCACCGCGGCCGGATCGCCGGCATCGGACTCGGCCGCCGCCAGCGCCTCGGCACAGCCGTTCGTATGCGCTCCGACGAAGGCCGCATCCATCGCGCCATGCCGTGACAGGAAGGCCAGCAAGCCGTTGAACAGCCACACGTCGGTGCCGGGCTTGATCGGCAGGTGCAGATCGGCCGACTCGGCCGTGGGCGTGCGGCGCGGGTCGATCACCACCAGCCGCAGCGCGGGCCGCGCCTCCCTGGCCTGGGCAATCCGCTGGAACACGATGGGGTGGCACCAGGCCGTGTTGGAACCGACCAGCACCACCAGGTCGGCCTGCTCCAGATCGTCGTAACAGCCGGGCACCAGATCCTCGCCGAACGCGCGCAGGTGCCCCGCCACCGCCGAGGACATGCACAGCCGCGAATTGGTGTCGATGTTGGCGGTGCCCAGATATCCCTTGGCCAGCTTGTTGACGACGTAGTAGTCCTCGGTCAGCAGCTGGCCGGAGACGTAGAACGCCACCGCGTCCGGGCCATGCTCGTCGATGATGCGGCGCAGGCCCAGGGCCACGCGGTCCAGTGCCTCGTCCCAGCTCGCGCGGCGCGGTATGGCGCCCGGCTCGCGCAGCAGCGGATGCAGCAGGCGACTGCGCAGATCGACGGTTTCACCCAGCGCGGCACCCTTCACGCACAGCCGCCCGGCATTGGACGGGTGCCGCGGGTCGCCCGCCACGTTCACGCCGCCCGCCGCATCGACGCGGGCCAGCACGCCGCAGCCCACGCCGCAGTAGGGGCAGGTGGTAGCGATCGCGCTCATGCCACCGCCCGCGTGCATCGGTCATCGGCAAGGTTGCAGTACGCCTTGCCGAACAGCACGCGGCTGCGAAACGCGGTGATGTCGGTGGCGCCCTGGATCAGCTCGAAGTACCAGCCGCCGTCCTTCACGTCGCCGTAGAGCACCGCGCCGATCACCCGGTTGTCTTTCAGCACCAGCCGCTTGTAGATGCCGCGGTGCGGATCGCGCAGCACGATGTCCTCGGTGCCCGCGCCGCCGAGAAACGCCCCCGCCGAATACACCTCGACGCCGGTGACCTTGAGTTTGGTGGCGGTCTGGCTGGCGCGGTAGCGGCGATGGCCGAGCCGCGCCAGATGCGCGGCGCAGACCCGCGCCTGTTCCCATACCGGTGCCACCAGCCCGAAGGTGGCCTTGCGATGCTGCACGCATTCGCCCACCGCGTAGACGCTGGGATCGTAGGTCTGCAAGGTGTCGTCGACCACGATGCCGCGCTCGCAGTGCAGCCCGCTCGCCTTGGCCAGCGCGATGTCCGGCCGCACGCCCACCGCCATCACCACCAGCTCGGCGTCGATGCGGCTGCCGTCGGCCAGCGCCACGCCCTCGACCCGCGCGTTGCCGTACAACGCGACGGTGTCCGCGTTGAGCCGCAGTTCCAGCCCGCGTGCTTTCAGGCTGCGCCCGAGCAGCGCGGCCGCATCGGCGTTGAGCTGCTGCTCCAGCAGCACGTCGCTGCGGTGGATCAGGGTGACCTGCATGCCGCGCCGCGACAGCCCGTTGGCCGCCTCGATGCCGAGCAGGCCGCCGCCGATCACGGCGGCGCGCCGGTGCGTGCGGGTGGCGTCGAGCATGCGCTCGACGTCGTCGATGCCGCGAAAGCCGATCACGCCCGGCAACTCCCGCCCCGGTACCGGCAGCATGATCGGCTGCGAGCCGGTGGCGATCAGCAGCCGGTCGTACGCCAGCTCCACGCCCTTGCGCGAACGCACCCGTTTGCGCCGGCGATCGATCGCCACCACCGGATCGCCCGCATGCAGGGCAATGCCGTGGCTTGCATACCACGCTGGCGTGTTGAGCATGATCTCGTCCACGCCCTTCTCGCCGCTGAGCAGCAGCGACAGCAGGATGCGGTTGTAGTTGCCGTAGGGCTCGGCGCCAAACACGCTGATGTCGTAGAGCATCGGCGCGAGTTGCAGCAGCTCCTCCACCGCACGCATGCCGGCCATGCCGTTGCCGATCACCACCAGCCGTGGCCGCCGCGCGCTCACCGGGCCACTGTTCCGATGAGAACCTGGCCGTCATCGCGCAGGCTTGCCTGCCAGGCGCGCACGGAGTGTTGCGGTGCTTCGAGGCACTCGCCAGTGCGCAGGTCGAAGTGCTGCTTGGTGATCGGCGAGGCCACCACGATGCGCTCGCCCAGGCTGCCGACCAGGCCGCGCGCGAGCACCGCGGCGTGGCTGCCGGGGTCGAGGTTGTCGACCGCGTACAGATCGCGCTCGCCGACCCGGAATACCGCCACCTGCGCGCCGTCGACCAGCGCGCAGACGCCGGTATCGGGCACGATGTCGTCGAGCGCGCAGACCGCGGTCCAGCCCCGAGTCGCCATGCTGTCATGCATCGCGCGCCTCACTGCGCTTCGACCGTGGCCGGGATGCGTCGGGACCGCTTGCGCTTTTCTTTCGCCGTGGCCGGACGGATCTGTCCGCGCTCGGTCACGAAGGCCACGTTGTCGTCGGCCGCATCGCTGTTGACGAAATGCCGGAAGCGGCGGCGCGTCTGCGGGTCGCTGATCGCCTTTTTCCATTCGCACTCGTAGCTGTCCACCACCTGTTGCATCTGCGCTTCCAGTTCGGCGGCCAGGCCCAGGGTGTCGCGCACGATCACGTCCTTGAGGTACTCCAGGCCGCCTTCAAGGTTGTCGCGCCACACGCTGGTGCGCTGCAGGCGGTCGGCGGTGCGGATGTAGAACATCAGGAAGCGGTCGATGGTGGCGATCAGCGTGGGCGTGTCGAGGTCGCCGGCCAGCAGCTCGGCGTGGCGCGGCTTCATGCCGCCGTTGCCGCAGACGTACAGATTCCAGCCTTTTTCGGTGGCGATCACACCGACGTCCTTGCCCTGCGCCTCGGCGCATTCGCGGGTGCAGCCGGACACCGCGAACTTCAGCTTGTGCGGCGAGCGCAGGCCCTTGTAGCGGTTCTCCAGGTCGATCGCGGTGCCGACCGCGTCCTGCACGCCGTAGCGGCACCAGGTCGAGCCCACGCAGGATTTCACCGTGCGCACCGACTTGCCGTAGGCATGGCCGGATTCGAAGCCGGCCGCGATCAGTTCCTCCCAGATCGACGGCAGCTGCTCCAGCCGCGCGCCGAACATGTCCACGCGTTGGCCGCCGGTGATCTTGGTGTACAGGCCGTACTTACGGGCGACCTGGCCCACCGCGATCAGGCCGTCCGGCGTCACTTCGCCGCCGGCCATGCGCGGCACCACCGAGTAGGTGCCGTCCTTCTGGATATTGGCGAGGAAATAATCGTTGGAATCCTGCAGCGAAGCGTGCTCCTTCTGCAGCACGAACTCGTTCCAGCACGAGGCCAGGATGCTGGCTACCGCGGGCTTGCAGATGTCGCAGCCCAGGCCCTTGCCGTGGCGAGCCAGTAGCTCGTCGAAGCGGCGGATGCGCTCGACCCGCACCAGGTGGTAGAGCTCCTGCCGCGAACAGGCGAAGTGCTCGCACAGATGGTTGTTCACCGCCAGGCCCTGGCGCTTCATCTCGGCCTGCATGATCTGCGTGACCAGCGGCACGCAGCCGCCGCAGCTGGTACCGGCCTTGGTCGCCGTCTTCAACGCACCGATCGACATCGCGCCCGCGCCGACCGCCTCGCACAGCTGGCCCTTGCTGACGTTGTTGCACGAGCAGATCGGTGCGGACGCCGGCAGCGCGTCGACGCCCAGGCCGGGCCGGGCGTGGCCGTCGGCGGAGGGCAGGATCAGGAACTCCGGCGCCTCGGGCAGCGCGATGCCGTTGAGCATCATCTGCAGCAGGGTGCCGTACTCGGCCGCATCGCCCACCAGCACGCCGCCCAGCAACTGCTTGCCGTCGCCCGAGACCACCAGCTTCTTGTAGACCTGCCGGCGCTCGTCGCTGAACTGGTAGGTGCGGCTGCCGGGCGTGGCGCCATGGGCGTCGCCGATGCTGGCCACGTCCACGCCCAGCAGTTTCAGCTTGGTGGACATGTCGGCGCCGGCGAACTCCGGCAGCGGCGCCGCCTGCGTACGCTGCATCAACGCGCCCAGATGGGCGGCCACGATGCGCGCCATCTCGTAGCCCGGTGCCACCAGGCCGTACAGCTTGCCGCCCCACAACGCGCACTCGCCGATCGCGTAGACGTCGCGATCGCGGGTACGGCAGAAGTTGTCGATGCGGATGCCGCCGCGCTCGCCCACGCCCAGCTCGCTCTGCCGGGCCAGCTCGTCGCGCGGACGGATGCCGGCGGAAAACACGATCATGTCGGTGTCCAGATGGCTGCCGTCGGCAAACTGCATGCGGTGACGCGCGGCCTCGCCGTCGACGATCGCCAGCGTGCTTTTCTGGGTGTGCACGGTGAGGCCCAGCTCCTCGATCTTCCGCTGCAGCATGCGGCCGCCGCCGTCGTCCATCTGCACCGCCATCAGGCGCGCGGCGAATTCGACGACGTGCGTCTGCAGGCCCATGTCGCGCAACGCCTTGGCGCACTCCAGCCCGAGCAGCCCGCCACCGACCACCACGCCGACCTTCGACCGCGTGCCCCAGTCGGTCATCGCCTCAAGATCCTCGATGGTGCGGTAGACCAGGCAGGCCGGCCGATCGTTGCCGGGAATCGCCGGCACGAACGGGGTGGAGCCGGTCGCCAGCACCAGCTTGTCGTAGCGTAGGGTTTCGCCGGCGGCGGTCAGCACCTGCTTGCGCGCACGGTCGATGCCCACGGCGCGGGCACCCAACCGCAGTTCCAGGCCCTGCTGGTCGAAAAAGCCGGGGGTTGCCAGCGACAACTGCTCGGCGCTCTTGCCAGAGAAAAATTCCGACAGGTGCACACGGTCGTAGGCCGGCCGCGGCTCCTCGCACAGCACGGTGATCTCGAGGTCGGCATGGTTCGCCGCCATCAGCTCTTCCAGCAGCTTGTGGCCCACCATGCCATTGCCGATCACGACGAGTTTCATGGCCATCTCCGCGACTCAGTCCGTCGCCAGCGCGGCGCCGGCCGGCGATGCAGCGGCGTCGCGCTGGCGCAGCGCCTCCTGGTAGTAGCCTTCCTCGCGGGTGGTGTGCGCCACGCTGAAACGTACCGCCAGCGCGCACAGCGACCCGCCGATGACGCATATGCCCAGCCACAGGAAGGTCTCCTGCACCGAACCGGTCGCCTTGAGCAGGAAGCCGGCGGCCACCGCGCCCGCGTTGCCGCCCGCGCCGATGATGCCGGACACCCCGCCCAGCGCCTGGCGGTCGATGAACGGGGTCAGCGCGTAGGTGGCGCCGCAGGCCATGTGGGTGAACACGCCGAAGCTGAGCATCGCCAGCACGGCCAGCCCGGCGCTCTGCACGCTGGAGAACCACAGCAGCCCCACCCCCTCGCCCAGCATCAGGGCGAACAGCAGCCAGGTCCGCGCGGGCAGGCCGTTTCGCCGTGCCAGGCGGTCGGAGACGATGCCGCCCACGGCGCGCGCGAACAGCGCCAGCAACCCGAAACTGCCCGCTGCCAGACCCGCGCTGCGCAAGTTCAGCCCGAAGCGGTCGACGTAGTAGCTGGCGGCCACGCCGTGCACGAACAGTTCGATGCCGAAGCAGCAACCATAGGTGACGAACAGCATCCACACGCGGTAGTTGCGCGCGGCCGCGACGAACACCGCCCAGCCGCCGCGCTTGCCGCTCTCGATGGCAATGCCGCGCGCGCGCAGCTCGCGGTAGTCGCCCTGCGGGCAATCCTGCGCGTATTTCCAGTACAGCACGCCGACGACCAGCATCAGCGCGCCGGGCACGAACATCGCCGCGCGCCAGCCCAGGCTGTGTTCCACTCCCAGGGCGAGCATGGCAGTGAGCACCCACGGCATCACCGACTGGGCGACCCCGCCGCCGGCGTTGCCCCAGCCTGCCGCGGCCGCGTTGGCGGTGCCCACCACGTTGGGCGCGAACATCACCGAGGTGTGGTACTGGGTGATCACGAAGCTGGCGCCGATCGCGCCGATCGCCAGCCGAAAGAACAGGAAGGCGTGATAGCTCTGCGCGAAGGCGATCCCGAACACCGGGATCGCGCCCAGCAGCAACAGCCCGGTATAGGTACGGCGCGGACCGAACCGATCGCACAGCGGGCCGACCAGCAGGCGCACCAGGATGGTGACCGCCACGGCGGCAATATTGATGTTGGCGATCTGGTCTTTGTCCAGGCCGAACTCGCTCTTGACCAGCGGCATCAGCGGCGCCACCGCGAACCAGGCGAAGAAGCAGACGAAAAACGCCAGCCAACTGAGATGGAAGGCACGCATCGGCGGCGTGGCGAGGTTGAACAGATCGATCCGTGTGGCTTTGCGTTGCATCCCGAGCCCCCGAATGTGACGAGCAAGCCGTTGCGGTCTGCCCGCTCCGCAGCGATGCGGATTGGCGAGTTATTTCGTCGTACGGGGTGTTGCTACGCAACAACCGTGCCACTGGCGATGACGCGCCAATGCGGCGGTGCCAGTGGCAATCGCTGCAGCAGGAGCACTATCCGCGCACCATCTGTGCGCAGCGCCGCCCCATCAAGCACCATTGCGGTGCAGCATCACGGTCATCGATCGTTTTCTGCAGTGATAGTCAACCCGGTGGCCGTCCGGTAAATGCAGGAACTACTGTGCTGGGTAACGGCGCATCCGGAGGCCGATCACTGCGTCGCGCTTTCGTTCGCCGCATGGGCATGCCGCCGGCCAGCGATCCAATGCCCGCGCTCTTTCAGTAGCTCTACGACTCAAGGGCAACTTGCCGATAGCTTGCGTGGCTACTGCAAATCGACCTGTGCGGCCATTCCGTGCTCCGGGATGAGTCGTCGGGCGCATTCACGCGGTGCGCACTTCCAGCTTCAAGCCGAAGTCATCAGGGTGCAGCAACAGATCATTCAATGTGTAACGGTCGAGTGTTGCGACAAACGCTTCAAGTGCCTCGCTCAACACCCCGCGCAGCCGGCAGGAGGGGGTGATCTGACAGCGGTTGTCGGCGGTGAAGCACTCCGCCATGGCGAAATCCGGTTCGGTCACGCGCATGACGGTGCCGAGACGGATCTTGTCCGGACTCACCGCCAGCGTGAATCCCCCCGTGCGGCCACGGACCGCTTTCAGATACCCCGCGCGCGTCAGCACATTGACCACCTTCATCAGATGATTGCGGGAGATCTTGTACACGAGCGCGGTCTCCTCGATGGTGATCAGACGCTCGCGCTGCGCGGCGGCGTACATCAGCACGCGCAAGGAATAATCCGAGAATTGGGTCAATCGCATGGCTTTCCGAAGGACAGTGGGGGCGCTGCTTGGTGGGTGAGACGCGGCAATGCAAGAAAAATGATGCGTTTACTATACTTCTTTGAGCGGTCCGCGTCAGCTCCCGTTCCGGATCGATGTCGATGCGCGGAATCCATCACGTCGCGCCGGCCACGGCAGCTGTCATGCGGAACACCGGTAGATCTCATAAGATGCATTGACAATGAATCTTATGAGATCTACGCTGGCGCCACGCAGCAGGGCCTCCGTCCGGCAACGATGGAGGCCGTCAAGAGCAAGGCCGTCGCCAGGCTGCCCGGTCGCATGTCGACCACGGCGATCACTCCCACCCCATCCGGATGAACGTCATGCCCCATTCCGCTGTAACTCCCGCGTCTCCCGAGATCGACGTGCGGCCCCTCGTGCCGGCGCAACGTCACGCCAAGATCTTCCAGCTGGTCGACGCCTTGCTCCCCGGCACCGCTTTCGTGCTGGTCAATGACCACGACCCCAAGCCGCTGTACTACCAACTCGAGGCGGAATATCCGCAGCAGTTCTCGTGGAACTATCTGGAGAAGGGCCCCGGGGTCTGGCGCGTGGAGATCCGCAAACTCGCGCAGGTGGCCTGACGTCGTACCGTCAAGCAAAAGTGGGTGCCGGGCCGCAGGGGCCCGGCACAAGCATCCCGGAAAGTCGTCTCGTGGCTGGTGTTTCGCTCTCTCGCTGGACCATGTCGTATTTCGCTGCCGCGCTCGTCGCGCTGTTGGCCGCGGAAAGTCTGATGGTCGCGGGATGGGGCTTTCCGAACGCGCCGATCGGGGCGCCGGCGACACTGCTGCTTGTGCATCTGGTGGTTCTGGGCTGGCTGAGTCTGCTGCTGTGTGGCGCACTGTTCCAGTTCGTGCCGGTCCTCATTGCCAGGCCGCTCCACAGCGCGACGCTGCCCTTGCCTGCGCTGGTCCTGCTGCTCGGCGGACTGGCGGCGCTGCTGGCGGGTTTCCTCGGTTTGAACGGGACGAATGCAGCGGCGTTGCCGTTCTTCCCCATCGCGAGCACCTTGCTGGCGGCCGGCTTCAGCCTCGTGCTGTGGAACCTCGGCCGCACGCTCTGGGCCGCGCGCCCGCTGGGATTGCCGGCGCGATTTGTCGCCGTGGGCCTGCTTGGCCTGGCGGCCACCGTGGCCATCGGCATCACCTTCGCACTGGTGCTGGCGGGCGATGCGACGACTCCCGCGGCGCTACGCATCTTTGCCTACGGTCTGCCGATCCACATCGTCGCCGGGCTGGGCGGCTGGCTTACCTTGACCGCCATGGGCGTCAGCTACCGGTTGCTGGCGATGTTCATGCTGGCGCCAGAGCTGGATCGTCCGAGCACCCGCGCGGTACTGCGGTTCGGCGCATGGGCACTGGGTGTGGCGGTGCTCGGTGGCACGACCGCGATTGTTCTGAAGCAGGGTAGCGCACCGGTTTTCATCGCCGCCGGGGTACTCGGCTTGCTGACCGTGATCCTGTACGCGCGTGACATTGCGCATTTGTACCGGGCGCGCAAACGGCGGGTGATCGAACTCAACAGTCGGATGGCCGCGGCGGCGGTGGGATCGCTGGTGCTCGCCGCGCTGCTGATCGTGGTGCTTGGGAGCATGGGCGCACTGGCACGCCATGCAGGTGCGGTGGTGTTCCTGATTGCCTTCGGCTGGCTGTCGGGGCTGGGGCTGGCCAAGCTCTACAAGATCGTCCCGTTCCTGACCTGGCTCGAATGCTACGGCCCGGTGCTGGGCAAGGCATCCACCCCCAGAGTGCAGGATCTGGTAGCCGAGCAACATGCGCGCAAGTGGTTCGGACTGTATTTCATCGCCGCCTGGGCGGCGACAGCGGCGCTGTTCCTGGACAGTGCATGGGCATTCCGGGTCGCGGCAGCGATGCTGCTGGTCGGCACCACGGGCATCGTCGTGCAGCTGGTGCGCGCGCGCCGTCTGGACGATGTCCCCGCATCGGCGCGCTTCCCGGCCGGGAGCATGCGACCGCCGCTGATTCTTTCCTTGACGCGATCGCACTGATCGACAGGAGACTGCTGATGACGACGTTTGTGGATCTCGATGTGCGTCCCATCCTGCGCGAAGGCGGCGAGCCGTTCGAGCAGATCATGGCCACGGTGGCGGGATTGCGGCCGGATCAGGGCTTGCGACTGTTCGCCACCTTCAAGCCGACGCCGCTGTTGCATGTGCTGGGTTCCAGGGGCTACACGCACGAAGTGCGGGAGCTCGGCCATGACGACTGGGAGGTGCTGTTCACCCCCGCCGGGCAGATTCCGGCTTCCGCCGGTGCGGCTGCCGGCACGCCCGATGACGATGACGTCTGGCCGCCGCCCACGATCTCCCTCGACAACCGCGATCTCGATCCGCCCGAGCCGATGGTGCGCACGCTGGCGGCGCTGGAATCCCTCAAGGAAGGCGAGGTGCTGTCGGCGCTGCTTTGTCGCGAACCGATGTTCCTGCTCCCGGAACTGGCCAAGCGCGGTCATCGCTGGCGCGGCGGCTTCGACCCCGACGGCACGACCTATCGTCTTGCGGTGCGCATCGGCAGTGAGCCGGGGAGCGGCGCATGAACAGCGGCGAACGAGAGTCCCCGGTCGAACGTGCCAGGGAGGCGCTTCGCACCGTGATCGATCCCGAGCTCGGCTACAACATCGTCGACCTCGGGCTCATCTATGAAATCTGCATCGATGACGCCGGCATGGCGCACGTGCTCATGACCACCACCACCCGCGGCTGCCCGGCGACGAGTTACCTGCAGGAGGGCGCTCGCGAGAGCGTCGCGCAGCTGCCCGGCATCGCGGGCGTCGAGGTGGTCATGACCTATGACCCGGAATGGTCGCCGCAAATGATGACCCCCGAGGCCAGGCGGTACCTCGGCATCGAGGAGGAGGGCATCCAATGATCGACCAAACGTCGACGGAACGCGGGATGCCTTCTCACACCTTGAAGCCATCGCCTGAAAGCCTCACCGGCATCCTGCTGGCCAGTCTGGAAGCGCTTGCCGTGGCCGGGCAGGTCGAGGCGGCTTGCCGCCTGGCCGGGCGCGCATGCGTCGCCTTGCGACACGCCGACCCGCAAGGCGAGCACCGGTTCAACGCGCTGCTGCATCGGCTGGCGTCGCGGGTGCCCTGGTGAACGCGAATGAACCACCATCGGGAGACCCCATGATGTCCGATATTCCGCACAGCTTGCCCCTGGGCCTCGAAGCCTATGGCCGTTCCGTCGATTTCACCGCGGACAACCTGCCGCTGAAGCTGCAGCGAGCTCACACGACCAAGCCCGGAACCTGGGGCCTGATCCATGTGCTCGAGGGCCGCATCCACTTCGAACTGGAGGCTCCCCTGGCGGGCGAGGTCTTTGCCGAAAGGGACGACACGATCGTGATCGAACCGCAGGCGCCCCACCACGTCCGTTTCGTGGAGCCCGGGCGCTTCTACGTTGAATTTTATCGTCTCGCATGACTCACGTCGTCACCGACAACTGCATCAAGTGCAAATACACCGACTGCGTCGAGGTTTGCCCGGTCGACTGCTTTCACGAAGGCCCCAACTTCCTGGTGATCGACCCGGTTGAATGCATCGACTGCACGCTCTGCGTCGACGAATGCCCGGCCTATGCCATTTTCGCCGAGGACGATGTGCCCGGAGGGCAGGAGCATTTCCTGCAAATCAATGCCGAACTGGCGCCGAAGTGGCCGGTGATCGACAGCAGGATCGACGCCCTGCCGGATGCCGAGCAGTGGAACGGCGTAGCCGACAAACTGCCGTATCTGGAGCGTTGACATGGATAGCGATCAGCAACGGCAGGCCCCATCCGACCCGGTCACCGGGTTGCGCGTGAGCGCGTCCGAGACCGTGCGCGAAGTAGGCTGGGACGAGCTGCCGCTGACCTGCCCGCCACACGACAGCAGCCTCTGGAACGGCCATCCGCGTATTTACCTGCCGATCCACCAGACCGGCCGCATGCGCTGCCCGTATTGCGGCACGCTCTACGTCCTGCGCGAGGTGCAACCGGACGCCGCTGCGCCGCGCTTCGCCAATGTGGAGATCGAGCAGTGCCATGCGATGGCGATCGAGCGCCGGATCCGCGAGCTCGCGCAGCAATGATCCAACCTCTCAATTACCCGCCCGCAAGGTCATCGCCCATGGTTCCACCTGTTCGTTCCAGCACGCCACGCGACGGCAGCAAATACGTCACCCCGGAAGGTGTCCGTGCGGTCAAGGGGGGACTGCGCCCGCATGCCGACAGCGTAACCCCCGATGTCGATCGCAAGCCGCCGTGGCTGCGCGTGCGCCTGCCGGCCGGCGAGCGCTATGAAGCCGTGCACGAGATCGTCCGCGGTCACGGTCTGCACACGGTCTGTGCGGAATCCAGGTGTCCCAACATCGCCGAATGCTGGGGCCGCGGCACCGCGACCCTGATGCTGATGGGCGAGGTCTGCACCCGTGCCTGCCGGTTCTGCTCGGTGAGTACCGGCAATCCGCATGGCTGGCTGGACCCGCTGGAGCCGCCGCACGTGGCCGAGGCCGTGGCGCTGATGGGGCTGAAGTACGTGGTGCTGACGTCGGTCGATCGCGATGATCTGGCCGATGGCGGCGCGGCGCATTACGCGGCCTGCATCCGCGCCATCCATGCGCGCACGCCGGCGGTCGCGGTGGAGGCGCTGACACCCGATTTCGCCGGCAACCTCGCCGCCGTGGCGAAGGTGCTGGACGCCGGGCTGGTCACCTATGCGCAGAATCTGGAAACCGTCGAGCGCCTGACCCGGCAGGTGCGCGATCCACGCGCCGGTTATGCGCAGACCTTGCGCGTGCTCGGGTTCGCCAAGCAGCACGCACCCGATACGCTGACCAAGTCCAGCCTGATGCTGGGCCTGGGCGAGACCGAAGCCGAAATCGGGCAGACCCTTGACGATCTGCGCGCGGCGCAGGTCGACATCGTCACGCTAGGGCAGTACCTGCGCCCGTCGCCGAATCATTTGCCAGTGGCACGCTTCGTGACGCCCGAGCAATTCCACCACTATCGCGACCTGGCGCTGGCGAAAGGCTTTGTCGAAGCGGTCGCCGGGCCGCTGGTGCGTTCGAGCTATCGTGCCGAACGCGTGCTGGAACGCAACAATGTGGGGCTTTGAACCGAACGTTGATTTCCGCACCAAGGAGAATGTCATGGAACACCCGGTCTATCCCCCGTTCACCCCGGAGCTCGCACGCAAGCGCCGCGAACTGGCGCCGGCCACGCTGGATGCTTTCAAGGCCTTCAGCGCCCAGGTCTTTGCCGACGGCGCGCTGCCGGGCAAGACCAAGCAGTTGATCGCCGTGGCGGTGGCCCACGTCACGCAATGCCCCTATTGCATCCGCGGCCACACCGAGGCCGCGCTCAAGCACGGCGCCAGCGAGCAGGAGATCATGGAGGCGATCTGGGTTGCCACCGAGATGCGCGCGGGTGGCGCCTATGCGCATGCCACGCTGGCGCTCGACACCATGCACCAGGTACACGCGGCGGCACCTTGATCGGGGTGGGCCAGGCGCTGCGCGCCGTCAATCCCGCGGTGCGCCTGTTCGCGATGGAGCCTTCCGAAATGAATACCCGTATCGATTACCGCAAGGCCGCCCCCGATGCCTTCAAGGCCATGCTCGATCTGGAAGCCGGGGTGCGCCGCTCGGGGCTGGACCATGGACTGCTCGAACTGGTGAAGATGCGCGCTTCGCAGATCAATGGCTGTGCCTACTGTCTGGACATGCACAGCAAGGATGCCCGCGCCGCCGGCGAGACGGAACAGCGCCTGTACCTGCTGTCGGCGTGGCGCGAAACAGCTTTTTATTCGCCGCGCGAGCGTGCGGCGCTGGCATGGACCGAAGCCGTGACGCAGGTGTCCATGAACGAACTGTCCGATCCGCTGTACGCCGACCTGCAGGCGCATTTCGATGAGAAGGGGATCGTGGAACTGACCCTGGCCATCATTGCCATCAACGGCTGGAATCGCCTGGCGATTGCGTTCCGCCCGGACGTGGGCAGCCATGTGGCAAAGCCGATCGATACCCGAGCGCCGGCAGATAATGCGGGAGAGGGCTGATTATCGGGACATGCTGAAGGCTGGCGCAGCGGCTTGCCCTGCGTGGTGAACGTACGGGTCGGCCCCGAATGGCACTTTATTAAGTGCCGTCATCCCCGCGAAAGCGGGGATCCAGTGCCTTGACTCGCCTTGACTCGCGCCGCTTCCGTGGCCTTCAAACGCTTGAAGGCGCTGGATGACCGGCTTCGCCGTTGTAAAGCGCCTCCCGCTTTCGCGGGGATGACGAAAAACATGATTTCGCGCTTAAGTACCATTCGGGTCGGTCCCCATGCTGCCATGCATCGCAAAGGCAACGCATGAGGCGTGCGCCCATGAATTCCGCTTCAATCCGTTCGCGTCGGGTCGACCGCAGTTGCGCCGGGCGACCGAAGCCGTGCTGCGCGAGGGCAAGAGTCGGTCCCGCATCGTCGCGCAGTCGCTGCGCGACCCGGCGACCCGGCGCTGCCCGGGGCGATACGTGCCGGTGAGCCAAAAGTGCACCACCAACTGTTTCGCAATGAGTACACCGGTTGCGCAGCCGGCCGTCGATCGCGATCGAAGGAATGTTCCAATTATCTGATTTGACGGCATTTTCATGGAATGCTGCCGACTGGCACGCGGGCTGCTTGATGACCGTCACCCACAACGGCTCCGGGTGCATCCGGCGGCCGCTCATTCGGTACGTTCCACAGCACTAGGGGAGACACCATGCAAAACGAACCTGCACGTTCCCGCAAGTGGTCCATCATCCTCGGTCTCGGTCTCAGCCTGCCCGCGGTCGCCGCTCGATCAGTGTAGTTGACACAGTAGAAAACTTGCGTGGACCGCCATGGATCCGTCTACGCGAGACCAGAGCCTGACCGCGTTGACGAAGCCTCCCTCGCATACCAGCGTGGGTAGCCGTGCAGTCGGGGCGCTACAGGAACCAAAAGCCGATATGTGGCTATCCCTGGATGAATGTCCAGAATGATTATTCAGTGACATGCAGAGGAGAGGATAATGACCATGAGTTCTCAAAACAGTAGCCGTTTACGGTGGTTTAGGTTTTGCGTCACCATGCTGGCCAGCCTGGGGTGGGTCGTCGGTGCAGCGGCGGTGGCCCAGACAAGCGAAACGAGCGCGTCCGCAGCGCTCGCCAAGAGCGCAGCAAACCCGAACATGTGGCCCGCGCCGGGTCGCAACGACGACCTGACGCGTTTCAGCCCGCTGAAGCAAATCAACACCAGCAACGCGGGCAATATGCAATTCAGTTGGAGTCAGTCGCTCAGTTCATTGCGTGGCCAGGAAGGCCAGCCGATCGTCGTGGAAGTTGGCGGCAAGCCCATGATGTTTTTGGTCAGCGGCTGGCCGAATGTCGTGCAGGGGCTGGATCTGTCCAATCCGGACAGCCCGGTGACTGTGTGGAATTACGTCAAGAAAGATGGCCGTGACAACAGCGCCGTCGCTATCGCGTGCTGCGACACCGTCAACCGCGGCCTCAACTACGCCGACGGCAAGGTGATCTTCCATACCCTGGACGGTTACCTGATCGCGCTGGATGCCTTGACGGGCAAGGTGGACTGGAGCGAGAAGATCGCGCAGACGGAGAAAGGCCAGACCATGACTGGCGCGGGCGTGATTGCCGGCAACAACGTGATCATTGGCTACGGCGGTGCTGAGCTTGCGGCGCGTGGCAGCATCGCTGCTTACTCGATCGCTACCGGGAAGAAGGTCTGGAGCTTCTGGAACAACGGCACCGCCAAGGACGTCGGCATGACCGCGGACACCAACAAGGCAGTTCCAAAACACGGCACCCTGAAGACCTATCGTGGCGTCAATGAGTATCCGAAGGGTGAGTATCTGCGCGGCGGTGCGACGGTCTGGGGCTGGCTGAGCTATGACCCGAAGCTGAACCTCGTCTATTACGGTACCAGCAACCCTGGCACATGGAGCCCCTCGTATCGCTGCAAGTACAACACATGGGAGAAGTGCAACGACGGTACCCAGGACAACAAGTGGTCGCTGTCGATCATCGCGCGCAACGCGTCGACGGGTCACATGGTGTGGGCATACCAGCTGACCCCGTACGACGAGTGGGACTACGACGCTATCAACGAAAGTGTCCTCGTCAACATGGATATCGATGGCCAGAAGAATCGCCC
>SCRF01000011.1 GCA_004322005.1 Rhodanobacter sp. | reverse complement strand
AGCGGGCCTTCGTCGTTTCCGGGGTACGGTCGAAAGGATCGTGCTTTTTTGAAGAGTGCGGACATGGACGTCCGCTTTTGACCCTCGCGATCAGGGACGATCGCATAAGGAGACCAACAATTTATGTGTTCGATTTTCGGGATGTTCGATCTGCAGCCGGGCGACGACCTGGCGGCCTTGCGCCGGCAGGCGCTGGAACTGTCGCAGCGCCAGCGCCATCGCGGGCCGGACTGGAGCGGAGTGTTCGTCGATCACGGGGCGATCCTGGTGCACGAACGGCTGGCCATCGTCGATCCGGCCAGTGGCGCGCAGCCGCTGCGTTCGCGCGACGGCACGCTGGCGCTGGCGGTCAACGGCGAGATCTACAACCACCGCGAACTGCGGACCGCCACTCAGGCTCGGGGCTACGACTTCACCACCGGTTCGGATTGCGAGGTGATCAATGCGCTATACCGCGCCGGCGATGCAGCCGATTCGATCAGCGCCGATTCGATCGGCGAATTCGTCGGCAAGCTCAACGGCATTTTCGCATTCGCGTTGTGGGACGGCACGGCGAAGCGCTACCTCATTGCGCGCGATCCGATCGGGGTGTGCCCGCTGTACTGGGGGCATGACCGCGAAGGGCGGCTGTGCGTGGCCTCGGAGATGAAGGCGCTGGTCGGCGTGTGCGCGGATCTGGCACCGTTCCCGCCCGGGCACGTCTACGACAGCGCCAGCGGCGGTCTGCGCCGCTACTACCACAAGCCATGGCGCGACTACAGCTACACGCGCGGGCAAGAGGTGAGCAAGGCTGCCTTGCACGATGCGTTCGAGCAGGCGGTGCATCGCCAGCTGATGACCGACGTGCCTTATGGCGTGCTGCTTTCCGGCGGGCTGGACTCCTCGCTGGTCGCCGCCTGCGCCGCGCGCTTCGCCCGTGAGCGGGTGGAGGACGACGATCGCAGCGAGGCATGGTGGCCGCGGTTGCATTCCTTCGCGATCGGGCTGCAGGGCTCGCCGGATCTGGCCGCCGCCCAGGTAGCCGCCGATGCGCTGGGTACGGTGCACCACGGCTTCGTCTACACCTTTGCCGAAGGCCTGGACGCGCTGCCCGAGGTGATCCGCCACATCGAGACCTATGACGTCACCACCATTCGCGCCGCCACACCGATGTACCTGCTGGCGCGCCGGATCAAGGCGATGGGAGTGAAGATGGTGCTGTCCGGCGAAGGTTCGGACGAGATCTTCGGCGGCTATCTGTACTTCCACAAGGCGCCGTCGGCCGAAGCGTTCCACGAGGAAACCGTGCGCAAGCTGGACGCGCTGCACAGCTACGACTGCCTGCGCGCGAACAAGGCGATGATGGCCTGGGGTGTGGAAGCCCGCGTGCCGTTCCTGGACCTGGAATTCATCGACGTGGCGATGGGCATGGATGCGAAGTACAAGATGGCTGGCAACGGCAAGATCGAAAAGGCCGTGCTGCGCAAAGCGTTCGAAGGGGCCTTGCCCGATGCGATCCTGTGGCGGCAGAAGGAGCAGTTCAGCGATGGCGTGGGCTACGGCTGGATCGACGGATTGAAGGCGCACGCGGAACAGCAAGTCAGCGACCGCGAGTTCGCCGCCGCCGCGGCGCGCTATCCGTTCAACACGCCGGCGACCAAGGAGGCCTATTTCTACCGGCGCATCTTCGAGCAGCATTTCCCCGGTGAAGCCTGCGCGGCCACGGTGCCCGGCGGCAAGTCGATCGCCTGCTCGTCGCCGGCCGCGCTGGCATGGGATCCGGCGTTCGCCGGTGCGGCCGACCCCTCCGGGCGCGCCGTGCGCGGGGTGCACAGCAACGCACTGGCTTGAGCGGTTTGCTATCCTGTACCGCTTTACCGACGGCGCCTCGCGGCGCCGGCAACCTCACCGGCACACCACATGATCGAAACCAATCCGATCCTTGCGCAGATCGCGGACCTCCGGGCCCGCGTCGAATCGCTTAGGGGGTATCTTTGACTACGCCACCAAAAGCGAACGTCTGGAAGAAGTAAGCCGCGAACTGGAAAATCCCAGGATCTGGGACGACCCGCCGCGCGCGCAGGAACTCGGCCGCGAGCGGGCCCGGCTGGAAACCATCGTCAGCGGCATCGATCACCTCGGTGCCGGCCTCACCGATGCGAAAGAACTGCTGGAGATGGCGATCGCCGATGCCGACGAGGACACGGCCAACTCGGTGGTCGCCGACGTCGCCAAGCTCGAGGCGCAGGTGGGCAAGCTGGAATTCCAGCGCATGTTCTCCGGCAAGATGGACGCGATGAACGCGTTCGTCGACATCCAGGCCGGCGCAGGCGGTACCGAGGCGCAGGATTGGGCCGAGATGCTGCTGCGCATGTACCTGCGCTGGTGCGAATCGCGCGGCTGGAAGACCGAGCTGATGGAAGTCAGCGGCGGCGAGGTGGCCGGCATCAAGTCCGCCACGTTCCGCGTCGAGGGCGATTATGCCTACGGCTGGCTGAAGACCGAGATCGGCGTGCACCGGCTGGTGCGCAAGAGCCCATTCGACTCCGACAACCGGCGCCACACCAGCTTCACCTCGGTCTTCGTGTCGCCCGAAGTCGACGACGACATCGAGATCGACATCAATCCGGCCGACCTCAGGACCGACGTGTACCGCTCCTCCGGCGCCGGCGGCCAGCACGTCAACAAGACCGAATCGGCGGTGCGCATCACGCACATCCCCACCAACACGGTGGTGGCCTGCCAGACCGGCCGCAGCCAGCATGCGAACCGCGATACCGCGATGAAGATGCTGGCCGCCAAGCTGTACGAGCTGGAAGTGCAGAAGCGCAACGTCGAGAAGGATGCGCTGGAAGCGACCAAGTCCGACATCGGCTGGGGCAGCCAGATCCGCAACTACGTGCTGGACCAGAGCCGGATCAAGGACCTGCGCACCGGCATCGAGCGCACCGACACGCAGAAGGTGCTGGACGGCGACCTGGACGAATTCATCGAGGCCAGCCTGAAGTCCGGCCTCGAAGCGGGCGCCAAGCGCGCCGATGCGTGAGCACTGATCCGTTGAACCGGTCCGATCACCAACCAGGAGCCCCGGCATGAACAACCAGAAGATCTGCGGAATCCTCATCGCCTGCGCGGCGTTTGCAACATTCAATCATGCAGCAAGCGCACAGCAGGACAGCGCCCGCCAGGATATCAAGCGCGATGCGAAGGCCGCCGGGAAAGACATCGGTCATGGGGCGCGCGATGTAGGGCACGCAACTAAACACGTGGCCATCAAGATCGGGCACGGTGCGAAGGAAGCCGGCCACGGCATCGCCCATGGCGCGCGCGAGGGCTGGGATGCGACCAAACATGCGGTCAAGCACGTGTTTCAGCATGACGATTGACCGACGCCGGCCGTAACGGAATTCCCATGCGGGCGCCTCGTGAAACTCCGATGGGTAGGAGCGCATCCTGTGCGCGGACCCCGCATGACCGCATCGCACCGTGCTTTCGCGCACAAGCTGCGCTCCAACAAAATGCCCAGAACCAAGGTATTCGAGATTCTCATGAGTGAACCGACCGAAACCCCGCCCATCGACGAGAACAAGCTGATCGCCGAGCGCCGCGAGAAGCTGAAAGCGCTGCGCGGACAGGGCATCGCGTTCCCGAACGATTTCCGCATCGACAGCTTCGCCGGCGACCTGCAGGCGGAGTTCGCCGACAAGGAGGCACACACCGCCGAGGTGATCGAGACCGCTGCGCGCCGCGTGAAGGTGGCCGGGCGCATCGTGCTGAAGCGCGTGCAGGGCAAGGTCAGCTTCGTGCAGCTGCAGGACATGACCGGCCGCCTGCAGCTGTTCATCCACCAGGGTACGCTGGGCGAGGTCTACGAGGCGTTCAAGAGCTGGGACGTGGGCGACATCGTGGGCGCCCAAGGCCTGCTGATGCGCACCAAGACCGGTGAGCTGTCGGTTCGGGTGGACCGCCTGCGGCTGCTGACCAAGAGTCTGCGACCGCTGCCGGACAAGTTCCACGGACTGGCCGACGTGGAGCAACGCTACCGCCAGCGCTACGTCGACCTGATCGTGACCGAGCAGGCGCGCCGCACCTTCGCGCTGCGCTCGCGCATCATCGGCTTCATGCGCCAGTGGCTGGAAACTCCCGCGCGCCGCTTCATGGAAGTGGAGACGCCGATGATGCACGTGATTCCCGGCGGCGCCACGGCCAAGCCGTTCGTCACGCATCACAACGCGTTGGACATGGACCTGTACCTGCGCGTGGCGCCGGAGCTGTACCTGAAACGGCTGGTGGTGGGCGGCTTCGATCGCGTCTACGAGATCAACCGCAATTTCCGCAACGAGGGCGTGTCGACCCGGCACAACCCCGAGTTCACCATGCTGGAGCTGTACCAGGCCTACGCGACCTATCACGAGATCATGGATCTCACCGAAGGGCTGATCCGCGATACCGCGAAAAGCGTGCTCGGCACCACCGAGCTCAGCTGGGAAGGTACGGCGATCGACGTCGGCCCGGCGTTCCGCCGCTGGCGCATGGAAGACGCGGTGCTGGAACACAATCCCGAGATCCGGCGCGAGGAACTGCGCGACCGCGAGGCGATGGCTGCCCATGCGCAACGCCTCGGCGCGCAGGTCAAGCCCGGCTACGGCTGGGGCAAGCTGTTGCTGGAGATCTTCGAACACACCGTCGAGCACACCCTGATCCCGCCCACCTTCATCACCGCGCATCCGGTCGAGGTGTCGCCGCTGGCGCGCGAGAGCGATACCGATCCAGGCATCACCGACCGCTTCGAGCTGTTCGTCAACGGCAAGGAACTGGCCAATGGTTTCTCCGAATTGAACGACCCGGAAGACCAGGCGGCACGCTTCCAGGCCCAGGTCGACGCCAAGGACGCCGGCGACGACGAGGCGATGCACTTCGACGCCGACTACATCCGCGCGCTGGAAGTGGGCCTGCCGCCCACCGGTGGCCTCGGTATCGGCATCGACCGGCTGGTGATGCTGCTGACCGATTCGGCGTCGATCCGCGACGTGCTGCTGTTCCCCTACATGCGTCCCGAAGCCTGACATGGTCGCTGCTGTAGGAGCCCGCTCGCGGGCGATGCTCTGGTTCTGAATCTCCCAAACATCAAAACCAGAGCATCGCCCTCGAGCGGGCTCCTACAACCGTATCATCCTGAAATCCGTATCATCCTGAAATCACCGATCACCCACGCTGGAGCCTGCCATGTGGTACGCCATCATCGGCACCGACAACGCAAACTCGCTGGAAGCACGCAAGTCCGTGCGCCCGGCGCATCTGGCGCGCCTGCAGCAACTGCAGGACGAAGGCCGCCTGCTGCTGGCCGGTCCGTTTCCGGCGATCGATGCCGAAGACCCGGGTCCGGCCGGTTTCAGCGGCAGCCTGATCGTCGCCGAGTTTGCGTCGTCGCCGGACGCCCGGAACTGGGCAGACGCCGATCCCTACGTCACCGCGGGTGTGTATCGCGAGGTGACGGTCAAGCCGTTTCGCAAGACGCTGCCCGCGGCATGAGTACGGCGATGCACACCCAGCCGGTCATCGAGCAGATCCGCGCGCGCCTGCAGAGCGCCTTCGCGCCGACCGAACTCGACGTACTCGACGAAGGCCACAAGCACGTCGGCCATGCCGGCGAAGGCAAGGGGCATTTCCGTGTACGGATCGTCAGCGCCGCGTTTGCCGGGCAATTGCCGCTGAAACGCCACCGCATGGTCTATGCCGCGCTCGATGATCTGATGGACAACGGCATTCACGCGCTGTCGATCGACGCTCGTTCAAACGAATTATGATTTACAACAATTAGATACGGTGCGTTCTTGAAGTAATTTCTGCTTGCGGAACGCATTGCAGCCCCGCTCCACGTTTGGCACAGTGCGCTGTCGCCCGATCGTGCGGGTGTTACCGATGACCAACCGATGCCCGCATGCGCCTGACCACCATCAAACTCGCCGGTTTCAAATCCTTCGTGGATCCGACCACCTTGCATCTGCCGAGCAACATGATCGGCGTGGTAGGCCCGAACGGCTGCGGCAAATCCAACATCATCGACGCGATCCGCTGGGTGATGGGCGAGAGTGCGGCCAGCCGCCTGCGCGGCGATTCGCTCACCGACGTGATCTTCTCCGGCTCCAGCTCGCGCAAGCCGGTGGGGCAGGCCACGGTGGAATTGATCTTCGACAACGCCGACGGATCGATCCAGGGCGAGTACGGCCAGTACGCCGAAATCTCGGTGAAACGCCAGGTCAGCCGCGACGGGCAATCCGGGTATTTCCTGAATGGTGCGCGCTGCCGGCGCCGCGACATCACCGATCTGTTCCTCGGCACCGGCCTGGGCCCGCGCAGCTACTCGATCATCGAACAGGGCATGATCAGCCAGATCATCGAGGCGCACCCTGAAGAGCTGCGCATGCATCTGGAGGAGGCCGCCGGCATTTCCAAATACAAGGAGCGGCGCAAGGAAACCGAAAGCCGCATCAAGGCCACCCGCGAGAACCTCGATCGCGTGCGCGACGTGCGCGACGAGGTGGACAAGCAGCTGGAGCATCTGAACCGCCAGGCGCGCACCGCCGAACGCTGGAAGGCGCTGAAGGCGGAGCAGACCCGCAAGGAAGCCGAACTGCGCGCGCTGGAATACCGTGGCCTGAAAAGCCAGCACGATGGCGAGGGCGCCGAGCTGTCCGCGGCCGAGATCGAGATCGAGAAACAGCTGGCCGTGCAGCGGCAGATCGAGGCGCAACTGGAACGTGCGCGCGAACGCCATGTCGGGGCCAGCGATCATCTCAATGCCGTGCAGGCCGAGGTCTACAAGGTCGGCGCCGAGATCGCCCGGGTCGAGCAGCAGGTACGCCACAATCGGGATACCGCCGAACGGCTGCAGCGTTCCCATGCCGATGCCGAACGCGAGCACGCCGAACTGGCGGCGCACATCGAAACCGACCGTGAGCAGATCGAAATCCTGCGCATGGCGCTGGCCGAAGGCGAGCCGAAACTCGAAACCCTGCAACAGTTGCAGGACGATACGGCGCAGACCTTGCGCGACAGCGAGACCCGGCTGGCCGACTGGCAGCAGCGCTGGGACAGCCATACGCGTACCGCCGGCGAGTCCAGCCGCGCGGCCGAGGTGGAACGCACCAAGCTCAATTATCTGGATCGGCAGGCGATCGATCTGGCGCGCCGCCGCGAAGTGCTGGAGGCGGAGCGGCAAGCCACCGATATGGCTACGCTCGATGCCACCGGCGCGCAACTGCATGACGAGCACGACATCCAGCGCGAGCGGGTCGAAACCCTTGGTAACCTGCTCGACCGGCACAAGCTCGGCCACGAGCAGGTGCTGGACGAAGAACGCCAGGTACAGTCGGCATTGAACGAGGCGCGCCAGCAGTTGCAGGCGGCGCGGGGCCGGCATGCCTCGCTGGAAGCGTTGCAGCATGCCGCACTGGGCCAGGACGAGGGCGCCGCCAGCGGCTGGCTGGCTCGCCTGGGGCTGGACAAATCCCGCCGCCTGGGCGAGTCGCTGCAGGTCGAGACCGGCTGGGAGACGGCCGTGGAAACCGCACTCAGCGGGTTTCTCGACAGCGTGCTGGTGGATGGCTCGCACGCCCTCGCAAGCGAGTTCGGCGCCCTGGAAAACGCCGACGTCGCGCTGCTCGATGGGGTTGCCGGCGGCGCCAACACCGCCGGCACGCTGGCGGCGCACGTGCGCGGTCCGGCCGCCGCGGTGACGATACTCGGCCATGTCCTGACGGCACAATCGCTGCCCGAGGCGCATCGGCGCGTGGCGTCGCTGTCCGCGCTGGCGCCGTACCAGTCGGTGATCACCCGCGCCGGCGAATGGCTGGGGCCGGGCTGGGCACGCGTGCGTCGCGCGCAGGGCAGCCAGGTCGGCGTGCTCGCGCGCGAGCGCGAGATCCGTGCGCTGACCGAACAGGTCGCTGAACTGGAAGCGCGGATCGAGGAAGCGACCGGCCAGCTGGACGCCTTGCGCGCCCGCAAATTCGACGCCGAGCGCGCCCGCGACGACGCGCAGCGCGAGCTGTACAACGCACATCGCCGCCAGTCCGAACTGGCCGGTCAGATCCAGAGCCACCGCGGCAAACTGGAGACGGCGCGGGCGCGGGCCGAGAAGGTGACCGGCGAGCTGTCCGAACTGGGCGCACAACTCGACGAACTGCAGGGCCAGACCCGCGAGGCACGGGCGCGGCTGGACGAATCGGTCGCCCTGATGGGCGATCTGGAAGACCAGCGACGCGAGCTGGAAAACGAACGCCGCGCGCTGCTCGAGGCACGCGAGGAAGCGCGCATGAACGCACGCGAGGCGGCCGACCAATCGCATGCCCTGGCACTGGGGCTTGAAGCCAGGCGTGCGGCATTGGCTTCGCTGGAACAGGCGCTGGGCCGCATGGATGCGCAACTGCGCCAGATCGAGGCGCGCCGCGGAGAAATTGCCGAACAGCTGGCGGCCGGCTCCGATCCGATCGCCGAGCTGGAAAGCGAACGCCAGACCTACCTGGATCAGCGCCTGCTGGTCGACCGGCAACTGGTGGAGGCGCGCCGCGCGCTGGAAGACGTCGACGCGGACGTGCGCCGGCTGGAACAGGAACGCCAGCGCGTCGAGCATGGCTTGGGCGCGCTGCGCGAGAAGCTGTCGGAGAAGCGCCTGGCCGCGCAGGCGTTGCACATGCGCGCCGAGCAGCTCGCCGAAGCGATCAACGCCTCCGGCCTGGAGCTGCAGACGCTGCTGGCGGAACTGGCCGAAGACATCGATGCCGGCCAGTGGCGTCGGCAGCTCGACGACCTCGGCCAGAAGATCGCCCGCCTGGAGCCGGTGAACCTGGCAGCGATCCAGGAACACGCCGAACAGAGCGAGCGCAAGACCTACCTGGACAACCAGCTGGCCGACCTGGTCAGTGCGATGGATACGCTGGAAGGCGCGATCAGGAAGATCGACCGCGAGACCCGCCAGCGCTTCAAGGAGACCTTCGACAAGGTCAATGCCGGCGTGCAGGAGTTGTTCCCGCGGCTGTTCGGCGGCGGTCACGCCTACCTCGAACTGACCGGCGACGATCTGCTCAATACCGGCGTGTCGATCATGGCGCGCCCACCGGGCAAGCGGATCACCAACATCACCCTGCTTTCCGGCGGCGAGAAGGCGCTTACCGCGGTATCGCTGGTATTCGCCATCTTCGGCCTCAATCCCTCGCCGTTCTGCCTGCTGGACGAGGTGGATGCGCCGCTGGACGAGGCGAACGTCGTGCGCTTCTCCAGCATGGTCAGGGAGATGAGCGAAAAGGTGCAATTCATCTTCATCAGCCACAACAAGGCCACCATGGAAGCGGCCACCCAGCTGTGCGGCGTGACCATGCGCGAGCCGGGCGTATCGCGATTGGTACAGGTGGACCTCGCCGAAGCGGCTAAACTGGCAGGCGCTGCCTGAGGAGTCCCCCGATGACGCTGCAACCTGTTCTCGCCGTTGGCTGGAATCCCGCCGTCGGCATTCCACTATTCATTTTCAGCGTGATCGCGCTGGTGTTGATGTGGCTGTTCGGCCAGCCGAAGAAAGAGCAGGGCAAGCGGCGCATGGGCAGCGCGCAGCAGGGCAGCGATCGACGCGAACCGACCCTGGATGGATCCAGCATCGCCGACGATCCGTACTTCAGTTCGCTCGATGCGCCAGCCGGCGGCCACGAGCGGGCCAGCCCACAGCCGCAGCAGGGCGAGCTGGAAGTGGGATTGCGCGCCGAACTCGAACGCCTGGGCGCCACCCTGTCCGGCGAGCACGGCCACACCAGGCCGAAGCCGAAGCTGGCCGGCCATGCCGCCTCGATCGTCGATGCCTTGCGTGCGCCGGCAACCAGCGAAACGCCGCCTCCCGCCGCACCACAGCCGTCCGCAGCACAACCGGCAGCACCGGTTGCGGCAAAGGCTCCGCCACGCACGGATCTCGGCCGGCGCCCCGAGCAACTGCCGGTGGAGCGCATCGTCACGCTGTTCGTGATCGCACGCGAAGGCAGTTTCTTCCATGGCCCGGATCTGGTTGTAGCGGCCGAAAAAGCCGGCCTCGAGTACGGCGACATGGGCATTTACCACCGCCTGGTCGACGGCAAGCGCGAACTCGGGCCGATCTTCAGCGTGGCCAACATGCTCAAACCGGGCAATTTCGATCTGGGCCGGCTGGATGCATTGCGCACGCCCGGGGTAAGCTTCTTCATGACCTTGCCGGCACCATTGCCGGCGCTGGATGCCTGGGATGCGATGCTGCCCACCGCGCAGCGCCTGGCCGAGCTGCTGGATGGCCAGGTACTCGACGAGGAACGCAATGCACTCGGTCGCCAGCGCATCGCCCATATCCGCGACGAACTGCGCGGGTGGGACCGCGGCCACGAAGGCAAGGAAATCATCTTCGGTCGCTGAGGGTCGCCACGACTTCGGCGTCCTCGACCTGCTCGAACTGCAGGTAGTGCGCGCCGACGCTGGAAAAATCGGCCGGCGTCGCCAGGCAAACGACTTCATCCGCCAGCGCGGCGACCCGTGCCAGCGCTTCGACCGATGCCACCGGCACCGCACAGATCAAGTGCGATGGTGCGCAGCGGCGCACCGAGGCGAGCGCGACAGCCATGGTGGCGCCGGTGGCCAGCCCGTCATCGACGACGATGACCAGGCGGCCATGCGGGTCGACCGGTTCCCGGCCGCCGCCGTACAGCCTCCGCTGCTCACGGATACGCGCCAGTTGCCGGGCGGCCTCGGCTTGCAGGTACGCCTCGTCCGCGCCAACGGAGGCGGCGTATTTGGCGATGCGCATGTCGCCTGTCTCGTCGACCGCGCCTACCGCAAGCTCCGGGTTGCCGGGCGCGCCGAGCTTGCGCACCAGGATCACGTCGAGTTCGCCGTGCAAGGCGTCGGCCAGTACGCGTCCGATCGGGACGGCGCCGCGCGGTATGGCCAATACCAGCGGGTTGCCACCGCGGCAGCCAGCCAGCCGATCGACCAGAAACCGGGCCGCATGGGCACGATCGAGAAAAGGCAGAATGCTCATCGGCACACACTCCACGCAGCAACCCGGTCGGCAGTCTGGTTGCATGTGCAGCGCCGCGGGTTGATGCAAATCAACTATATCGAGATCATCGGCGATCTTTCGCGGATCGACGCACGGTTGCCCGCCGGCCTAGACGGCGATCAGCCAGATGCCGTGCGGATCGACGCCGGCAGACAGGGACTCAACCGCGCGGTGGGCTCATGGTTGCCGCGAGCCGTTTGCGCAGTTGCCGCAGCGGCAGCGTATTGAGGACGTCGCCCGCCTCCAGCCAGCCGCGCCGGGCCTGATCGACGCCCAGCGCCAGCCAGCGCAGATCGGTGCCGTGATGGGCGTCGCTGGATATCGCGATCGCGACGCCGGTATCCCTGGCCTGGCGGCACTGCAGGTCGAACAGATCCAGCCGATCCGGCTGCGAGTTCAATTCAAGAAAGCAGCCGCGCTCGCGCGCATGGCGGATGATCCGCTCCATATCCAGCGCGCAGGGGCCGCGGGTGCCGAACAGCCGCCCGTTGGGATGGGCGAGGATGCTGAAGTTGGGCCGGTCCATCGCATGCAGGATGCGCGCGGTCTGCCTTTCCCGCGACAGGTCCAGGCTGCTGTGCACGGCGCCGACCACCAGATCGAGGCGGGCGAGCACGGCGTCGGGCAGGTCGAGCCGGCCATCCGGCAGGATGTCCACCTCGATGCCTTTGAGCAGGACGATGTCCTTGAGCTTCTCGTTGAGCCGGTCGATCGCGTCGATCTGCGCTCCCAGCCGTCGTGCATCGAGTCCGTGCGCGACGGTCAGGCTGCGCGAATGGTCGGTGATGCCGCGGGGAAAGCTGGCGCGCAGGCGGTCGAGCTGGTCGCAGCTGCCGCGCGCCAGGATCTCGGCGATCTTGCCCGCCAGATCCTTGCCGACTCCGGGCAGGTCGTCGAAGTCGCGGCCCTGCGCTCCCCAGTCGGCCATCTCCTCGGGCCAGGCGGCGAGCGTGCGTGCGGCGTTGCGGTAGGCGCGCACGCGGAAGGCGTTGGCCTGCTGCAGCTCAAGCAGTTCGGCGATCTCCTCGAACATCGCGGCGATTTCGGCGTTGCGGATACTCATGGCGGCACTCCGTCAAGCTCGATGGCCATCTGCGACAACTTGCCATGTTGTGCGGTGCATTGGTGGGTGTATACGTGCATCGTAAGCATTACGGGCAAAGGAGTCGCACCATGACATGCCTGGGCAAATTGCCGTTCGTTGTTTCGGCAAGGACCGGGCACTGATCAGGGCAGATCAAGGAAGCACCATGAACATGTGGCTGATGGGTGGTTTTTCAGTCGTTTTTTTCCTGCTGGCATCCACGGGCCTGTTCTTCTTCGCGGCGACGAGAGGCGCGCTGATTCTGCGCGGCCTGTCGGCGGATTCACCCTGCGACAAATCGCATGTGTATCCCATCTATTCGAACATGCGCCTGATCAAGCTGGTCGATTTCCAGCCGATCATCTCGGCGATCTTGCTGTTCCAGTATCACCATCTTGTCTCGCGCATCGTGCATGAGCTCCGACAGGTCGACCTGAAAAACAGGAACGTGCTGATCACGTCATGCGCCTTCGGCAATGTCATTCCGAGAGTGGTGCAGGCAGCTGTCCAGGCCGGCGCCGAGCGCGTCCTGATCACCGACATCATCGACAATGAACTCGTTCATGCACGGAGCAAGGTCGGCGGCCTTTCAGCCAAGGTGGAGTTCATCGAGGACAACGCCACGGCCATGCGGCAACCCGAAGGCGTGGCTGCTGTCAATGTCATGTTTTTCCTGCTGCATGAACTGCCGAACCATCTCAAGGGGCAGGCCCTGAGCGAGGCCGGACGCATGCTGGCGCCGGGCGGCAAGCTTCTGCTGGCGGAATTTCACCGACCCGACGTGCGGGTATTGCGCGCGATGAGCTGGATGTACTTCAAGGTATTCGAGCCCCTCGGTCTTGCCCTCTGGAATACCCACGACCCGCTCAACTGCCTGGAAAACCTGGGCGGATGGACGTACGAACGCACCACGTATTTCTTCGGGAATTTCCAGATCATCGTCGCAACAAAACAGTGATTTTCGGGCAGGAAACGGGTTTCCGCATGGTGAAACCGGTCAGCGCCGATCAGGCAGTCGGGAGAGGGCAATGGAAATAATCGATGCCGATGTCGCCATCGTGGGGGCGGGTGGGGCGGGGCTGCGTGCCGCCATTGCGTTGGCCGAGACCGACCCAAAGCTGCGCATCGCACTGATCTCCAAGGTCTATCCGATGCGCAGCCACACCTGTGCGGCCGAGGGTGGCGCGGCTGGAGTCATCAAGCCGGACGACAGCCTCGACATGCATTTTGACGATACCGTCAGTGGCGGCGACTGGCTGTCCGACCAGGACTGCGTGGAGTATTTCGTCAAGGAGGCGCCCCGGGAATTGCTGCAGCTGGAGCATTGGGGTTGCCCCTGGAATCGTGAAGCGGACGGCTCCGTGGCGGTGCGATCGTTCGGCGGCATGAAGAAGCAGCGCACCTGGTTCGCCGCCGACAAATCGGGGTTCCACATCCTGCACACCCTGTTTCAGACGTCGCTGCAGTTTCCGTCGATCATCCGTTTCGACGAGTACTACGCGCTCGACCTGTTGCTGGATGAAGGCCGTTGCCAGGGCCTGATGGCAATGGAAATGCGCAGCGGCCTGATCCGGCAATTCCACGCCAGGGCGGTCATCATCGCCGGCGGCGGTGCCGGGCGCATGTTCCCGTTCACCACCAACGGCGCGATCAAGACCGGCGACGGCATGGCGCTGGCCTACCGCGCCGGCGTGCCGCTGAAGGACATGGAATTCGTGCAGTACCACCCGACCGGGCTGCCCAATACCGGCAGTCTGCTGACCGAGGCGTGCCGCGGCGAAGGCGGCGTGCTGCTCAACAAGGACGGACGCCGCTACCTGCAGGACTACGGCATGGGCCCGGAAACCGAGCTGGGCAAGCCGCAGCTCAAGACCATGGAACTGGGGCCGCGCGACCGCTTGAGCCAGGCCTATTGGCACGAACTGCAGAACGGCAACACGGTGTCCACCCGTTGGGGCGAATGCGTGTTGATGGACATGCGCCACCTGGGGGAAAAGAAAATCAACGAGCGCTTGCCGCTGGTGCGCGAGCTGGCGATCAGCTACCTGGGCGTGGACATCGTGACCGACCCGGTGCCGGTCCGTCCGGTGGTGCACTACATGATGGGCGGCATCTCCACCGACGCCCGGGCGGCTACGCCGCTGCCCGGGTTGTTCGCCGCCGGTGAATGCGCCTGCGTCAGCCTCAACGGGGCCAACCGCCTGGGGTCCAATTCGCTGGTGGAACTGCTGGTGTTCGGCAAGCGCGCGGCATGGTCGGCCATCGAATACCTCCAGGACCTTCCCGCCGCCGACACGGCTGCGCTGACGGCGCGCGCACTGGAATCGCAGACACGCATCCGCGAGCTGTTTTCGCGCACGGACGGCACCGAGTCGATGTCCGGCTTGCGCAAGGAGATGATGGACACGATGGAGAAGAACGTCGGCATCTATCGTGACCATGCCGGTTTGCAGGAAGCCGTGGACACGCTGGGGCAGCTGCGCCAGCGCTACCGCAAGGTGGTGCTCAACGACCGCAGCAATGTGTTCAACACCGACCTGTTCCAGGTGCTGGAACTGGGCTGCATGCTCGATTGTGCCGAGGCGCTGACGGCAGGCGCGCTGGCGCGCAGGGAGTCGCGCGGCGCGCACCAGCGGCTGGACTACGCGAAGCGCGACGACGACCACTACCTCCGCCACAGCATGGTGCATTACCGGGGTTCCGGCGCGCCGCGCGTGGACTACCAGGACGTGGTGATCACCAGGTCGCCGCCTGGCCTGCGCGACTATTCGGGAGGCCACCAGTGAACGAACGCATGGTCCAGCTTGACGTGCTGCGCTACGACCCGCAGGTCGACGACGAACCGCATTTCCAGCATTACGAGGTCCCCTGCAAGGAGGAGTGGGTGGTGCTGGACGCGCTCAATGCGATCAAGGAAAGCATCGACCCCACCCTGAACTACCGCTGGTCCTGCCACATGGCGGTGTGCGGCAGCTGCGGCATGATGATCAACGGCGAGCCCAGACTGTCCTGCCATGCCTTCCTGCGCGACTTCGAGGGGGTGATTCGGGTCGAGCCGCTGGCCAACTTCCCGATCGAACGCGACCTGGTCACGGTCGCCGACGACTTCATCGACAAGCTCAAGCGGGTCAAGCCCTACCTGATCCCCGGAGAGACCCGCTCGATTGACGAGGGCGAGTACATCCAGACCCCCGCGCAGCTGATGAAGTACCGGCACTTTTCCATGTGCATCAACTGCATGCTGTGCTACGCCGCCTGCCCGCAATACGCCCTGCAGCCGTTGTTCCTCGGGCCGGCCGCCATCACGCTGGCGCACCGCTACAACCTCGACTCGCGCGACGGCGGGCGTGACGAGCGCCAGCAAGTGATTGCCACCAACGAAGGCGTGTGGGAGTGCTCGTTCGTGGGCGCCTGCTCCGAGGTATGCCCCAAGGCCGTGGACCCGGCAGGCGCGTTGCAGCAAGTCAAGGTGGCCAGCACCCTGGACTGGTTCAGGGAACACTTGTTGCCGGGAGATACGAAATGAGCCGCCGACCGTTCGTTCGCCCGGTCTCCAGAACCCGCTGGTATTTCAAGCATCCACGCTACCTGCGTTACATGTCGCGCGAAGTGACCTGCGTCTTCATCGGCGCCTTCACGCTGCTGTTGCTGTGCGCGGTGGAGCGCCTGTCCGAGGGCCAGGCCGCCTACGAGTCGTTTCTCGCCGCCATCGGCGGCCCGTGGAGCGCCCTGGGCCTGTCGATCGTATTGATCTTTGTCGTCCACAACGCCATCAGCTGGTTCAACGTTACCCCCAAGGCACTGCCGGTGCAGATCGGCGAGGGCTTCCTGCCGGGCAGGTTCATCGTGGCTGCCCACTATGCAGTATGGATCCTGATCTCGCTGGCAGTGCTGTTTTTTGCCGGAGTCCTGTAGCTCATGGCCAAATCCAACAAACCCATTGTCTGGAGCCTGTTCGCCGCTGGCGGCACACTGGCGGCCTTGCTGGCCCCGGTGCTGGTGCTGCTGTTCCTGCTGGCTGCGCTGGGCCATGCGCCTGGCCTGCTGAGCTATGCCCAACTGCATGCGTTTGCGGCGCATCCGTTGGGCAAGCTGTTCCTGCTGACGGTGATCGCATTGTTTCTGTGGCACGCCGCGCATCGGTTGCGCGTGGCGCTGCACGATTTCGGCCTGCGCCAGGACCGGATCGTGGCGGTGATCGTGTATCTCGTGGCGGCCACTGGCACGGCGTTGTCGGTACTGTACCTGACACGCATCTGAGGTCTCCACGTGCCGCGATCCAGCCTGAATCGCGAAGCGTTTCGTTGATCTGAATCAACACCTCATCGCTGCCCGGGTGCATAATCCTGAGTGGTCTTGCTCCCGGACACGATTACGACGGATGCGGCCGGGTGCGGGTTTGGCGCAGCTTCAAACTTGCCATGCATGGAGGGCTGCGTCGCTATATGCGGAGGACAAATCCCATGACATCCATGACACGTTGGAATCCACTCAAGACGGTGAGCCGCATGGATCCGCTTGCCACCTTCGAGGACATGTTCCGCGGCCTGAGCACACGCCCGTTGTGGCGCGAGCTTGAAGCGACGGCGCCGGACATGCGCATCGACGTCACCGAAAACGACAAGGCGTTTCTGGTCAGCGCCGAAATACCGGGCATCGACAAGAACGACATCGAGATCTCGGTCGAGGGCAACCAGGTATTGATCAGTGCCGAGGTCAAGCGGGAAAGCAAGAAGAAGGACAACGAAATGGACATCTATACCGAGCGCTACTACGGGAAGGTGTTTCGTTCCTTCAGCTTGCCGACCGAACTCGAGAGCACGAAAGCGGATGCGCACTACGAGAACGGGATCCTGCATCTGACACTGCCCAAGAAGCACAACGGCAGCGTGCGCAAGATCGTTGTCAGCTGATATCCACATGGCGACCATGCCCCGCGTCGGTTCGCGATGCGGGGCAGAGGGCAGCCCAGACCGACCTGCCTGGCACGAATCGTCACGAACGTGACCCGGATGCGCTCCGGCCTGAAGCCATTTCGTGCCACCATTTCCCATCAGCGCGCCCTGAATCCTGAGACACGGCGCGGCAAGCAAGTATCATTGACAGCCTGTCATGCGCCCATGGCTCGTCGCTGGCTGTGTGGTGGTGGCTCATTTCACCCCTCGCATTCGACGACATGCCACCACTTGCCGATTGGGAAACTGGTTGATGAACGATTCTCCGCTGCGCGCCGACTCAAGCGGCAGAGCCACTCTGCGCCAAGGCTGGGCTGGTCTGCTGCTCGCAGCCACCTGGGTAATCAGCTGGTTTTACGGGCTGAATCTGCGCCCCCTGGGCGAACCCGACGAAGGGCGCTATGCCGAGGTCGCGCGCGAAATGGTGGCCAGCGGCGACTGGCTCACCCCGCGACTGGACGGCTTCAATTTCTTCGACAAGCCGGCGCTGCACTACTGGGGAACCGCCGTGGCCTATTCGGTGTTCGGCATCACCGAGTGGACAGCGCGAGTGTGGTGCGCACTCACCGGGCTGCTGGCGATGATCGCTGTCGGCTGGGCCGGGAAACGGCTGTTCGGGCGTCAGGCCGGCGGTTTCGCCGCCGTCATGCTGGGCAGCACGCTGTTGTTCGCCGCCGCAGCCCATATCAACACCCTGGACATGGGCGTCACCGCCTTCATCGCGATGGGGATGTCTTGTTTCCTGGTAGCGCAGTTCGATTCGTCGGCGGCGCCGATCCGCGGCCGCCTGAACGTGCTGATGTGGATCGCGCTTGGGTTGGCGGTGATGTCGAAGGGTTTGATCGGGGTGGTACTGCCGGGCATGGTCCTGGTGGTTTTCATGCTGTGGCAGCGCGACTGGGGCCTGCTCGGGCGATTGTCCCTGTGGCAGGGCATCCTGGTGCTGGCGCTGCTGTGTTCGCCGTGGTTCGTCGTGATGAGCTACACGCATCCGGGGTTTTTCGACTACTTTTTCATCCGTGAGCATTTCACCCGCTTTCTCTCCTCGGTCGACAATCGCCAGAAGCCGATCTGGTTCTTCCCGGTGATCGTGATCGTCGGCATTTTCCCTTGGAGCATGCTGCTTCCGTTCAACCGCAGCGGCTGGCATGCGATCCGCGCCGATGACCCGGTACAGAAATTCCTGTGGGTCTGGGTCGCCGTCGTGCTGCTGTTTTTCTCGCTGTCCCATTCCAAGCTGCCGTTCTACATTCTGCCGCTGTTCCCTGCACTGGTGCTGTTGCTCGCGCGCGCCGCGACGATCCTGCCGGTGGCGGCACTGCGGCGTCGGCTCGGGACGATCGCACTGCTTGGCGTGTCCGGTGCGATTGCCGCCTGGGTGTGGCCGGTCGGCCGGCACGCCGATGTCTCCGCGGCAGCGTTTCATCACAACATGACCGGGCTGTCGATGGCCTGCCTGCTGATCGCGCTGGCCGCCTTCACCGGTTGGCAACTGCTGTTGCGGCGCGCCGGCAACAGCTCCTCGCGTAAGGCGGCGATTCATCTGCTGGCGTTGGCGACACTGCTGGGCTGGCAGGTGCCGCTGCTGGCCTGGCAACCGCTCACGGCCGTTGAATCGGCCGCTCCTGTCGCACGTCTCATCGCGCCGCGGATCGGGCCGCATACCGAAGTATTCACGGTGAACATGTCGCTGCGTGGCCTGCCGTTCTATCTGCAGCGGCTGGTGACCGTGGTGGCGGACCAGCCGGACGACATCATGCCCTGGGTCAGTTCGCGGCCAGCCGGCTACATCGGGCAGGTCGAGCAGTTCGAGCAGAGGTGGCGAACAGGTCATGACGAGATTGCCGTGATGCCGTCCGACACGCTGGCCCGGCTGCAGGCGGCAGGAGTGCCGTTCAGCGAATTGGGACGCGACGGCGACTATGTCGTGATCGCCCGCGAAGCGCGCGTGCAATCACCACCGTCACCGTGACAGAGATACCGATGAGACACGGCGCCGCGTACCTCAAACGCGTTCCTCTGGCCGAGTGGATCTGGTTGCCGTTATGGCTGCTGGCGGCATCGCTGTCGATCTTCCAGCACGGTCCGATGCCGATATTTTCCACCCGCACACTGTCGGTGGCATGGGAAATGTGGCAGCGGAACAGCTTCCTGGTGCCTTATCTCAACGGTGTGCCGTATACCGAAAAATCCCCGTTGTTGTTCTGGCTCATCCAGCTCGGCTGGGCCGTGGGCGGGGTCAGCGACATCTGGCCGAGGTGCCTCGCCGTATTGATGGGTACTGCGCAGCTGGTGCTTGCCGCGGCGCTGGCCCGACGCCTGTTTCCCGATCGCCCTCGAACGGCACGGGCGGTGCCGTGGCTGCTGATGGCATTCAGTTACGGCTTCCTGTTCGACCTGCAGATCATGTACGAAGTGCTGTTGGCGATATTTGTGCTGGCCGCATTCCTGGCACTGGTGCCGGGGCCGCGTCGCGACCAGCCACAGTTCCTCTGGTTTGCATTCGCCGTGGGATTCGGCATGCTCGCCAAGGGGCCGGTGATGTTGCTGCATGTGGTGTTTCCGTGGCTGCTGGGACCGCTGTGGAGCGATTGGGCGCGGCAGCATCGACGCCGCTGGTATCGGCATGGCGCGCTTGCCGTGCTGACGGGCTTTGTGTTGCTGGCTGCCTGGGCGCTGCCGGCGATCTGGGCGGGAGGGGCGGTTTATCGCCATGCCTTGCTGTTCCGCCAGACCGGTCGGATCGTGAATGCATTCGCTCACGCCGAACCCTTCTGGTGGTACCTGCCGTTGCTGCCGTTGCTGGTATTTCCGTTCACCTTGTGGCCACGGTCATGGGTGGCCGTGGCCAGGCTGTCCCGTCCCGTCGAACCCGGCGTGCGGTTCCTGTATGCGTGGCTTGCGCCGGTGCTGGTGGTTTTTTCGCTGATCAGCGGCAAGCAGCCGTATTACCTGTTGCCCGAATATGCCGGCTTCGCGTTGCTGCTGGGGTTTGCCTGCGTGCGCCTGCTCGATCGCAATGATCGCCAGGCGACCAGCCGATGGCTCGGCCCCTGGCCGTTGGCCCTGGCCAGCTTTGTGTGGGGCGGCGTCTTGCTGGCACTGCCGTGGCTGGTTGCCAGCAACAAGATTAGTGGTTCGTGGGATGTGGCATTGGCTACGCATGCCGTTCCGTTCGGCGTGGTTTATCTTTTGCTGGGATTGCTGCTGGCAGTACCTCGACGTGCAGAGCTCTACCGCATTGCGTTCGCAGGCCTGACCGGCACAGCTGCTGCAAGCATGCTGTTCGGGATGACGGTATGGCCCGCGTTCAACCTGGCGCCACCCGCCGCCTTGCTCGGACAGGCCCAGCTGCAGGGACGGCCTGTGGCGAGCCTCGACCTCGATGGCGACGATTTCCATTTTCTGGGTCGGCTGACAAAGCCCATCGAACGGTTGCATGACTGCCAGGCGCTGCTGCAATGGACCGATGCGCACCCGGCGGGGTTGATCGTCAGCTACCCGTCGAAGCCGAGCCGGGGAACCCTGTACATGCAGCGGTTTCGCGGAGTCTGGCTCGATATATGGCAAGCATCGACTTGTCACAACGCGCCCGCCCAATGCATGGGCGGGTCCCGCAATGACTTCCGGCAGTGCGGCCGTGTCGAGGCAAAAACGCGCCAGAGCGGCATGCCTGTTGCCGAGCGAGAATCCTGACAACCCGCCCGCGGACATGCGGTCTCAGCAGGCATGCAGTGATGCAATCAGCGGACAGGAAATGCTGCCTTCGCACGAATGGCACTGATCCACCAGCGTGGACAGTGCCGTCTCGATACGCTTGAGGTCGGCCAGGCGCGCGCGCACATCCACCAGTCGCAGTGCGGCCAGTTCGGCGGCTTCGCTGCAATGGGTACCGTCCTCCAGCTTCAGCAGGTGCGACACCTCTCCGAGGCTGAAGCCCAGGCGTTGCGCGGATTTGACGAACTTCACCCGTGCCACGTCCACTTGCCCATAACGGCGGATGCCACCCGGCGGTCGATCCGGTTCGGGGAGCAAACCCTTGCGCTGGTAGAAACGAATCGTCTCGAGATTGACACCGGCCGCCTTGGCAAAGGTACCGATGGTCAGACGGTCCTGCAGAGGGTCCTGCTGCGGTTTCATGCGCTTGACTCCGTACTTGGCTACGGGAATATCTTAGCCTCGCGGCGATCGATCCGGAAAGCGAGCACTCATGTCCGATACCAAATATTCCAAGGGTGCACTGGCCTTCGGCGGGTTGGCGGCGATCCTTGCCTCCACCTGCTGCCTCGGGCCACTGGTGTTGGTCGCGCTCGGTTTTTCGGGAGCATGGATCGGCAATTTGACGGTACTGGAACCGTATCGTCCGATCTTCATCGCTGTGGCGCTGACGATGCTGTTCTTCGCGTACCGCCGCATTTTCCGTCCCGCCGCCTGTCGGCCGGGGGATGTGTGTGCGATCCCGCAAGTGAAGAAAACTTACCGGGCCGTTTTCTGGGTCGTCGTTGCCCTGGTTCTGCTCGCCCTTGTGTATCCCTACATCCTGCCCTTGTTTTACTGAAGGAGAACTTCCGTGAAAAAGATCGCCATGCTCATCGTCCTTGCCGCCGTCGCGGCACCCGCATGGGCGGCAACCAGGACCGCCACCCTGTCGGTGCCCGGCATGACTTGCGCCGCCTGTCCGCTCACGGTCAGGACAGCGTTGTCCCGGGTCGCCGGCGTCGAAGGAACCAGGATCAACTTCAAAAAGCGGGAGGCCATCGTGACCTACGACGACAGCAGGACCAACGTCCACGCACTGACGAAGGCGACGGCGGATGCGGGCTATCCTTCCGCGCCGATTTCCAATTAGGGGTGGTTCTGTGCGCATGCAGGATCCGGAGACACGGGTACGACTCGGCGCGATTGGCTCGGTGCTGGTGGCGTTGTGCTGTTTCACCCCGATCCTGGTCATCCTGCTCGGGGCGGTGGGCTTGTCCGCGCTCACGGGATACCTCGATTATGTGCTGCTGCCAGCACTTGTCGTGTTCATCGGTTTGACCATTTACGCCCTCTGGCGCAAGCGCCGGATCGATGCGTGCTGTACCACGTCGGGCAACGGAGAAAAGAAATGATCGAAATTACCGTGGACGGCATGACCTGCGCATCCTGCACCGCCCACGTCAAGGCAGCACTGGAAAACGTGCCCGGAGTGAACGACGCGGCGGTTTGCTATGCCACGCGCAAGGCGATCGTGTCGGCCGTCGAAGGCATCGACCATGGCCGGCTGCTCGCCGCCATCGGAGCCCTTGGCTACCGGGGGTCTCTCGGCGACGTCGACGTGCAGCACGGTTTTGCCGGGGATGCCAGCAGCAACGCGGGCGACGCTCGCCTGCACATCGCGGTCATCGGCAGTGGCGGGGCCGCGATGGCGGCAGCGCTGAAGGCGGTCGAGCGGGGCGCACTGGTTACCCTGATCGAACGTGGCACCATCGGCGGAACCTGCGTGAATACCGGTTGCGTGCCGTCCAAGATCTTCATCCGTGCCGCGCATGTCGCCCACCTGCGGCAGGGCAGCCCGTTCGATGGCGGCATCTCGGCAACGGCGCCGGTCATTGACCGCAAGGCCTTGCTTGCGCAGCAACAGGCGCGCGTCGAGGAACTGCGACATGCCAAGTATGAGAGCATCCTGGACAGCCAGCCGTCGATCACGGTGCTGCGCGGCGAAGCCCGCTTCAAGGATCCGCACCGCCTCGGCGTGCGGCTCAACGATGGCGATGCGCGGGAGGTGGCATTCGACCGCTGCCTGATTGCCACCGGCGCCAGTGCGGTCATACCGCCGATCCCCGGCCTGCACGACACGCCGTACTGGACATCCACCGAAGCCCTGGTGGGCGACACCATCCCGGCCCGGCTCGCGGTCGTCGGCTCGTCGGTGGTCGCGGTGGAGCTGGCGCAGGCATTCGCCCGGCTGGGCAGCAAGGTGACAATCCTGGCACGCAACCGCCTGTTCAGCCGTGAAGATCCGGCCATCGGCGAAGCGATCGCCGGCGTCTTTCGCAGCGAAGGCATCGAGGTACTGGAGCACACGCAGGCCAGCCGGGTGAGGCATGCCGGCGGCGAATTCGTGCTCAGTGTTGGGGACGGCGAATTACGTGCCGACCAGTTGCTCGTCGCCATCGGACGGGCGCCGAATACACGCGGCCTGACGCTGGAAGCGGCCGGGGTGACTGTCGGCCGCGAGGGTGCCATCGTCATCGACCGGGGCATGCATACCAGCGTGCCGCATATTTACGCCGCAGGCGACTGCACCGACCAGCCGCAGCATGTTTATGTGGCCGCCGCCGCGGGCATGCGCGCGGCCGTGAACATGACCGGCGGCGACGCCACGCTCGATCTCACCGCGATGCCGGCCGTGGTGTTCACCGATCCCCAGGTCGCCACGGTGGGTCTGAACGAGGCGCAGGCGCGCCTTGCGGGCATCGAGGCCGACAGCCGCACGCTGTCCCTGGACAACGTCCCGCGGGCATTGGTCAACTTCGATACGCACGGGTTCATCAAGCTGGTGGCCGAGATCGGCAGCGGTCGCCTGCTCGGCGTACAGGCAGTCACCGCGGAAGCGGGCGAGCTTGTCCAGACGGCGGCGATGGCCATTCGGGCACGCATGACGGTACAGGATCTCGCCGACCAGTTGTTTCCGTACCTGACGATGGTCGAAGGACTGAAGCTCGCGGCGCAGACCTTTACCAGGGACGTGAAGCAACTCTCGTGCTGCGCCGGGTGAGGAATATATCCGCGGGAGCGGCATGACCGAACCATGCAGATAGCCCTGTGCTCGAGGTTGTTGTCGAGGCCGGCAGGCAGGCCCGTCATCGCAAAGCGTGCAGCAGTATGCCGCGCCCGTTTACGTGGCGCGGTTGTGCGAGCGCATGGTGCGCTGCTTTTCGATCTGCCAGTCGCGCTGTTTCTCGGTGTCGCGCTTGTCGTGTTCCTGCTTGCCGCGGGCGAGACCGATTTCAACCTTGACCTTGTTGCCTTTCCAGTACATCGCCGTGGGCACCAGGGTATAACCCTTGCGCTCGACCGCCCCTATCAGCTGGTCGATTTCCTTGCGATGCAACAGCAGCTTGCGGGTCCGCCGATCTTCGGCGACCACGTGGGTGGAGGCACTGATCAGTGGCGGAATGGAGGCGCCGAACAGGAAGATTTCGCTGTTCTTGACGGTCGCGTAGCTCTCGCCGAAATTGATCCGGCCGGCACGCAACGCCTTCAGCTCCCAGCCCTGCAGGGCAATGCCGGCTTCATAGCGCTGATCGATGTGGTACTCGAATCGGGCGCGCTTGTTGAGCGCGATGGTGCCTGAGCCCTTGTTGTCCTTGTCCTTCGCCTTGGCCATGTCGGTTAAACTCGGACCCTGTGGCCCTGATGCCGATCCGGTCTCGTGCAGGGCCGAATCAAGCGTGATGTGAAGAGGCAACCGTGATCGAAATCCGTCGCAGCGCCCTGGTGAAGTACTCGCCAGCGCAGATGTTCGACCTGGTCAACGAGGTTGAAGCATACCCAAAGCGTTTCCCCTGGTGTGTCGGCGCGGATGTTCTCGATCGTCGGGACAATGTGCTGGTGGTGCGGCTGGATCTCAAGTTTGCCGGGTTCCGCCAGACCTTCACTACTCGAAACACGGTCGAGCCAGCCAGGCGCCTGCAGATGAGCCTGGTCGACGGCCCCTTCCGCAGTCTTGAGGGTGTGTGGGACTTCATTCCACTCGGCAATCAGGGGTGCAAGGTCGCCTTCGCGCTGGATTTCGACTATGCGGGCCGCCTCGGAAGCAGTGCGCTGAAGCTCGGTTTCCAGGGGCTGGCGGGCCGCATGGTGGATGATTTTTGCCGTGAGGCCGAGCGCTCGTATGGCTGAACGCACCATCAGGGTCGAGGTGATCTATGCCAGTGCCACGCAGCAGATCCTGCGCCGAACCGAGCTGGCGCAGGGCGCTACGGTGATCCAGGCAATCGACGCTTCGGGAATCACTGGTGCCCTCGCGCACGGCACGATTGACCCGCAACGACTGGGCATCCATGGGCGCCGGGTCGCTCCCGACCAGTTGCTGCGCGATGGCGATCGGGTCGAGATCTACCGTCCTCTGATGCTCGACCCGAGGGAGGCGCGACGACGGCGCGCCAAAGCGGGCTGATCAGGCGGCGGGGACCGTTCCGTCAATGGCCGTTGGTGTCGCCACCGTTGCCGGCACCGAGTCCGCCATCCTTCTTTTTATCGTCCGGACTCTGGCTCTTGTCACCCTTGGTTTCGGTGGCCGGATAGCTGGCGCGATATTTCTTGCTGTCCTTGACCAGCTGTTGCGCGTCCGGGGCGAAGAAATCACCCTGGGTACGTACCAGGGTGTCGTTGTTGAAGGTCAGGGTGAACGTGCGCACTTTCATCGGACCACCGCGGTGTGCCTGGGTGGAAACGTAATCCCAGCGGTTATGGTCGAATGGGGTGCTGACCGAAGGCGTACCCATCAACAGCAGTACCTGGCGTTTGGTCATGCCTGGCTTCAGCTGCGCCACCATGTCCTTGTCAAGCAGATTGCCTTGCTGCACATCGGGTGTATAGACGATGTGGCAGCCGGCGAGCGCAAGTGCCAGCATGGCGAAAACCAGCAGGGTGATCAGCTTTTGCATGCGTGTTGCGTCCGGATCGTGAAGGTGTCGGATGATACACTAACGGCTTGGCAACACCGTGTGCGTGGAGTGGGCTATGGACCAGGAAACCAAAGAGCTGCGCAGGGTCGGCCTCAAGGTGACCCATCCGCGGATGCGCATCCTGCAGATCTTCGACGAGGAAGGCGTACAGCATCTCACCGCCGAAGACGTCTACAAAAAACTGCTCGGCCACCAGGAGGATATCGGCTTGGCGACGGTGTATCGCGTGCTGACCCAATTCGAGGCGGCAGGGATCATCGTCAAGCACAATTTCGAGGGTGGACAGGCTGTTTACGAACTCGATCGCGGCAAGCACCACGATCACATGATTGATGTGGACAGCGGAAAAGTGATCGAGTTCGTCAGCGATGAGATCGAACGCCTGCAACACGAGATCGCCGCACGACACGGCTACGTGATCGAGGATCACAGCCTCGTCTTGTATGTGCGCCCGCGGCAACGTACCCGCAAAGACTGAAGCATGGCGGGTTCGCAGGCATGCAGACCGCTTGCCGGCACGTTGGTTGCCGGTTCCTGCCGATGGTGGCAAAAGCAAAAAAGCCGCGTGGCGGACTCCTGTCCGCCCGCGGCTGTCCGCTATCTGCTTCGCACCACAGTAACCAACGAACGGTGCTTGGCAGCTGGCGGCGAAACGGCGTCCTGCCGTCTTCTCAAAGCTGCCGTCCCCACGGCAGCTTTGATTCACCATCTTTACAAATGGTGAACCCCCTCATCGATGTTCTGAATCCTAACGAACTTGTTACGTTTTGGAAACCGGGAAAAATTCCCAGACGATTGGAAACCCGCCCAACGGCATGAACCCAACGGCATGAAAGAAAGCAGGTGATTGCCCACTGCAGCAATGCCGGCGGCCTTTGCCGGCACAAACCCGTTCATTACCGGCTGTTGACTCTAGACCTGGATCAATGGTCTATACTTTTTCGATGAACGTGCAAACCGCCTCACTCACGATCGGTGCCGTCGCCAAGCGCGTCGGTGTGGCGATCGACACAATCCGTTACTACGAGCGCGAAGGCCTGCTGCCCGAACCTCGACGGCGTGCATCGGGCTATCGCAGTTACGACGACGCTTCGATTGCACAGTTGCGCTTTATCCGCCGGGCCAAGAACCTGGGCTTCACGCTGGAGGAGATTCGCCAGCTGCTCGCACTCTCGCAGGATCGCAGGAAAGGCGTGGCAGCAGTGAAGCAGCGCGCACAGCTGCGGTTGGTGGCGCTGGATGCGCGCATCGCCGAGTTGCAGCGCGTGCGCGATGGGCTGGCGCAACTGGTGGAGTCCTGTCCCGGCCATGGCGCGCCGGACCATTGCCCGATCCTGCAGGCTCTGACCAACGAGGAGATGTCGTCATGAATGAGCCGAAAGCGTGTTGCCACGGCGCCAGCCAGCCGTCGGACGCGATGGCGACCGATCCGGTGTGCGGGATGAAGGTGGATCCGCACACCGCAAAACAGCACGCCGAACATGCCGGCCATACCTACTACTTCTGCGGGCAGCGTTGCAGCGACAAGTTCATGGCCGAACCACTGGCCTGGCTTGAAGGCCGCGCAACCCCACCGGCCGCGGCACCGGGCGCGATCTACACCTGTCCGATGCACCCGGAGATCCAGCAGGTCGGGCCTGGCGATTGCCCCAAGTGTGGCATGGCGCTGGAGCCGATGCTGCCCAGCGAGGATGCGGACGACAGTGGCGAAGTGCGCGCGATGACGCGCCGTTTCTGGCTGCTGGTGGCCCTCACGCTGCCGGTGTTCCTGCTGGCGATGGGACCGCACCTGTTCGGCTGGCTGCTGCCGGCGCCGTGGGATCGGGTGAGCAACTGGATCGAAGCGCTGCTGGGCTCGGCGGTGGTGCTGTGGGGCGGGGCGCCGTTTTTCAAGCGCGGCTGGAATTCGCTCAGGCCATGGCGGCCGAACATGTACACGCTGATCGGCCTGGGCACGGGTGTGGCCTGGCTCTACAGCGCGGTGGCGTTTCTGCTGCCGGGGATCTTTCCGGCGAGTTTTCGCGACGTGCACGGCCAGGTCGGTGTGTATTTCGAAACGGCGGCGGTGATCGTCACCCTGGTTACGCTGGGCGATTTTCTGGAGTTGCGTGCGCGCCGCCGTACTGGCGCCGCGCTGAAAGCGCTGCTGGGGCTGGCACCGAAGACCGCGCATCGGCTGGCGGACGACGGCAGCGAGAGCGAGGTGTCGCTGGAGAGCGTGCACGCGGGCGACACCCTGCGCGTTCGTCCTGGCGAAAAAGTGCCGGTCGATGGCGTGGTGCTCGAGGGCGAGAGCCATGTCGACGAGTCGATGCTCACCGGCGAGCCGATGCCGGTCACCAAGACCACGGGCGAACCGGTGACCGGCGGCACGGTGAACCAGGACGGCGCGCTGACCATGCGCGCGGAAAAGGTCGGCGGCGAGACCATGCTGGCGCAGATCGTGGCGCTGGTGGCCAAGGCGCAGCGCAGCCGCGCACCGCTGCAGCGGGTGGCCGATCGCGTCGCGGCATGGTTCGTGCCGGCGGTGTTCGCATGTTCCGTACTGGCGTTTGCGGGCTGGGCCTGGCTCGGTCCCGATCCGAAGCTGGCGCATGCGCTGATCGCGGCGGTGTCGGTACTGATCATCGCCTGTCCGTGCGCGCTGGGGCTGGCCACACCGATCTCGATCATGGTGGCCAGCGGCCGCGGTGCGCAGAACGGCGTGCTGTTCAAGGATGCCAGCGCGATCGAGGCACTGCGCGACATCGACACGCTGGTACTGGACAAGACCGGTACGCTGACCGAAGGCAAGCCGGCGCTGACCGATCTGCTGCCGCTTGGCGACCTGCCGCGCGAACGCCTGCTGCTGCTGGCTGCCGCGCTGGAGCAGCCCAGCGAGCACCCGCTGGCACGGGCGATCGTCAATGCCCTCGATGGCAAAACGCCGCCGTCGGTGGAGGATTTCCGCACCTTGACCGGCCGCGGTGTGCAGGGCCGTGTCGAGGGCCGCATGGTGGCGCTGGGCAATGCGCGACTGCTGGACGAACTCGGTATCGGCGCCGACGACAAGGCGACTCAACAGGCCGAGGCATTGCGCGGCGACGGCGCCACGGTGATGTTTCTCGCCGTCGACGGCGCGCTGGCCGGGCTGATTGCGGTTGCCGACCGGATCAAGCCGGGCACGGCGAAAGCGATCGCGGCGCTGCATGCCGACGGCCTGCGCCTGGTGATGCTGACCGGCGACAATGCGACCACGGCGGGCGCGGTGGCGCGCCAGCTGGGCATCGACGAGGTGCATGCCGATGTGACGCCGGCCGACAAGGCATCGGTGGTGACGAACCTGAAGAGCGAGGGCCGCCGCGTGGCGATGGCCGGCGACGGCATCAACGATGCGCCCGCGCTGGCGGCCGCGGACGTGGGCATCGCGATGGGCGGCGGCACCGACGTGGCGATGGAAAGCGCGCAGGTGACCCTGATCAAGGGCGATCTGGGTGCCATCGCGCGGGCGCGCTCGCTGTCGCGGGCCACCGTGCGCAACATCCACCAAAACCTGTTCTTCGCCTTCATCTACAACGCGGTCGGCGTGCCGCTGGCGGCCGGCGCGCTGTATCCGCTGCTGGGCATCACACTGTCGCCGATGGTGGCCGCGCTGGCGATGAGCCTGAGCTCGGTGTCGGTGGTGAGCAACGCATTGCGCCTGCGCAAGGTTCGCCTGTAACCCGTAGGAGCGCACCCTGTGCGCGAAAGCTCTTTGCGGATGTTCATCGACAAGAGCTTTCGCGCACAGGGTGCGCTCCTACAACACTGCCTGAGCGCGAGGTAACGCGCTGGCGTTTGCTTTTCGCCCGGCCTGTTCATTCATCAGAAGTTCTCGCATGACCCGCACTCTCGCCGAATGGCTCGCGTACCAGGAGCACGTCAACGTCCACAGCATCGAACTGGGGCTCGATCGCGTGCGCGCGGTGTGGCAGCGCATGGGCGCGGCGGCACCGGCGCATCGCGCGATCACGGTCGGCGGCACCAACGGCAAGGGTTCCACCGTAGCCTTGATTGAAGCAATGCTGATGGCAGCCGGATTGCGCGTCGGCAGTTTCACTTCGCCGCACCTGCTCGATTACAACGAGCGTGTGCGCATCGACGGTGCCGATGTCGACGACGTTTCGCTGGTGGCCGCGTTCGAGCGGATCGAAACAGCACGTGGCGATCTGCCGCTGACCTATTTCGAGTTCGGCACGCTGGCTGCGCTGGATCTGTTCGCCCGCGCGCAGTTGGACGTGGCGATCCTGGAAGTGGGGCTGGGCGGCCGGCTGGACGCGGTGAACATCGTCGATGCCGATGTGGCGATCATCACCACGGTGGATCTGGATCATCTGGATTGGCTGGGACCGGATCGCGACAGCATCGGCCGCGAAAAGGCCGGCATCGCGCGGGCAGGGCGACCGGCCATCGTCGGCGAGCCGGACCCGCCGCTGGGGCTGCTCGACGCGCTGGCGACGCGCGGAGCCCGCGTTGAACGGATCGGACTCGATTTCCGCATCGAACGCCACGCCAGCGGCTGGAGTTGGCGGCACCGCGACGGCATGGCGATGGAGCTGCCCGATCCGGCGCTGGCGGCGCCGGTGCAATTCGCCAACGCGGCGGCGGCGATTGCCGCGCTGCATGCGTTGTGTGCCGATGGCGAACCGATCGCTGCAAGGGATTTTCTCGCTGCCGTCAGCACCGGCCTGCAGGCGGTGCGGGTGCCGGCGCGACTGCAGTCGCTCGGTGGCGATCCACCCTTGATCGTGGATGTGGGCCACAACCCGCAGGCCGCGCGTGCGCTGGCCGAATGGTTGGACGCGCAGCCGCGCGGTACGCTGCATGCGGTTTACGGCGCACTGGCCGACAAGGACGTGGCCGGGGTGATGGACGCGCTCGGCAGTCGGGTCGGACATTGGTACCTGGCCGGGCTGGAGCGCGATACGCCACGTGGTCTGAGCGCGGCGGCCCTGGCGACGGTGCTGCGGCAAACCCTGCCGCAGGCGTCGTTCGATGCGCATGCCGATGTCGCCACCGCACTGGCCGCGGCGCGGGCGGCGGCACGCCCGGGCGAGTGCATCCTCGCATTCGGCTCGTTTTTCGTGGCCAGCGCGGTGATCGCCGAACGCGCCGGCTGAACGCACGGGGCGGGTTGGATCGCCTGATGGGTCATGGGGTTCGACGCAGGCGGGTATAATCGCGCCGTTGCGTGCCGCGTTTGCCGCGTTTGGAGCGAAACCTTGAAAATACGTCTGCTGGGAGCCGCCGTCCTCTTTGCGCTGCTGATCCTGTTCGTGCCGATGTTCTTTTCCAGCAAACCCCCGGGGACGGGTGGCGATCAGGCGGTGAGCCTGGCGATTCCGCCGGCACCGGACAGCGACCTGCAAACCCGGACCATGAGCCTGAAGCCGGATGCCGCCATCGGCGCATCGACGGCGGCTGTCACGCCGGTCCAGCCGACAGCGGTACCGGCATCGAGCGAGCATCTGCCCACGGTGAACATCGGCTCCAATCGTCCGCGTGATGTGGAAACCGATCCCGAAGCCGGCAAGAAACCCGAGCCGACCACGGTGACGACCGGCTCCGGCAAGTCGCCGTCACAGCCGGTGATTGCGCAGCAAGCCAGGTCGCTCGTACACAAGCCGGTGGTCGCTCCGCAGCCAGCGGTCACCATGCCGAAGCACGCGCCCGCTGCCGTGCCGGCAGCGACTGCAGGACCTGCCGGGCATGGTAGCTACACGCTCGACCTCAGCGCCTATGCCAGCGCGGCGGGTGCGGCAAGTCTGCAACGTCGCGTGCGAGCCATGGGTTTCCCGGTGAGCGGCCATCCGATCATGCAGGCCGGCCGGCAACGCGTCCAGGTCATTGCCGGACCGTTCGAGACGCGCACCACGGCCGAAGCAGCCCGCTTGAAGATCATCCAGTCGATTCCCGGCGTACCGGCACGGCTGAAGCAGGACGCCAGCGGCAATGACAGCCCGGCCACTATGGCATCATCGCTACCCGCCAAGGCCGGCGGCTGGGCGGTGCAGTTGGCGGCCATGAGTACCCAGGCGGATGCCGTGGCATTGCGCGACAAATTGCGCGCCAACGGCTTCGACGGCTTCGTGGATTCGGTACAGGCCGGCGGCAAGCGGCTGTGGCGCGTGCGTGCCGGCCCGCAGACGCAACGCGCCGATGCCCAGCGTCTGCACGACCAGATCAAGGCAAGGCTGGGCATTGACGGCAACGTCGTTTCGGTTCCCTGATCATGCAAACACCCAGATGCGGGATCGACGGATGACCGGATGAACTGGATCGATTACATCATCATCGGCGTTCTGGCCATCTCGGTCATGATCGGGCTGTGGCGCGGGCTGATTTCCGAAGTGCTGGCATTGGCGATCTGGGTTGCCGCGTTCTGGGTGGCATGGACCTTCGGCCCGGTGTTGGCAATGCATTTCGAGCACGTCATCGATCTGCCTTCAGCACGAATCGTCATCGGCTATGGCATCTGTTTCGTTGCCGTGCTGATTCTCGGTGCGTTGCTGCGCTTCGTGATCAACCGGCTGGTCGAGAGCACCGGGCTGTCCGGTACCGATCGTTTGCTGGGCATGTTTTTCGGTTTCGCCCGTGGCGTGTTGCTGCTGACCCTGCTGGTGTTTCTGGGTGGCTTCACTGCATTCCCCAGAGATCCGTGGTGGCAGCAATCGGTGTTGCTGCCGCAGTTTCAGCATGCGGCGACTTGGCTGGAACAGCGGGTGCCGGCCAGCGTGCGCGGGCATGTCCATCCATCGGCCGTGCTCCGGCATCTGCGCAGCTTGCCCACTTCCCCGGGCACCCCCATATCGGTTGCGACGCCGGCCACGGCGAGCACGAGTCGCACGATTGCCCCGGCGGCGGCCAGCAGCACGACTACCCACCCCACGAATTTCTGAGACAGGCAACAAACCATGTGTGGAATCATCGGCATTGTCGGTACCACGGACGTGGCATCGGCGCTTTATGACGGGTTGACGGTGCTGCAGCATCGTGGCCAGGATGCTGCCGGCATTGCCACCGTCGATGGCGCGCGGCTTCGCCTGCACAAGGGCAACGGGCTGGTTCGCGACGTGTTCGGTCAGGCCGCAATGGGTGGCTTGCGCGGACGCATCGGCATCGGCCATTGCCGTTACCCGACCGCCGGCTCGGAAGGCCAGGCCGAAGCACAACCGTTCTACGTGAACTCGCCTTACGGCATCGCATTTGCGCACAACGGCAATCTGGTCAATACGGACTCGCTGCGGCGGGAGATGTTCGAGGACGATCGCCGCCACATCAACACCGATTCGGATTCCGAAGTGCTGCTGAATGTGCTGGCGCACGAGCTGCAGATCCAGGACCGGATGGCGTTGACCCCGGACCACATCTTCAAGGCGGTGGCCGGCGTGCATGCGCGGGCCAGCGGCGGCTATGCCTGCGTGGCGCTGGTGCTGGGCTACGGCCTGATCGCGTTCCGCGACCCGCACGGCATCCGCCCGCTGGTGCTGGGCGAGCGGGTTACCGCGGAAGGTCGCGAGTATGCGGTGGCTTCCGAGTCGGTCGCATTCGACGTGCTCGGCTTCAAGCGCATCCGTGACATCGCGCCGGGCGAAGCGGTGATCATCACCGATGCCGGCCAGTTCCACAGTCGCCGCTGTGCCGAGGGGGCCCTGCACACGCCGTGCATCTTCGAATACGTCTATCTGGCGCGGCCGGATTCGATGATCGAGGATGTCTCGGTGTACAAGGCCCGGCTGCGCATGGGCGAGAAACTGGGCGAGAAGATCCTGCGCGAACGCCCGGATCACGGCATCGATGCGGTGATTCCGATCCCCGACACCGCACGCACCGCTGCCAGCGCGCTGGCCGGCGTGCTCGGGGTGCCATTCCGCGAGGGCTTCGTGAAGAATCGCTACATCGGGCGCACCTTCATCATGCCGGGGCAGGGCGAGCGGCAGAAATCAGTGCGCCGCAAGCTCAACGCGATCGATCTGGAATTCCGCAACAAGAACGTGCTGCTGGTGGACGACTCGATCGTGCGCGGGACCACCTCCAGGCAAATCATCCAGATGGCCCGCGATGCCGGCGCGAAAAACGTCTACTTCGCTTCCGCCGCGCCGCCGGTACGCTATCCGAACGTGTACGGCATCGACATGCCGTCGGTCTCGGAACTGGTTGCCGCCGGTCGCACCGAGCAGGAAGTGGAGAAGGTGCTCGGTGCCGACTGGCTGATCTATCAGGACCTCAAGGATCTGATCCGTGCGGTGCAGGACGGCAACGAGGACCTCCAGCAGTTCGACACCTCGTGCTTCTCCGGCGAATACGTGACCGGTCTCGAACGGCAGTATCTGGAGCAGATCCAGATGTTGCGTTCCGATGATGCCAAGGCCGCGCGGCGCAGCATGTGAATTCGTTCGGGCCGAAGATCGAGATGTGCGGATGCCTTTTGCGTCTGCATCCGCATCCTTCCGGGGAGGGGTGTTCGCGACAAACCCCGTGACCGATCTCCACGCCGCCGCCAAGCGCTGCCTCGAAGCCGTCGACCCGGCCGACAAGCTGCGCCTGACCCACGCCACCTGGCAGGCTTTTGTGGCCGGCGAACTGCGCGTCGATCCGGCCGCGCCACCGCCTGAGCCGATCGCCACGCCAGGCCGCCCGGGAAAACCGCGCCTGGTCGATGCCCGACAGGTACCGCAGCGCGGGCTCGGCAGCGAGCAGGGCCGTGCCGCACTGGTGCACGCGGTGGCGCATATCGAATTCAACGCGATCAACCTGGCGTGGGACGCGGTCTACCGCTTCCGCGGCAAACCGGATGCGTATTACCGCGACTGGGCCAGTTGCGCGAACGACGAGGCGCGTCATTTCGCCATGCTGGCCGAACGCCTGGCCGCGCTCGGCCACGCCTACGGCGACTTCGACGCCCACGACGGCCTGTGGGCGATGGCCGAGAGAACCGCAGGCCACGACACCGCACGCATGGCGCTGGTGCCGCGCGTGCTGGAAGCGCGCGGCCTGGATGTCACCCCCGGCATGATCGAGCGCCTGCGCCAGCTCGGCGATGCCCGCACGGTGGCGATCCTCGAAGTGATCCTGCGTGAGGAAGTCGCCCACGTTGCCGCCGGCACCCGCTGGTACCGCCATTGCTGCGAACGTGACGGGCTGGAGCCGGTCGCCACCTTCTTCGACCTGCTGCGCGCCTACATGGGCACCAGCCTGCGCGGTCCGTTCAATTTGCCGGCACGACGCGAAGCGGGGTTTGTGGAAGCCGAACTTGATCGGCTCACCATGCTGGCTGCTCCCGGTCGCGGTTGATCCTGGTCGATATGGTCAGCCGCATGACGATTCCGCTGTCACCCGGCACCGTCACGGTCCATGGCTTGCCTGCCATGGTAATCCCGATGGGCGGCGCGCCAGCGCCGGCCGGAATGCACATCGACGGTATCGTCGGCACCACCCGCGAGGAGAAGGTTCCCGGAATGCTGACACCAGGCGGCGATCAGTGCCGGGACTTTCCGTTCGCCACAGGTGGAACGGTGCCGGATGCTTTCTTCCGCAAGTGCGCAGTGAGCTTCGACTTCGAAGCGATGCTGATGGTTATGCCGCCAGGCAGTAGTCGCCGTCGCGACGCCAAACCCAACCCCCAAAACCTACACTGCAATTCCCACCCGCAACCGACCAACAAACCTGCGCGATCGGCACGCTCAAGCCGATTCTGGCCGGTTGCTTGTTGCGGGTGAGTCAGGAGGGCAGATCGTGGCTGCACATGACATCTCGCCGTTGCTCGATCGGCTCGGCCTCAGGGTGCCGATCATCCAGGCGCCAATGGCGGGCGTGTCCACGCCGGCGATGGCGGCCGCCGTGGCCGACAGCGGCGGATTGGGATCGCTGGGTGTCGGCGCCATGACGACTGCCGAGGCGCGGAAGGCGATCCAGCAGTTTCGCGAACTGAGCGCGGGGCCGCTCAATGTCAATGTTTTTGTCCACCGGCCCGCCCGGAAGGACCCGGCCAGAGAGACCGCGTGGCTCGCGCGCCTGCGCCCGGAGTTCGAACGCCGGGGTGCCAGCCCGCCCGACACGCTGCAGGAGCCGTATCGCTCCTTCCTGGTCGACGACGACATGCTGGCCATGCTGGTGGAGGAGCAACCGCGGGTCGTGAGCTTCCATTTCGGCCTGCCGCATCGGCGCCAGATCGAAGCGCTGCACGGCGCCGGCATCGCCCTGCTGGCGACGGCGACGAGCAGGGCGGAAGCCGCGGCGATCGAGGCGGCAGGCATCGACGCCATCGTCGCCCAGGGTTACGAGGCCGGGGGCCATCGGGGCATGTTCGATCCGGACGCGGACGACAGCCGCCTGGGCATCGTGGCCTTGACGCATCTGCTGGCGCGAACGGCAGGCGTACCGGTGATCGCCGCGGGCGGCATCATGGACGGCGCTGGCATTGCCGCCGCCCTGGCGCTTGGCGCCGGCGCCGTGCAGTTGGGTACCGCCTTTATTGCCACCGACGAATCGCTGGCGGATGCTGGCTTTCGCGAACGCCTGTTCAGCGATGCGGCTCACCACACGACGGTGACGCGGGTGATTTCCGGGCGCCCCGCACGAAGCCTCGCCAATGCATTCACACAATGGGGCGTCGACGTGTCCGATGACAGCGTTCCCGACTATCCGATCGCCTACGACGCCGGCAAAGCGCTGAACCGGGCCGGGAGGGCCGCCGGGCAGACCGGCTATGGCGCGCACTGGGCCGGGCAGGGCGCCCCGCTGGCGCGTACGCTGTCCACCCGCGCGTTAATGCAGGCGCTGGATGTCGAGCTGATCGAGGCAACGAAGCGTTGAATCGACCACGGAACACTTGCGTCCCGCCGGGCTGTCCGACCGTCCGGCTGCCGCGGTCAACTCTGGCTTGACCAGGCCGAGGATACCCTGGGGTTTGTCAGGACCGACAGTTTTTCCACCGTTTCCGGCCGGTGTTCGTAGAACGCCTGCGGCCGATCATGGATCGTGGAGAGCGCTGCGATTAGTCATCACTTATCACCAGTACGCAATCAAGCGGGCAGGGCGCCGATCGAGGAGACCGATTCATGGCACGAGGCATCACCCAGGAGCAGGTCAGCGCCGCCGCCGACGCGCTGGTCACGACCGGCGAACGGCCGACGGTCGAGAAGATTCGTGCGCGGCTCGGGACGGGGTCGCCCAACACCGTGACGCGTATGTTGGACACCTGGCGCGGCGCGCTCGCCACGCGACTGAGCCAGGTGCTCGCGTTGCCAGAGCTGCCAGGGGATGTGGGGCAGGCGTTTACCGAGGTCTGGCGCCTCGCCATGGCCCAGGCGGGGTCGCTGGCTCATGCAGCACTTGCGCAAGAGCAGAATGCCCTGCTGGCCGCCCAAACGACACTCACGCAGGAACGCAAGCTCTGGGACATCGCGCTCGCCGAAGCCCAAGAGATAGCCCAGAACGCGGATCAGGCCCGTGAGGTGGCTGAAACGCGACTGGCGGATATCCAACGTCTCGTCGAGCAACAGGCGGGCCAACTGGCCGAGCTTACCCAGCAACGCGATGCCTGGCAGCTGCGTGCTGAGCAGCTGGACGAAGCCTTCGAGGGGCACAAAAGCAGCGTGGCGGCCGAGCGCGAGGCCCAGGCGGCGCACGTTCGCGCCGTCGAGGATCGCGCGCACGCGGAAATCGACCGCGCCCGGGAAGAAACCAAAACCCTCCAAACAACGCTGCGGCAGAAGGAACGGGAAGCGTCGGCGGTCGCCGCGCGGTTGGAAACGGCCATAGCTTCGGCTCGCGATGCCGAGCGCCTGGCGACCGAACACGGGGCTCGTGCCAAGGCCCTGGAGCAGCAACTGACCCGGATGGACGGTCTTCCGGCGGCACTGCTGGCGGCTCAGCAGGCGCTGCAGGCGGCGCTGAAACGCGAATCGGCGTTGCAAGCCAAGCGGGATCATCTGACCGGTGGCGCAAAACCCCAGACTGCTATCAGGAAAAGAAAACCGCGAGGTGCGTCAGGAGCGGACTAGGTTTATCGTCCTTGCCTCCAAACGAGAAAGCATGTGCATGTTCACTTTGACACCCAAGGCGTCGACAGCGGAAACCACCCAACGTGGAAGCTTGCGCATCGCACCTCGTGATCTGGTCGAGCGTTTCGGTCCGCCGCTACCTGCGTCCGGGGATCGCAAGGTATCAGGCTCCTACACCTTCACCGATACCCAGGGCAATGTCGCGACGGTGTACGACTGGAAAGCTACGGCACTTTACGACGAGCGCCCAGAGGCGGATTTGCCGACCGTGAAGGCCTTTTGGGTGTCGACAGAACCGACCACGTTCTGCGTGGCCGCACGCGGCGGGGTCGATATTTGGACCTTTGCACGCTGGCTAAGAGCCGACCGGGCACACTGAAGTGGTCCCTAATATAGGAACTTTCGGACCGTGGGAGCCATCATGCGCGTGTAGTAAGCACTGGCAACAGCGTCCTCAATGGGAAACTGCCAGCACGCGATACAGGGGCAGTTCATCGTTGTTTGACAGAACCTGTACAACTCGATCGGTGCGTCGCAGTGGTTGCCCAGAGTTTTGGGGGCCAACTGCACAAAAATACCACGTCGACGGCTCAACTTTTCCTCGGCGAACATTTCTGGCACAGAAATGCTGGCAGCTTTTGAACGCTGGCCCAGGCTTGACGGTCGTTGCAGAGAGCGGTCCAAGTTTGTTGGCTGGAATGGCCCAAGTTGTTGGTCGATTTGGCCCAAGTCTCTTGGCGGCATTCAATTGTTAGACAGTTATGGGAGCTGGCCAAAGACTGCTGGTCGCAATGGCACAAAATGTTGGTCGATTCGGCCTAAATTTCTTGGCCGTACTCAGTCTGGCTGCGGGGACATCGTTGACCGTGCGGACCTTTGAGTGCGTCGATTGCAACGTGAGGACAGTTATCCGCGGCAATTGTGGAGGGTTAGCGCGTTGGCTGCGGACAAGTCAGTGCGTGCAACACCAGGTCACAAGTTTTGTTGGGGAACCTTCAAATGCCAAGAAAGGCAGCGGTCTGTCGCGCACCCATTTAATGTGTCGTTTCAATAAAAGACAGAAAAACAATCATATGCGACTGAATTTCGCGGTTGTTTAACGTCCCTTTAGTGAATGGGTGACTGAATTAAGAGGTTGATCGAAGAATGGCGACGCGATAAGCGGGTCAGCCGAAAGCTAGGGCCAGCGCGCCATGGCTGTGGGCTTAGCGGCGGACTCAGTCGAACGCCAGCGCCGCTCATCACAGAGGGTGGTAATTCCGCGCAAGGGGGCGCATGAACTTGCTTGGCGCTACGTCAACCGTAAGCGCCTGATTGAGCCCGTTGAAGAACACTCTCTAGCACTGCGTACCCTTCCTTGGTTGAAAGAAGCTCTTCGGGCAGCCTGTTTCCAATAGCTGGTAAGGGCTCGGTCAGCCAGCAATCGACCCACGCCACGGCATCGAACCCTTCTATGTCACCGCTCTCGGCTACTAGTCGGTGAACTAAATTGACGAGTTGCATACGGTTCTTATCACGGGTTGCGGACATGAAACACCTCAGTGTCGATGGGTCATCGATATCGAAGTAATGGAATAAATAACTTGGTTCATCAACGGGTTTCTGAATGTATATCTTAGGCCAAAGCCGAATGACATTTCTTGCACAACCTAGCCTCCCAGGGCGCTCGCCTTACGTTTGTGTCAGCTGCCGCCGGGCTTCAGGTGCCGTCAACTATGGTAGGGCTAGACCAGGCGATCTGATTGATGGTCTGGTACGCCGGCGGACCGACATTTGTAGGAAGAATTCAACTAGTTTCGTTCACGTCAACTTGGCATATTGGTTTTAAAGGCACTGAACTTTTTAGCCCCACGGGAAGGTTGTTTATATGGTTGCAATTATGAAAGCGGTTCTGATATTCGTTGGCATTGGTGATCGCCGGCATTGGTGATCGCCGCGGTGACCGCTGTCATGGTCAATCTCAATTAAATAATGCTCGTGCAAGTTGTGCGTCTCACACGCGTGAGATTCTCACGTTAAACGTGAATTCAATAGGTGGATCGGTTAGGCGTAAAAAAACATAGCCAATTGCCGAATAGAACTGATTGTCTAGCTCATGCTCGGGCGGTTGACATCGCGCTATTGATGTGCATTTATCCGGTGACCGGCTGTGATTATCCGGCATCCGTTTTGGCTGCAAGACCGTCAACGTGGAGGTTGCCTATGGCGTAAACCCATGGGACAGATAACGAGAAGCCTCGCATGGCGTGCGAGGCTCTCTAGAGGCGACAGACTGACTGCTGTTGCGCCTCCTATCTACTCCCTTCCTTTGTTGGAGTCAAGTTGTCTCGTGCGCTCATGCGTGCGGGAACAGTGAAGTGCGGCCCGTAGCGGGCACGGGAGGGCATATGAAAGATCACGTTGTGACATCGGCGCAGTTGGAATCCGTATCCATGCCTGCCGTCCGCAAGCGTCGTGGGGCGGGGAACAATCAACTCACCCTTGGCGCGCGCTGGATTTTTGAACGACAAATCGTCGAAGTTAACGGGTTGCTGGCCATGGGTGCCGTCAGCGTTCGTTTTGAGACGACGGGAGCGGTGGCGGAGGTACCCATAGCGGCGCTTACGCCACTTCCTTCGCCGCAAGGTAGCCCATCGCTCACGGCCATTTCATCCACCGAATGGTGTCGTGCGAGGGAGCTCGCCCAGGCCATTGCCCCGCTCGCGACGATGTCGTCGCTGCCTTCGCATCTGCTGACGCCCATCGCCAAGGCGCATGCATTAAGCGTTCGGCAGCTCCAGCGACTCGTCGCGCGCTATCGCGCTGATCAACGATGCTCGTCGCTCGTCAGACGAAAGCGCGGGCGCCCTCAATTCTTGCGAATGCTGCACCCGGACGTAGAGCGTGTCATTAGCCATGTGGTTCAAAAACACTACTTGGTGCGGGAGCCTGTAAGTAAAGCAGAGATCGTGGAGAGAGCGCGGTCGATCTGCCGCCGATCGGGATTAGCCGTGCCATCGGCGGGCGCGATTTATCGGCGTCTCGCCGACTGTACTTACGAGGGTGATGCAAAGCGTCTTGGGGCGAAGAGGGCGCGCCAGGGGTGGGAGCCTCGCCCGGGCCAGCTGTGGGTGTCTACAGCCCTGGAAGTGGTGCAAATCGATCATACGCTCGTCGACATCTTGGTGCTCAGTGATGATCGTGTAGATGTACTCGGCCGCCCTTGGATATCAGTGGCTTTCGATGTGGGCACGCGCGTCGTCCTCGGACTCTTTCTCTCCATGGATGCGCCATCCTCGACGGCCGTCAGCCTATGCATTGCGCATGCAGTCCTTCCTAAAGTGGAAGACGCCCGAGCCCCAGGGCTCTGGCCCATGTTCGGCAAGATGAAGGTCATTCACGTGGATAACGGTGCGGACCTGGTAAGCGCAGCGATGCGGCGCGGCTGTGAGCAGTACGGGATTGAGCTTCGGACCCGACCGCTGGGCAAGGCCCATTACGGTGGCCATATCGAACGCATGATGGGCACGTTGATGCGCCTGATTCATGGGTTACCGGGCACGACCTTTTCCAATGTGCAGCAGCGTGGGGATTACCCAAGCGAGGCGCGCGCGACGATGACCTTGTCGGAGCTCAACGACTGGATAACGCAAAAAATCGGACGCTATTACCATGTGCGCGTACACCGCATGCTCGGGGTGCCGCCGTTGGTGGCCTGGGAAAGGGCGTGGCGTTGCTCTGACGGTCAAATCGTTGCGCCGCCGATGGTGTCGTGTCCTGATGAGTTTCGCGTGGACTTTCTGCCTTTTGTGACACGCCGGCTCCAACGGACTGGGGTGCTGTATCGACGAGCGCGCTATTGGTCAGAAGCCCTGGCGTGTCAGGTTCGCCCGGGACGAGTTGTTCAGGTGCACTACGATCCTCGTGATCCAACCCGGGTGTGGGTTCGTCTTGACGGTGACCGGATCGTCACGGCGGAGGCTGTGACGGGCACTGGCGCGGGGCAACCACAGCAGGCCAAATTGGACCCGGTGACCCGCCAACGGTTGGAGACCCAGCTGGACCAGGGCTTTATCGAAAGCGACCGCATCGAACACATGGCGGCCTCCGCTACACGCGCTCAGCAACGCAAGCGCTCGCGTTGCGCCAAAGGATCACCTGGCGTATCAGCGAAGTGGCGACAGGATGAAGCTGGCTACAGCATTCCGCTCAACCGCTCTCGCATCAAAGTCACGAGGACGGACTGATGACCGCCGAGTTCGCTCACCTCGACGAGGTCGCTAAGGCCGCGTTAGATTTGCCCGTTACGCTTCGCGTGCGCGACATGCTTGAGCACCGGTTTATTGCGCACGAGCGAATCAACGACATCTTTGATTACGCTGATTACCTGATGAATCGCCCATCACGGTCCCGATCGGCGGGCATGGTGATCGTTGGCGAGCCAGGTGCGGGCAAAACCGATCTTCTGGAACAGCTGCACGATCGCTACCCCAGCGAACGTGCACGGCGTGGTGTGATCGCCACTCGTCCCACGTTGTTGTTCTCCCTGTGTGGGGTGCGAGAAGCGAGGGAGTTCTACATTCGCATGCTAGCAGCGCTTGGTTGCCCGGAAGGGGGCGGTGTGAGTGGCCGCGAACGGGAGCAGTTGGCGTTGAAGCTGGCGCGCGCATGTGCCTTGAAGTTAGTACTCATCGATGAAATCCAGGATGTCTTGAAAGGCACGCACACGCAGCAGACTCGAACCTTGGAAACCCTTCGCTTTGTCATGAACGAATTGAAGGTGGTGCTGATTGTGGCGGGTTCGGAGGAAGCGGAAATGGCAATTAGCTTGGATTTGCATCTGAGCGCCCGCCTCAAGCTCAAACGGCTATCCAAATGGGTGGCAGATGACTACCTGGCCCATTTTCTTCAGGCGATGGAGTCCAGTCTTCCGCTGCAGCTACCGTCCCGGCTTCACGCTCAAGGAACTATGAAGTTGATTGTGAAGTTAACGGGCGGCCAGACAGATGCCATCGTGACGCTCGTCGGGAACGCAGGCGCTTTGGCGGTGACTGAAGGCGACGAACGCATCACGCACACCTTGTTGGAGCGGGCCAAGTATGAATTTCCGCGATTGACGGACTGAGCGGTGCCGATAGTGATAGCGCATGACGCACACGGTGAGCGGCCACGCTGCTCGCTCTAGCTTGCGGACGAAGTTGCCGCTCCCGCAACGAGGGTGGTGATTCCGCGCAAGACGTTTCGTCGATTTCCCGCCAGAGGAGGAGGGTGTATGTCTCGCGACTTCACGAACCACCCGCGATGGTGGATCACGGGTCCGGAGCCCGACGAGTCGCTGCGGTCTCTTATCGAGCGGGCCGTGAATCTTTACGGCTCCGAGGGTGATGACTACCGGCCGCATCTATCGAGGCACGCCACGCCCTATGGCGTCTCCCTCGATGGCCTCGATACCTTGTCTGTCCACGATGTCCTTGCGGTTGCCCGAACGGTCGGAGTGCGGCCACGCGACCTGTTCATGCATCGCTTGACGGATCATCCGGCACTACTTGAGGAGCACGAACGACGAGCATTTTGTCCACGGTGTTGGCAGAACGATATGCACCAGGGCCGGCCGCCAACGTTTCGACGTGCGTGGTCGGGTATCTTTACCTTGCAATGCGCGATTCACGCAGTGCCCTTGCACTGGGCTCCTAACCTCCCTGCAGGAGAAGTACCTCTAAGCATTTTGCGCCTGACACCGGCCACCAAGGTCGGAAAGGAGACGTTGACCCTCATTCATGGGTTTGCGCGTCGACTCGGTGATGCACTGTATGACCACGCCCCTTGGCCGCCAAGCTGGCGAGGCAGCGCCTTCAGCGCGCGGGCCCTCCTCATGCGGAGCACCACCAACTTGGGGTGTCTGCCGGAACATTTGCCCCTGAGCAGCATTTCTGCGGATCCCGATTTGCGGGGGTTCGTTGCCGTGCCTCTACATCGCAACGACCCCCTCCAAGAATCCCCATGGGAGGGCATACGCCGGTTGGGGCCGCCGGCCTGGCGACGGGCGGCCTTCTGGATGGTGGCGTGGTACGTCATTCCCCGGCTGGCCATGAGGTTTCGACCTCCAGGGCTTCCGTTTGCACCCTTCGAAGCGATCGACGATCAATGGAGTGTCCAACCCGCTCGACGAGACATGCGGCGATTGCAGAAATACCGTCGTGCCTTAATCGACATGAGTCGGGTTTTTCCGGTTAGTCGTGGCGCCCGTAGCGTGCGAGGCTGCGTAGTAGGCAGTGACCACACATGATCAAAGCGTCATAACAGGCTGATGCGGTTTCATCCGGAACGTGGCGTTGGAGCAGGGCGACTAGGCCGAGTTATCGACAGTAAGAAGAGGCAATTTTTGCCTCGAAGCGGCGCGGCCGACCATCAAGCCGCCAACGGTCCAGTCAATCAAGTAGTGCCTGACAGACCCTTTTCCCATGTCGTACCACACCAGGCGCTCGCCCAGACAAAGTCACAGAGTGGTGTGAGGGGGTTGCGGGGGCGTCGGAAGCGCCTCCAACTCGCATTTGAGCTTTTGGTTAGTCATTTCTTGAAAGATCTGCTTGCTGAGCAGAATGGCATCGGAAACACGCTGAACACGCTGATACCACCGACGGAAACCGTACATGAAGCAAAAGATACCTACTCCCCCAAGAACCAGGATGAAGATGATGCTGTGAGTAGCATCCAGGATCTGCCAAAACGTCCAAGCATCATGACGTTCGGCGTCGCCTTGATGGTGAGCGAGGTACTCCTTATTGCTCTGGAGAGCCTTCCGAAGGAACGCCTTCTCGGTGTCTGATCCATCTTGGAAGGGGGACCACGTTACGATTGCGTCGTTCAATCGACCGGCTTGGATGGCATCCAAGCGATCTTGAATGTGCAATACGGTACTGACGCTACGGGTATAGGCGATCGCTTGTTGCGACTCTTCCTTGCCTTTGAAGCTGAGGTAGCCAATGCCCATCATGAACAGGGCCAGGATCAATAGCACTCAAGCGCCAAAAATCGCCATGAACTTATACAGATTGTCGGTGGGTGGCGACGGAAGCAGTTGGATATCCATGGTTCGAGTTTTCCTTAGTTGTGGGTGCAACGATAGACACCTGGTATCGAGCGACCTGATTGCAGAGTGAACCACCTTAGTCAAAACGGTTCTTTTGGGCCGATCGTAAAATGGTTTGGCAAGCAAATATCGACCTCGGCTAGTAGAGTCTTGAGCTGCCGGGGGTGATCCGGCAGAACTTCGATCGGGTCGAAAAGCCCGGCAAAGCGATCGCCGACGCGTGTGAGTTGCCCCTCATCGCGGGGAAGGCGGTATGCACTTCCGGACGATGCACGTCGGGGCCTGTGCAAGGTGGTCCGGGTCGTGGCGACGTGCATGGTCACGCCGTCACTGCGTCGCCTTGCCAGACTTTCGATCAACGCCGCTGCGACGGTGACCGGTCCTGCGTTCGTGCATGGTCATTGCGCTGAACCTCGCCGTCGAGCAACGTGGCTATCACGCATGAAGGCGTGTGTGGTTCAGCACATTCGTATCGCTCGACCTTTCGATGGCGCGCACCTGGTCGTCGGTCAACGTCAACGGCTGCTGCGTGAACGTGGCGTCGGCCGATCGCGCCTTGTAATTCCGGCAACCTGAACGACTTCGCTTCTGGTGAGGTGCCGCGGCCCGTGCCACCGCCGTGGCGTTCGCCGCCCCAGTACGCTGCGTATTGCCAAGTAATTTCTCCAAGGTAAACCCCCAGCTCTGCTGGGGGACTCTCAAAGTTTGACTTTTACGGCGGTCGGCACTCGAGGTGCTTCTCGTGATCCATCAAGTTGCTTCGAAGTGTCTGGTGTC
>SCRF01000121.1 GCA_004322005.1 Rhodanobacter sp. | reverse complement strand
GCACCCTGTGCGCGAAAACACGCCGCTGCGTGGCTGCGTGTTTTCGCGCACAGGGTGCGCTCCTACCAAAAACACGCCGCTGCGTGGCTGCGTGATTCGCGCACAGGGTGCGCTCCTACCAAAAAACCAGACATCGAGCGGGAGAAAACCATGGGCACGCTGATCGAGATCCAGGATCTGGCCAAGACCTACGAGCGTGGCAAGCAGAAGGTCGAGGTGCTGCACCACGTCAACCTGGACATCGCCGAGGGCGATTTCCTGGCGCTGATGGGGCCGTCCGGTTCCGGCAAGACCACCTTGCTGAACCTGATCGGCGGGCTCGATACGCCCAGCGCCGGCAGCATCACCGTGGGCGGTCTGCGCATCGACCAGCTCGGCGGCGGCGCGCTGGCACGGTGGCGCGCGTCCAACGTCGGCTTCATCTTCCAGTTCTACAATCTGATGCCGATGCTCTCGGCGCAGCGCAATGTCGAGCTGCCGCTGCTGCTGACCAAGCTGTCGGCGTCGCAGCGCAAGCGCAACGCGGCCATCGCGTTGCAACTGGTCGGCCTGGCCGATCGCGCCACGCACAAGCCGGGCGAATTGTCCGGCGGTCAGCAGCAGCGCGTGGCGATCGCCCGCGCGATCGTCTCCGATCCCGTGCTGCTGGTCTGCGACGAGCCGACCGGCGACCTGGACCGGCAGTCGGCCGAGGACGTGCTGCGACTGCTGCAGCAGCTCAATCGCGAGCACGGCAAGACCATCGTGATGGTCACCCACGATCCCAAGGCCGCCGAATACGCCACTCACATACTGCATCTGGACAAGGGCACCCTGGTCGAGCAGGCGGTGGCGTCATGAAATACCTGCACCTGATCTGGGCGGCGTTGTTCCGGCGCAAGACCCGCACTTTCCTTACGCTGGTGTCGATCGTCACCGCGTTCCTGCTGTTCGGCATGCTCGATTCGGTGCGCACCGCGTTCGAAAGCGGCAGCAGGAGCGTGGCGGGCGTGGACCGGCTGGTCACCGCGTCGCGCTACTCGATCATCCAGCCGGTGCCCGAGGCGCTGCGGGCCCGCATCGCGGCGATTCCCGGCGTGCGCGCCGTGGCCTGGGCGAACTGGTTTGGCGGGATCTACCAGGACCCGAAGAATTTCGTCTTCAGCTATGCGGTCAGTCCGAACTATCTGGACGTCTATCCGGAAATCCGGCTCACGCCGGCGCAGCGCAAGGCCTTCGACGACACGCGTACCGGCGTGGTGATCGGCCCGGTACTGGCGAAGCGGTATGGCTGGAAGGTCGGCGACAAGATTCCGCTGCAGTCGACCATCTTCCCGCAGAAGAACGGCGACAAGACCTGGCCGTTCGACATCGTGGGCATCTACAGCGTGGCCAAGGGTGCCGCCAACGGCATCGACCAGCTGTTCCTGCTGCACTGGAAATATTTCGACGAGGCCAATGCCTACACCCGCCACTCGGTAGGCTGGTACATCGATCAGTTGCAGGATCCGTCCCAGGCCGATCGGGTCGCCAGGGCGATCGATGCGATCTCGGCCAATTCCGATCACGAGACCCGGACCCAGACCGAGCAGGCGTTCCAGGCATCCTTTGCCAAGCAGCTGGGCGACATCGGGCTGATCGTCGGCGCGATCATGGGCGCGGTGTTCTTCACCCTGATCCTGCTGACCGGCAACACCATGGCGCAGGCGGTGCGCGAGCGCACCTCGGAGCTGGCGGTGCTGAAGACGATCGGTTTTTCCAGCACCAGCGTGCTGGCGATGGTGCTGACCGAGTCGGTGCTGCTGCTGTTGCTCGGCGGCATCGTCGGGCTGGGGCTGGCGACCGTGCTGGCGCCCGGGGTCAGCAAGGGCAGCGGCGGCATGGTCAACCTGCCGCCGGTGGGCGCCGGCAACTGGGCGCTGGGGATCGGCCTGATGCTGCTGATCGGCTTGCTGGTGGGTGCGTTGCCCGCGTGGCGCGCGATGCGCCTGAACATTGTCGATGCCCTCGCCGGGCGTTGAGGAGATTCGCGTCATGCGCAAGGTCAAATCGTTTCTGGGCGGCCTCGGCCTGGTCGTGCTGCTGGCGCTCGGGCTGGCCCTCTGGAGCCGGCTGCCACCGGCGGCCGTCGGCGGGTTGCTGCTGGTACTGGTGCTGTGGCTGCTGCTGACCCGGCGCGGGCAGCAGGCTCTGTCGGTCGCCGGCGTCGGCATCAGCACGCTGGGCCAGCGCATCGGTGCCTCGTCGGTGATCGTGATCGGCATCGCCGGCGTGGTCGGCGTGCTGGTGGCGATGCTGGCGATGGGCGAGGGCTTCCAGGCCACGCTGCAGCAGACCGGCAGCAACGACACCGCGATCGTGCTGCGCGGCGGCTCGAATGCCGAGTTGAATTCCGTGCTCGAACGCGACAATCTCAGCGTCATTGCCAACGCCCCCGGCGTGGCGCGCGGTCCCGGCGGCAAGCCGCTGGCCTCGGCCGAACTTTCGGTGGTGGCCAACCTGCCCAAGAAAAGCGATCCCGGCGCCGAGGCGAACGTGTCGATCCGCGGCGTCGGCGACGAGGCGTGGGCGCTGCGTCCCAACGTGAAGATCGTGCAGGGCCGGCGGTTCAAGCCGGGGCTGCGCGAGCTGGTGGTCGGGCAGGGCGCATTGCGCCAGTTTGCCGGAGTCGAGGTCGGTCATCAGCTGCGTCTGGCCGGGCAGGAATGGACCATCGTCGGCGAGTTCGTTTCCCACGACTCGCACGACTCCGAGCTCTGGGGCGACGCGCAGACCGTGGCGGCCGCCTACCGCCGTGGCAGCAGTGCGCAGTCGGTCACCGTCCGGCTCACCTCGCCGGCCGCGTTCGACAGTTTCAAGGCTGCGCTGCTGGCCGACCCGCGGCTGAAGGTGGACGTGAGCACCACCCGCGAGTACTACACCAAGCAGTCCGAGGGGTTGACCAAGGTGATCCGCGTGGTCGGCATCACGGTCGGCACGATCATGGCGATCGGCGCGATCTTCGGTGCGCTAACACGATGTT
>SCRF01000120.1 GCA_004322005.1 Rhodanobacter sp. | reverse complement strand
GCCGAGTTCCTGTTTGAGTTCCAGGTAGTCCCGCTCGATGCGCCAACGGCCTTTGATGGTGCCGACGAGTGCCTTGAAGGTCGTGTCTTCAGGCAGCGTCGACAGCCAGTAGCGAAGCGGTTCGGCGTCACCACGCGGCCATTCGATGACCAGCCATTCGGGATCCCGAGCGCGGTCGTCGTGGGCGGTGACCACGCGCACGCGGGCAAAGCGACCGGACAATGTTTCTGCTGAACCCTGTCGCCAGACGATGGTGCGATACGCCCGCGCCGGTAGCGCCTGTGCCAAGGCACGCACGTTGATGGGTGAGTGCGCCGCATCGCGCACCACCCGCACGCGGGGGCGACCCCGAACCGCCGACGGCGGCGGGGTGGCCGGTTGGTACGCGCCCCACCACACGGTGGTGAGCGGCCGGACGCCCAGGGCATAGATCAGACCCTGCTCGCTGAGCTCATCGCGAAGCGCGCAGTCATCGCCGTACGCCGCATCGCCCAGCACCACGCCCCGGGGCAGCTGGGCGGCGACCGCGGTGCGAATCTGGGCGGCGGCGATCTGGTTCTTGGTCAGGAAGCCCACCGACGCCGGCACGCCCGCATCGACGCACCGCTTCGGATCGTCGGTCCACTCGACGGGCAGGTAGAGCTGCCAGGCCACCGGCAGGCTGGCCGAGTCCGTCGCCAGCGACAGGCTCACCGCGACCCGGCAGTTGTCCGTCTTGCCGGTCTGCCCGCAGTACTGGCGGGCCACGCCCACCGAGTGCGTGCCCTTCTTCGGAAAGCCGGTGTCATCGATGATCCAGAAGCACGGCTCGGCTCCGTCGCGCGTCAGCACCGGCAGCACCTGTTCGGCGACCGTGGCCAGCAAGGCGGCGTCGCTCCAGTCCGAGGTCGATACCAAATGGTGCATCGACTGATGGGTCGAGCGCACATCCTGTGGCCGCACGCGCGCCGCCATCGGCTCCACGCTCTTGCGTCCGCCGGGCAACATCAACCCTTGCAGATACCAGGTTGCCGGCGGCGCCCGATCCGCGTGCCCCAAGGCGGCCACTATCGCCTCACCATACCGCGCAAAGCGTGTTTCCAAACTCGTGCCCATGACCCACCTCCTTGCGTGTTGCTCGAAGATGGCGCCATCATGCCATAAGTTTAATAACACAGTAGAATTAAGCAAGTGCCATTCAACACTGACCCTTGTCCACCCTGGAGATATCGTCGATGCCCCCTTTGCCCCCCACTCCCGCCCGCCGCGTGCTGTGCCTCGCCGGCAGTCTGCGGCGCGATTCCTGGAACCGCCGTCTGCTGCACGCGGCAATCGACCAGGCGCCCTCGACGCTTGCGCTGACCGTGTACACCGACTTCGCCGCCGTCCCGTTGTTCGACGAGGACCTGGAACAGCTCGACCCGGCCGGCCCGGTCGGCGTGCAGGCACTGCGCGCGGCGATGGCCGCGGCGGACGGCCTGGTCGTGGCTACGCCCGAATACAACCATGCCCTTCCCGGCGTGCTGAAGAACGCGCTGGACTGGCTCTCGCGCGAGAGCCCGCTGGGCGAGGTGCTGGTCGACAAGCCGGTGGCCGTGCTCGGCGCCAGCGCCGGTCCGTGGGGCACCCGCCTGGCGCAGGCCAGCCTGCGTCAGGTGCTGCATGCCTGTGGCGCGCTGGTGATGCCGGCGCCCACGCTGTTCATGGCCAACGCGGCCGCGCACTTCGACGGGCACGGCACGCTGACCGACGACGCCGGCGCCCAGGCATTGCAGCGCTTCATGCGGGCCTTCGAGCAATGGGTCGAACGGGTGGCCCCCGCCACGGCCGCGGCGTCGATGCGCCGTCACGGTTGATAGTCAGGCCCGAGGCGAAACACTTGCTTCCATGATCGCCGCCTCCACTTCCGTGGCATGGTCCCGCACCGGAGTCGATCATGAGCACGCCACTGGCCATTCCCTGCCCGCATTGCGGCGCGCTCAACCGCGTGCCGCCCGAACGCGTCGGCGAGCAGCCCAACTGCGGCCGCTGCAAACAGGCGCTGTTCGACGGGCATCCGGTGCAGCTGACCGCGGCGAACTTCGATGCCGTGGCCGGTCGTGGCGACCTGCCGGTACTGGTGGACTTCTGGGCACCGTGGTGCGGCCCGTGCGTCGGCTTCGCCCCGGTGTTCAACGAGGCCGCCCGCCGGCTCGAGCCACGGCTGCGGCTGGCCAAGGTGGATACCGAAGCGCAACCGCAACTCGCCCAGCGCTTCGGCATCCGCAGCATTCCCACCCTGCTGTTGCTGCATCAGGGCCGTGAGATCGCGCGACAGGCGGGGGCGCTCAATGCGGCGCAGCTGCAGCAGTTCGTGGACGGGGCACTGGCGCAGCGCTGAACTCGCCGATGGGCCGGGCCCTCGCCGGCATGCACCCATGCCTTTAAGCACGCTCCCGGGAGCATCGCCGGGAGTTAGTCTTGGATCTTTCGTCCGTGAGGAAAAATCCGTGCGCAAACCCCTGATATCCGCCCTGCTGACCGCCCTGCTGCTGGCTGGATTTACTGCCTCGACGATCGCGGCCGAAAGCCACAAGCCGGCAGCCAGCCAGGGTGCAGCCGGCAGCAATGGCTTCCATCTGCCGCCGTTGCCGGCAGATGCGCACATCACGCAGACCACCAAGGTGGACGGCAAGACACTCAAGTACACCGTCACCGTGGGCTCGCTGCCGGTGCGCGATGAAAAGGGCACCGTGACCGGCGAGGTGGTGTTCACCGCCTACACCATGGATGGCAAGGATCGGCCGGTGACGTTCGCACTCAACGGCGGCCCCGGCGCTTCGTCGGTCTACCTCAACTTCGGCGCGATCGGCCCGAAGAAGGTGAACTTCGGCATCGATGGCGACAGCCCGTCGGCGCCCGCCACCCTGCACGACAACCCCGGTACCTGGCTGGGCTTCACCGACCTGGTGTTCATCGACCCGATCGGCACCGGCTTCAGCCGCGCGCTGGTGGACGACAAGCAGGCGACCAAGGACTTCTACAGCACCGACAGCGACATCAAGTACCTGTCGCGGATCGTCTACGACTGGCTGGTCAAGAACGGCCGGATGACCTCGCGCAAGTATCTGGTCGGCGAAAGCTACGGCGGCTTCCGTGGCCCGCGGATCACCGACTATCTGCAGACCCAGCTCGGCGTGGCGATGAACGGCATGATCCTGCTGTCGCCGTATCTGGATCCGGCCGCCTCCGGCGACGACAACGTGTCGCCGCTGCCGTGGATGCTGACCCTGCCCTCGATCGCCGCCGCCCACCTGGAGCGCGAGCACAAGCTCAGCGCCCAGGCCATGGCACCGATCGTCGAGTACACCCGCACCACCTACGCCCAGACCCTGCTGAAGGGTCGCTCCGATCCCGCCGCCACCACGGCGATGATCGACAAGGTTACCGAACTGACCGGCCTCGATCCGCTGTTCGTGAAGCGCTCCGGCGGCCGGCTGGAGACCCAGGCCTACCTGCGCGAGGTCTATCGTGCCGAAGGCCGGCTCGGCAGTCGCTACGACTCCAACGTCACCGCCTGGGACCCGTTCCCGTATGCGCCGCGCCAGCAGACCGGCGACCCGATCCTCAACGGCATCATCGCGCCGACCACCAGTGCGATGGTCAACTTCGTGACCCGCACCGTGGGCTGGAAGATCGACGCCCGCTACAACGCGCTGAGCTACGCGGTGAACAAGCTGTGGCACCGGGACAAGGACGCCAACCGGGGCTCCGTCGCCGAGCTACGCGAGGCGGTGGCCAACGATGCCAACCTGCGCGTGTTGATCGCGCATGGCTGGGACGACCTGTCCTGTCCGTTCATGGCCTCGGTGCTGATCGTCGACCAGATGCCGGCGATGGGCGACGCTACCCGCGTGCAGGTGAAGGAATATCCCGGCGGGCACATGTTCTACGCGCGACCGGACAGCCAGGCCCGGCTCACCCGTGACGTGCGGGCTCTGTACGAGGCCGGCAACGCCGAGGGAAGCTCGCGCGCGCCCGGCTAGCGCGCCACCGTGCCGGCACGCACCAGATATTGCACGCTGAACATCCGTGCCGGGTCGGTCCATGCGTGCTGCACCGCCAGTCCGGCCCGGGCCGCCAGCGCGGCGAAATCCTCCAGCGAATACTTGCAGCTGTATTCGACCTGGATCGCTTCGTCCGCGCGGAAGCTCACGTGGGCACGCCCGACCTTCACCTGCTGCTCGTGGCGGCTGACGATATGTGTCTCGATGCGGCCGGCCATCGGGTTGTAGTGCGCGCGATGGGCAAACCCCGAGAGCTCGAAATCGCTGCCGATCTCGCGATTGAGGCGAGCCAGCATGTTGAGGGTGAACGCGGCGGTGACGCCGGCACGGTCGTTGTAGGCCGCCTCGATCAGCGCCGGATCCTTTTTCAGGTCCACCCCGATCAGGATGCCGCCGGCATCGCCCATCTCGTTGCGCATCTTGCGCAACAGCACGGCGGCATCGTGATTCTCGAAATTGCCGATGGTGGAGCCGGGAAAATACAGCACCGTCCGACGCGGCGCGCGCGGCGGGATCGGCAGCCGCAACGGCTTGCTGAAATCGGCGCACAGCGGCTGCAACGGCAACTGCGGAAACTCCCCGGCCAGCCGCTCGACACTCTGTCGCAGCGGCTCGGGTGAAATCTCCACCGGCACGTAGCTGACCGGCGCATGCAGGTGCTCCAGCAGGATATGCGTCTTGTGCGCGTTGCCGCTGCCGTATTCGACCAGCCGCACTTCGCTGCCCAGGGTGTCGGCGATGCTGCCGGCATGCACCTCCATCAACGCGATTTCGCAGCGGGTGAGGTAATACTCCGGCTGTTCGCAGATCCGCTCGAACAACTGCGAGCCGCGTTCGTCGTAGAACAGCCACGATGGCAGTCGCTTGGGCTTCAGGCCAAGCCCATGCTGGGCTACCTCAAGCAACTCGTTGACTGGAGGGCGGCGGTCGTCGTCACGGATATCACCGGGTTGCACGCTCATCGATCATGTCCCAGTCGTAGCCCGGCAAATTGCCAGCGGGCGTGGGGTGGAAAGAAGTTGCGGTAGCTGGCGCGCAGGTGATCGCGTGGCGTGACGCAGGAACCGCCGCGCAACACCCATTGCCCACACATGAACTTGCCATTGTATTCACCCAGCGTGCCGGGCAGCGGATGAAAGCCCGGATAGCTGACATACGGCGAGGCGGTCCACTCCCATGCATCGCCATACAACTGCAGCAGGCCATCGCCGGCAGGGGCGGCGCCCGGATGAAAGCGCCGCTCGTCCTGCAGGTTGCCGCTGATCGCGGCGCCTTGTGCCGCCGACTCCCATTCGGCCTCGGTCGGCAACCGGGCACCGGCCCAGCGCGCGAATGCCTCGGCTTCGTAATAGCTGAGGTGACACACCGGCTCATGCGGATCGATGGCACGCACGCCGGCAAGCGTGAACTCGCTGTCCAGGTCGCTCTGCCAGTACAGCGGATGCTGCCAACCCTCGCGCTGCACCATGGCCCAGCCGTCGGACAGCCACAGGCCCGGCTCGCGATACCCGCCTTCGCGCACGAACGCCAGATATTCGGCATTGGTTACCAGACGGTTGGCCAGGGCATGCGGCTGCAGCAGCGTGCGGTGCCGCGGGGTTTCGTTGTCGAACGCAAAGCCAGCGCCGCGGTGGCCGATTTCGACGATGCCTTCGCGGCCATCGACAAAGCGCAGCGGTACCGTTTTCGCAACCGCCGCGGCGGCGATCGGTTCGCGATACGTCGGCAGCAAGGGATTGCACCAGAACGCGTGCTTGATGTCGGTCAGCAGCAACTCCTGATGCTGTTGCTCGTGCTGCAGGCCCAGCTCGACCAGCGTGGCCAGTTCCGGGACCGCGTCGCGGCCCAGCAACTCGCTGACTGCATCGTCGACGAAACGCCGGTAGCCGAGCACTTCGTCCAGTGACGGCCTGGTCAGCAGCCCACGCTGCGGCCTGGCATAGATCGGCCCGGCCGACTGATAGTAGGAGTTGAACAGGTAATGCCATGCCGGGTCGCGCGGTCGATACGCCGGATCGCGGCCAAGCACGAACTTCTCGAAAAACCAGCTGGTATGCGCCAGATGCCATTTGCCCGGACTGGCGTCGGGCATCGACTGCACCTGCAGATCCTCGGCACTCAGGTGGGCGCACAGCTCCGACGTCCGTTGGCGCACCTGGCGGAATCGCGCTGCCGTGCTTGCCGGCGCGGACGCTTGCCGGGCCGTCATCGTGTGCTCACTCGCACGGTAGCGGACCTGTCTGAAGTAGCGGGGTTCACGCAACGTGGGTGATCCGAGAACATGTCTGCCAGCATGCCGTCCCAACCGTTCACTTCTTGTGATATGAAGATGGCAGAAACTTTGCAGTGGACCTTCCGCTTACCGGCGCCGGTCATGGCCGACACGCCGTCCGCCGGGACTGCATCACCGCACGCGCATTACCCGAACCGACGGTGACCCTGCGTGCCCGCCCATCGATGAAGCCGACGATATCGATCGTGCGCAAACAGCAGAGCCCGGCATGCCGGGCTCTGCTGTTTGCGCACGATCGGCAACCTGCCGGGCAGGCTCAGTCGCCGTCGTCATCATCGTAGCGGCGGATATAGCGCGTATCGTATGGATCCACATACACCGTGCGGCTCTCGATCACGCGCCGACGCACCACTACCGGGTCGTCTTCGTAGATCACGGTACGCGGCCGGGTGTAGACAACCGGGGGGCCGTAATACTCCGGTTCGGGCCGAAAGGCATCGCTGACCAGGCCGATCACCGCACCCGTCACAAGAGCGCCGGCGATCCAGCGCCCACCGCTCCAGTGGCCATCATGGTCGCGACCGTAATAGCCGCCATGACCACCGTAATAATGGCCGCCGCGAAAACCATGACCGTGCGCCGACGCGCTCAATGGCATGGCCACTGCAGCCGCCACGGCAAGGCTCAAAGCCGCCAGCTTGCTCGCACTACTGAAACGATTGATCATGACGTCTCTCCTTCTTGTGCTACGGCACCTATGCTCGGCTTGCCCTGCTTAATGTGAACTGAAGCGTTCACTTTTTGATGCGGGCCGTATCCCAGGGATTCACGCCCGTGTCCGCCGCACGCCGGCGCAGCAGCCAGCAACCGTGGATATCGGCACGGCGGGCGAAGTCGAACGGAATGCTTGGCGCGGTCCAGTCCTCGATCTCGAAACGTTGCTGCAGTTCCTCATGATCGAGCTTGAAACGGCGGAAGTTGTTGGAAAACACGATCACCCCGTCGCGGGTCAGCCGCTCGTTGCAGGCATCGAGCAGTTTCACATGATCGCGCTGCACATCGAAGTCGTCGGCGCGCTTGGAATTGGAAAACGTGGGCGGGTCGACAAAAATCAGGCCGTAATGCCCGCGGTCGCGTTCGAGGAATTCCGGCACGTCGAACTGCATCAGGCGATGGCTGGCACCGCTGAAGCCATTCAGCGCGAGATTGCGCGAGGCCCACTCCAGATAGGTGGCCGACAGGTCCACGCTGGTGGTCTCCAGCGCGCCGCCCGCCGCCGCGTGCACGCTGGCGGTGGCGGTGTAGGCAAACAGGTTGAGGAAGCATTTCCCGTCCGCCAGCTCGCGCACTTTCGCGCGCACCAGCCGGTGGTCGAGGAACAGCCCGGTATCCAGATAGTCGGTGAGGTTGACCAGGAATTTCAGGCCGTCCTCCTCCACCTCGATGAACTCGTTGCGCTGGTCGAGCTGGCCGTACTTGGAACCGCCCTTGCCGCGTTCGCGGGTCTTGATCGCGATCCGCTCGCGCGGCACCCCGAGCACTTCGCCGGCGACGCGTGCGATTTCGCGCAGGCGCAGGCGGGCGATGTCGGCCGGCACGTCGGCCGGCGCACGATATTCCTGGATATGCAGATGATCTTCGCCGCTGGTGTCGCCATAGACATCGATCGCGGCAGCATATTCGGGCAGGTCCTGATCGTAGGCGCGCCAGCAATGGATGCCCTCGCGGGTCAGCCGCTTGCGCAGGTGCTTGAGGTTCTTCTCGAGCCGGTTCTTCAGCATCTGCGCGCCGGCCGACAAGGGCTTCGGTTCGCGTGGCGCCTCGTCACGCTTGCCCAGGTCGAACGTCAGCAGGATGGTTTCCAGCGCGCCGTTGTACAGCACATAGCGCTTGTCCGCGTGCAACTGCATGGCACGACCCAGTTCCACGTCACCGGCCAGCACGGCGGCGCGCCAGCCGCTGAAACGCGCCCGCAGCGTATCGCCCAGCAGGCGATACAGCTTCGGCATCTCGGCGCGTTCGCCCAGCCGTTCGCCGTACGGCGGATTGGTGATGACCAGGCCGTAATCGATACCTGGCGGCGGTGCGGCATGCGCCACGTCCTGCTTGTCCAGGGTGAAGAAGCCGGCCACGCCGGCCTCCTGCGCGTTGCGCTTGGCCGTCTGCACCATGCGCGGATCGGCATCGCTGCCGAAGAACACGCTGCGCAGGCCGCGCAGGCCAGTGTCGGCGCGTTGCTTCGCCTCGTCCAGCAAGCCACGCCACAGCGCGATGTCGTGCTGTTGCCAGCCGAGGAAACCGAAATACTCGCGACGCAGGCCCGGTGCCACGTCGGCCGCCATCAATGCACCCTCGATCAGCAGCGTGCCCGAACCGCACATCGGATCGAGCAGCGCGCCGCCGGCGGCATACACTTCCGGCCAGCGCGCGCGCAGCAACATCGCGGCGGCCAGGTTCTCCTTCAGCGGCGCCTCGCCCTGCACTTCGCGCCAGCCACGGCGATGCAACGGCGAGCCGGCCAGATCCAGCGACAAGGTGGCACGATCGCGGCGCAGGCGCACATTGATGCGGATGTCCGGCTCGTCGGTGTCGATGCCGGGGCGGTTGCCATCGCGCTGGCGGAACTGGTCGACCACCGCATCCTTGGTGCGCAGGCCGACGAACTGGCTGTGGGTCAGCTTGCTCATCGCGGTGCCCGCATCCACCGCGAAGGTGGCATGCGCGGCCAGGTGCCGGCTCCAGTCGATGTCCTGCACGCCGCGATACAGCGCATCGTCGTCGGCCGCATCGAACTCGGCCAGCGGCAGCAGGATGCGGCTGGCCAGGCGCGACCACAGGCAGGCCCGGTACCCGGTTTCCAGCGAACCGGAGAAATGCGCGCCGGCCAGCGCCTCGCGCACGTCAGTGCCACCGAGCGCGATCAGTTCGTCGCGCAGCAGGTATTCCAGCCCCTTCGGGCAGGTGGCGAAGAACACGCTCATGAGAGCGGGCCAGATGAAAGCAGGCCGGATGGGAGCGGGCTCATCCGGCCTTTGCCATCAGGTCGAGCATATGCCGCAACTGGGCGGCAATCATGTCGATGCTCGAGCCCAGCCGATGGTCGTCATCCAGCACCAGCAACGGCAGCCGGCGCTGCGCGCTGAATGCCTGCACGCCGGCCAGCGGACAGGTCGCGTCGCGCCAGCCGTGGATCAGCAGTGTCGGCACGCCGGACCGGAGATCAAACGTCCGCGCATAACCGGGAATCGCCACCGGCGTGGCCAGCAGCAGTAGCCCCGCCACCGGCACATCCATCGAGACCAGCCCGGACACGAACGCGCCCATGCTCGAACCCACCAGCAACGGCGGCGCGGCAAGTTCCTCGATGGTGGCGCGCAGGCGGGCAATGCGCGGCGCCACCGAACCGGCAAGGCCCCGCGAGTCGTCGTCGCGATAGTCCGGCCGCTGCGTGCGCCAGCCCAGCGATTCGGCCAACCCCGCCAGCATGCTGACCTTGGTGGCGTCCGGACCGGAGCCCGAGCCATGCGAAAGTATGATCTGGCCGCGCATGGCATCTCCATGTAACTGCTTGAACAAGTCGGGTATCTTAACAGCTGGCGTTTCCGGCCGGCCCCTGGTGTGCTGCTTCGCGCCTGGCCGCCCTTTCAGCAAGGCACGCAGGGAGCCTGCCAACCGATGCCCCTCCTGACCATCCACGACCAGCCGCTGCCCTACGTCGGCCGCCTGCCCGAACGCCCGGCCGGCACCGTCGCGCTGGTGGTGATCCACTGCACCGAGCTGCCGGATCTGGCCACTGCCCGCAGATACGGCGAAAAGCCGCTCTACGACCACGGCACCGGCAACAGCGGCCACTACTACATCGACCGCGACGGTGCGGTTTACCGCTATGTGCCCGGTACCCGCATCGCGAACCATGTGCGCGGCCACAACCGGCAATCGATCGGCATCGAGCTGGTCAACCGCGGACGTTACCCGCTTTGGTGGGACTCGCACCACCAGCAGATGACCGAGCCCTACACCGCCGCCCAGACCAGCGCGCTGCGGGCATTGCTGGCCCGGCTGCGGCAGGAGTTCCCGAACCTGCAGCAGATCGCCGGCCACGAGGATCTGGACACTGTACTGATGCCGGCCAGCGACAATCCTGCGCTGGAAATCCACCGCAAGCTCGATCCCGGCCCGCTGTTCCCATGGGCCACGGTGCTGGACGGGAGCGGCCTCACGCGGATCGGTGCCGGTCACCAAGGGGGCATCTCGAACAACCCGGCTCCCGGCACCGGGTAGGAGCGCACCCTGTGCGCGAATGCTCTTGTTCATGCACCGGCAAAGAGCTTTCGCGCACAGGGTGCGCTCCTACGTAGATCGGGGCTATCGAGGTCCGGGGTCGGCCGGCAAGGACCGCTATAATCGTCAGCTGGCCACACCACCTCAAGGACACCTGCATGCGGGAAGCCCACGTCGCCGAACTGGTCGAGCTGCTGCAACTCGAACGGCTGGAAGACAACCTGTTCCGCGGCCAGAGCCGCGACATCGGCACCCGTTTCGTGTTTGGCGGACAGGTGCTGGGCCAGGCGCTGGCGGCAGCGCAGCAGACTGTCGATCCGGCGCGCGAGGCGCATTCGCTGCATGCCTATTTCCTGCGTGCCGGCGACATCGAGGCGCCGATCGTGTACAGCGTGGAGCGTGCCCGCGACGGCGGCACGTTTTCGTCGCGGCGGGTGGTGGCGATCCAGCATGGCCAGCCGATCCTGAATGGCTCGGTCTCGTTCCAATTGCCGGAACAGGGCGTGGAACACCAGACCTCGATGCCCGACGTGCCCTCGCCGGACGATCTGGAGCCGATGCGCCACCTGCAGCCGAAGGAACTCGAGCGGTTGCCGGTGAAGCTGCAGCGCTGGCTGGGTTTCGACGGACCGTTCGAATTTCGCCAGGTGTGGCCGCGCGACGAGTTGCACCCGGTCAAGCGACCGCCGATCCAGCACATCTGGTTTCGCCTCACCGCGCCGATCAACGACTCGGCGATCCTGCATCGCGCGCTGCTGGCCTATGCCTCGGACTTCCACCTGATCGGCACCGCCACCTTGCCGCACGGCATTTCCTACATGACCCACAACGTGCAGATGGCCAGCCTCGACCACGCACTGTGGTTCCATCGACCGTTCCGCGTGGACGAATGGCTGCTGTATTCGTTCGACAGCCCCACCGCGCAGGGCGGCCGCGGCCTGGCACGCGGGCAGATCTTCTGCCGCGACGGTCGGCTGATCGCATCCACCGCGCAGGAAGGCTTGATCCGCCTGCGCGGCGAGTAAACTGCACACATGCGCCAGATCTATACCTCGCCCCGTCAGGAAAACATCGATACCGTGGTCGCGCTGATGGCCGAGCACGGCATCGAGACCACCGTGACCAATCGTTCCAACTACAACCGTCCGACCTGGCAGCGTTTCAGCTACACGCAGCAACGGGACGATCGCGACAGCTGGCCGCAGGTGTGGATCAGCCGCGCCGACGACTACGCCGCGGCACGTGCCTTGCTGCGCGAGATCGGCATCGAGCCGCTGGTCCGTCACGGCGACGAACTCGCCGCCGCACGCAACCCCTCGCCGATCGTTCGGCGCCAGCACACCGTGGCGCGCGCGCGCCGCATCGCGCTGCTGGCGGTACTTGCCGCGTTCGCGATGGTGGTGCTGCGTTACCTGCACGTGGTGTGACCGTCGCTCGATGGTGTTGCGCCAGCGGCCCGGACCGGGCATAGAATCGGGGCATGCGCTCCGAACCTGTCCGGCTGTTCCAGACCCTGCCCCACCCGTGCGGCTATTACGCCGGGCGCACGGCGCAGAATCTGGTCATCGACCCGGCCGCGCCACGGCTTGACCGGCTCTACGGCCCGGCGCTGGAGCGCGGCTTTCGCCGTGCCGGCGGCCACCTGTATTTCCCCAACTGCCCGCAATGCCGTGCCTGCACGCCTTGTCGCATCGATGTGGGGAACTTCCAGCCGGACCGAGCGCAGAAACGCTGCCTCAAGCGCAACGCCGATCTCGCCATCAGCGAATCGATCCCCGGCTACAACCTCGAACGTCACGGCCTGTACGAACGCTACCTGCAGAGCCGCCATGCCGGCGGCGGCATGGACGATGCCGAAGCCAGCGATTTCCGCCGCTTCCTGACGGCGCCGTGGAGTCCCACGCTGTTCCTGGAACTGCGCCACGACGGGCGCCTGCTCGCGGTGGCGGTCACCGACGTGTGCCTCAACGGCCTGTCGGCGGTGTACACCTTCTACGACCCCGCCGAGACTGCGCGCAGCCTCGGCACCTACGCGATCCTGCAACAGGTCGAGCTGGCACGCCGCCGCGGCATGCCATGGCTGTACCTGGGCTTCTGGATCGACGGCCATCCGAAGATGGACTACAAGCGACGCTTCCGGCCACTGCAGATCCGCCAGGCGGGACACTGGCAACCGATGCCCACCACCCCGTAGGAGCCCGCTTGCGGGCGATGCTTTACTTTCGGGACTCGCAAAAGCATCGCCCGCGAGCGGGCTCCTACGGGGCGTCGAAAAGCATTTCGCGCACAGGGTGCGCTCCTACGACGGGCGGGATTCCACAGGTGCTGGCGGATAGGGAAACAGTTTCTCCAGCGGAATCGACAGGCCGTCGTCGCCGACCACCCGGCAGTGGCTGCGGTCGAGCTGGCGCGGATCCTCCACGCCGCAGCTGTGGGCGATGATGCCGACCTCGTGCATCACGTTCTTCGCGTAGTGGTACACCTTCTCGCTCTTGTCGGCGACCACCAGCCCACGCTGCAGTTTGGGGTTCTGCGTGGTGATGCCGGTGGGACAGGTGTTGCGGTTGCACTGCAGCGACTGGATGCAGCCCAGCGCCAGCATGAAGCCGCGCGCGGAGTTGACGAAATCCGCACCGACCGACAGCGCCCATGCCACGTCGTAGGCGGTAATGCACTTGCCCGAGCAGATCACCCGGATGCGCTGGCGCAGGCCGTGGGTCATCAGTGTATTGACCAGCTCGGGCAGTGCCTCGTGCAGCGGCAATCCGACGCCCTCCATCAGCGTCTGCGGCGCCGCACCGGTACCGCCCTCGGAGCCGTCGACGATGATGAAATCCGGCGCGCTTTCGATACCGCGCCGGCGTACCTCGTCGCACAGCTGCCCGATCCACGCCATGCTGCCGAACACCGCCTTGAAGCCGACCGGCTTGCCGGTGAGCTCGCGAATGTGCGCGATCGCGTCCAGCAGCTGCGGCACGTTGGCAATGTCTAGATGCCGGTTCGGACTCTGCGAATCCTGCCCCGCCGGAATGCCCCTGATCGCGGCGATCTCCGGCGTCACCTTGGCCGCCGGCAGCAGGCCGCCCATGCCGGGCTTGGCGCCTTGGCCGAGCTTGATGCTGACCATCTTCACCTGCCGGTGCGCGCAGACCGCCTTGAGCTTGTCGTCGTCGAGCCTGCCGTCGGGAGTGCGCACACCGTACTTGGCCGTGCCGATCTCGAACACGATGTCGCAGCCGCCTTCGAGGTGATACGGCGCCAGCCCGCCCTCGCCGGTATCCAGCCAGATGCCGGCCCTCGCCGCGCCGATCGACAGCGCGCGCACCGCCGGCGCCCCCAGCGCGCCGAAGCTCATCGCCGAGATGTTGAAGAACGCGGCATGATCGTACGGCTCGCGCGCATAGGGGCCGATACGCAGCGGCTTCGGCTGCACATGATGGTCGCCCAGCGCCGGAAACGCGGCGTTGACGAAGAACGGCACGCCTTCCGCGCGCAGGTCGCGGGTGGAGCCGAAGGCGTTGGTGTTTTCCGCATTCTTGGCGGCGCGATATACCCATACGCGTTCGGACCGATTGAACGGCAGCTCCTCGCGATCGCTGGCGAACAGGTATTGCCGGAAAAACTCGCCCAGGCGCAGGAAGCCATAGCGGAAATGACCGACCACCGGGAAGTTGCGCAACACCGAGTTGGCGGTCTGGTTGCGATCGACCACCCAGGTGACCAGCAGCAGCACGACCAACAGCGCCAGCACCAGCAGCGAGGCGGCGGCAAACCCCTCCACCAGCACCACCAGCCAATGCGCAAAACCCGTCGATTGCATCGATACCTCCTCGCGTCGCCAGTCTCGGATGAAACTCTGACTCGACTATCGCAGACCCCGGCTCAAAGCTCCACGCGCAGCCGACCCGCAGCACGCATCGCCTTGACCCTGGCCGCCTCGATGTTTTCATCGCGCGCCAGCGTGACGGCCATGCGCCGACGCCCTTTCACCGCCGGCTTGCCGAAGATGCGCAGTTGCGTATCCGGCTCGGCCAGTGCCTCGGCCACGTTGAAATAGCGCGGCGCGGCGCCGTCGCCTTCCACCAGCACGGCGCACGATGCCGATGGTCCGTATTGGCGGATCAGCGGAATCGGCAGGTCGAGGATCGCCCGCGCGTGCAGCGCGAATTCCGACAGATCCTGCGAAATGAGGGTAACCAGGCCGGTGTCGTGCGGACGCGGGCTGACCTCGGAAAAGATCACCGCATCGCCCTTGACGAAAAACTCCACGCCGAACACGCCCCGGCCACCCAGCGCGCCGGTGATCGCTGCGGCTTGACGCCGGGCCTCGGCCAGCGCCGCATCGCTCATCGGCTGCGGCTGCCAGGATTCGCGATAGTCGCCGTCTTCCTGACGATGGCCGATCGGTGCGCAGAAACTGACGCCATCGACGTGCCGTACCGTCAGCAGGGTGATCTCGTAGTCGAACGCCACAAAGCCCTCGACGATCACCCGGCCCTTGCCGGCACGCCCGCCGGATTGCGCGTAATCCCATGCCGGCTGCAGTTGATCCTCATGCTGCACCACGCTCTGGCCCTTGCCCGACGAACTCATCACCGGCTTGATCACGAACGGCATGCCGATCGCGGCGACGGCCTCGCGATACTGCGACTCGTCATCGCAGAACCGGTACGGCGAGGTCGGCAGTCGCAGCTCCTCGGCAGCGAGGCGGCGGATGCCTTCGCGATCCATCGTCAACCATGCGGCCCGGGCGGTGGGAATCACCCGCAGCCCGGCCTTCTCCATCTCGACCAAGGTAGGCGTATGGATCGCCTCGATCTCCGGCACCACCAGATCGGGCCGCTCGGCCTCGATCACCGCACGCAGCGCGGCGCCATCGAGCATGTCGATCACGTGGCTGCGATGGGCCACCTGCATCGCCGGCGCATTCGCATAGCGGTCGACCGCGATCACTTCCACCGCATGACGCTGCAGCTCGATCGCGACCTCCTTGCCCAGCTCGCCGGCACCGAGCAGGAGAACCCGCAGCGCTTGATCGGAATGCGGCGTACCAAACGGCTTCATCGGGTTCTCCGGGCAAAGCGTCATTGTAAACGCGACGCGCCAGCGTGCTGGCAGACCCCACGGCACTCCAGCCCGGCCATCGGCACGTTGCTCGCATGGCACTTGTATATGATACCTTTTTGATATCTACGCCAACGAAGACGGCAAGCCGGCGCTGCGCAGTCACGGCGACGTGATCAACTCGCATCTGCGCGACGAGATCCAGACGCGGCTGGGCAAGGCCGGCGTGGAAGTGATCGAGGCGCGCATCAGCCATCTCGCCTATGCCCAGGAAATCGCCCAGGCGATGCTGCAGCGGCAGCAGGCCGATGCGATCATCGCCGCCCGCACGAAGATCGTCGAGGGTGCGGTCGGCATGGTCGAGATGGCGCTGGAACAGCTCGGCAAGCGCGGCGTAGTGCAACTCGACGAGGAGCGCAAGGCATCGATGGTCAGCAACCTGCTGGTGGTGCTGTGCAGCGAGCGTGGCACCCAGGCGGTAGTCAATACCGGCACGCTGTACAGCTGACGGCGACATGGCTGCCGAGAAAAAAGCCTATCCACTGCGCATCAGCGCCACCGTGCTCGAAGCGATGCAGCGCTGGTCCGACGACGAACTGCGCAGCGTCAACGCACAGATCGAATACGTGTTGCGCGAAGCGCTGCGCAAGGCCGGCCGGCTGAAGTCCGGCAAGCACGAAACCGCAATCGATGACCACAACCGCTGATTCCACCCGGGAGAATGACATGTTCAAGCTCGTCTTTGCCGCCTGCATCGCGCTCGCCCTCGGCCCCGCGATCGGCGTGGCACACGCCGCCAGCGCCGATTGCCCGACGCTATCGAGCAGACTGCTCGACCATCTGGACAAGGGCGACTTCACCGGCGCCACCGCCGACTTCGATGACCGCATGAGGAGCGGACTCAGTGCCGATGCCCTGGCCAACGTCTGGCAGTCCTTGCCGCAAAAGTTCGGGGCGCGCGGGGCGCGCGAACCGGCACGCAGCAGTGTCACGAACGGCTATGCCGTGGTAGTCACGCCGCTGCACTACGGCGACAAACTGGTCGATGCCCAGGTGGCCTGCAGCGCCAACGGCAGGATCGCGGGCTTCTACATCAGGCCGCATCACTGAGCCATGGCCATCGCCAACCCATCGCAGCTGCGGCAAGGTGAGTTCGCCCAGCCTGCCGTCATCGTCGAGGACAAACAGACAGCCATCGTGCTGTGCCAGTGCACGGATGTCATTGAAGCCATGCGCGAGCGCAAGCCGACGCAACGGGCGCCCGTCGGCGGCATCGTAGATGGTCAGCAACTCGGGCTTTCCGCCGGCGACCAGCAGCCAGTCGTGGCCGGCATCACGCCAATGCACCAGACTTTCGAATGCCGGCTCGACCGGAACCGTGACTCGCGGCGAACGAGCCGGGCCGAAGCCGCTCAGCACGATCCACAGCAACGCGACCAGCATCATCGAGACTGGCAACCACGGCGATGTCCGCAACGGCGTGGCGATGTTCATACCCGCATGCTGACGCCGAGGCATGACAGGCGGATGACGCCGGCACGGATGTCAGCCAGTACGCGAACCCAGCGACCAACCCAGGGCGATCCAGCCGATCACGAACGCGAGTCCACCGAACGGCGTGATGATCCCGGTCCAGTGCGGCGCGCCGAGGGCCAGCGCATACAGGCTGCCACTGAACAGCACGATGCCGCAGGCGAATGCCCCAACGGCCACACGCCCGCTGCGGCCACGTCCCACACCGACCGCAAGGGCCAGCGCCAGCGCATGCCATGCGTGATAGTTCACGGCGGTGTGCCACAGCTCGCGGTGCGACGCATCAAGCAACCCACGCAATGCATGCGCGCCGAACGCACCCAGCAGCACCGCACTGGCGCCTGCCACCCCGGCCAGCACGCCGGCACGCCGATCGAGAGTTTGTCGCGAAATGACCGTTTCCCTCGCCTGGCGAGCCATGCGGTACCACCGGTGTCGTATGCTTGATCGGTTCGAACATCCGGATTCTCGCATGAAGTCTCGCTACCCGTTGCGCCCCGCCCTGCTGTTGCTGCTTGTGCTCGGCCTGCTGCTGGGCGGCTGCCAGAGGGTCCAGCCGCTGCCGTTGCGGCTGACCAATGTCACCGGCCACATGCCCACGCTCGCGTTCACGCTCACCGACGATCAGGGCAAGACGGTTTCCGCCAGCGATTTCCGCGGCAAGGTGGTGTTGCTGTATTTCGGCTACACCCATTGTCCGGATGTCTGCCCGCTGACCCTGGCGCATCTGCATGTGGTGATGCAACGCCTGGGCAAGCTCGCCGACGGCGCGCGCATCCTGTTCGTCAGCGTCGACCCGACCCGCGACACACCGGCCGTACTGCATGCCTACGTCAACGCATTCGATCCCCGCGCGGTCGGCCTGACCGGGTCGGCCAGCGACATCGAAACGCTGGTCAAGCGCTATCGCGCCTCGTTCACCCGCGAGCCGTCCACCGGCGACGGCAACTACGAGGTCAGCCACAGCTCGGCCATCTATGTTTTCGACCGCGACGGCAACCCGCGCGTGCTGGCCACGCCGGCCGACTCGCAGGATGACCTCGTGCACGATCTGCATCTGCTGCTGGACACGGGAGTCGCACCATGAAACCACGTTCGATGACACTGCTGCTCGCCGGCCTGCTGCTGGCCGGCGGTGTGCATGCCACGGCCGCCGAACACGTCCATGCCCGTCATGCGTGGATCCGCGTGCTGCCCGGCAGCCTTCCCGCCAGCGCCTATGTCACGCTGGAAAACGGCAGCGACCAGGCGGTCGCGCTCAGCGGCGCCAGCAGCACCGCATATGCCGAAGTGATGCTGCATCGCAGTTCCACCGCCGGCGGCATGAGCCGCATGACGATGGTCGATTCGCTGGAGATCCCGGCACATGGCAAGGCCGTACTGGCCCCGGCGGGATACCACCTGATGTTGATGCAGGCCCGCAAGCCGGTGAAACCCGGCGATACGATTGCCGTGCTTCTGAAGTTCGCCGACGGCAGCACGCTGGCCACCGACTTCATCGCACGCCCCGCCAATGCCCTGGATGCCGGCCCGTAGGAGCCCGCTTGCGGGCGATGCTCTTTCGCGTGGAGCAAGAGCATCACCCAAGAGCATCGCCCGCAAGCGGGCTCCTACGGGCTGGTGGCGGATGACCTCGCGATCGGCTGCAGTGGCGGACGCCGTTCCAGGCGTCCCCTGCGCGACAGGTTCAGCCACAGGCGCAGTGCCAGCAGGCCACCGATGGTCTCGATCAATGCCGCCGGCACCCAGGTGATCAGTCCGCCGATCAATTGCCCGGTCAGCACGTTGAAGGTGAACGCGCGACCGCAGATCTCGAAGATCGGATAGAGATCGGTTTTGGAAAACGTGACGATGGCGCCGGCGAGAATCTGCGGCGACATGGTGATCACCGGCGACAGCACGCGCATCCCGGCAATCATCCGTCCCGGCGGATGTGGCCGGTGATCGAGTACCAGCGACCAGTAGGCGAACCCGCTGATCAGCATCGTCCAGTTCATGAAACGGTAGACGCGCCAGTCCAGCATCGCCAGCGTCTGCAGCGGCGGTATCAGCCAGATCAGCACGAAGATCACGAACAGCAGCGACGCCACCGTCGGATTGAGCAGAACGCCCATGACCAGCCGCCACGGCCACGACCGCTGCAGCGGCCGCAACAGCCTTGCCCGCCAGGCCAGCGGCAAGCCGGCACGCAACGTGCCGGCCGGGTACGCGACGACGATCAGCAACGGCGCCAGATGATGCAGCAGCAGCTGCTGCAGGCGGTGCACGAAGAACTCGTGCTCGGCGTAGTAATCGAGATAGGTGTGCAGCGAGAGGTAGATGATCGCCATGCCGGCCCAGAACGCCAGTTGACGGCCGAGGCTCACCCGCAACCGGCGGCTGCCGCGCAGATACAGCGCGCAGGCCAGCAGGAAGGTCGCGAGGAACACCCACGAAAACTCCCACGGCACGATCCATTTCAACAACGTTGCCATCACTTCACTGCACCTGCGACCGCACCGGCGGCCGCCAGCGACCGCCAAGCATAGTGCGGCGCGGGCGCCCCGTGTAGCTGCAGTCTGCCGCCCCTCATGTACGCTGACGGCTGCGTCGGGTGCGCCGCCAGCCGTAAAGCAGGCCGAGCAGCGCGACCAGCGCCGGCACCAGCACGATGTTGATGAACTTCAGCCGCATTCCCAGCGCATCGATTTCGGCATTGAGCTGGTGCTGCACATCGCGCAATTCCTTGTTGATGCCCAACTGGCGCTGGCGGAACTGCTCGATTTCATGGCGCTGCTCGGCCGTGATCCTGCTGGCCTGGCTGCCCTTGGCCGGCTGCAGCTCGTCCAGCCGCCGCCGGGTATCGAGCAGTTCCTGCTGCAGTTCGCGCTCCTTCTGCAGAAACTTCTGATCGGCTACGTTGCGCAGCGCCTGCACCCGGGTGAACGGACGCTGCGACGTGGAGCGGCCCCGTATCGACAGCAACGCCGAGGATCCGCTGAGGTTGTCGACCAGATTGGTGACAAAGTCGCCGTTGTTGGCGAATGCCTGCATCAGGGTCTGGCCGAGCGCAGTCTGCGGCTCGACCCACAACCGATCGCTGAGCAGATCGGTATCGGCTACCAGAACCACCTCGGCTTGCGGGACGGAACTGGCCAGATGTCCCGGCTGCCCCGCGCGTTCCGGAAACGCGCTGTTGAACGGCCCACGCAGTCGCGCCGCCAGCACGTAATGGGCATCGTCCGGCTTGTAGTCCTGCAACAGCAGGGTGGGATCGCTGCTCGCCTCCAGCACCCGCTGTGTCGACACCGCCTCGGCTTCGGAGCTGCTCTGCAGCAACGGTATCAAGCGCGTGCGTGCGCTGGGTGCCAGATCGAAATAACCGATGGTGGCCACGTTGATCCGCTGCAGGCTGGCGGTGACGACATCGTTGTGGTTGAGCTCCTGCGCGCCAAGGGCGAGCATGGCCGGATGATTGAAATTGCTGCCGGCCAGTTCGATCGGCAGCGCGCGGGCGCGGTCCAGGACCACCTTGTGCGGATCGTAGACAACCCCCCAGGCACGGAACAGACGCGGCAGGTCGGAGCTGTGATCGGGCAGCCCCCCGACGTCCGCGGCAAATGGGGTGGTTTCAAGCTCGGCGTCGGGATCGACGAACACCACCAGATGCCCTCCGTGCAGCACGTACTGGTCGATCGCATACTGCGCATCGGCCGACAGGTTCCGCGGATGGATCAGCAGCAGTACCTTAATGTGGCCATTGATGTGCTGCAGTGTGGCCGGGTCCAGCGTCTTCAGGTCGAACAACTGGCCAAGCTGCTGCATCACCGTCCAGGGCTGCTCGCCGAGCGCAGGCTCGCCCATGACCGGCAGCGAGCTGATCACGCCAACCAGCGGCTTGCTGGACTGGTCCAGTTCATACAGCAGCTTGACGATGTCGTACTCGAGAAACGCTTCGCGTGCCGGATCGAAGAACGGGATCGCCAGCGACTTTTCGACCACGTGGTCTTCCGTGGCGCTGTCGTCGGCCTGGCCCGACATGGCGCTTCCAGCCAGACCGAAAAAGACCCGCTCGCCATTGCTGCCGCCGCTGGCCGGCGTCAAGCCGCTGCTTTCGGCACTGGCCTCGTCGTCGGAGTAAGGTACCGGATCGATCACCTGCAGGTGGATGCGGCCATGCGAGCGAGCGGCCATCTCCTGCAACATTTCGCGCACGCGCTGCTCGTAGCTGCGCAACTGTGGAAGATCCCGGGTGGCGTGCTCGGAAAAATACAGGGTGAGCTTCAATGGCCGCTGCAAGGTATCGATGATCTGCAGCGTACCGGGCGCCAGCGTGTACAGCCGGTCGGCGGTGAGGTCGAAGCGCGACACATGCAGCCAGCGCCCGCTGGTCACGATCAGCGGCACGATCAGCACGACCAGCAATACCAGCCGGGCCCACAGGGCAAGCCGCCGGGTGAGATGCAGCGGGGTGGCAAGCAGGCGGGGAAGATGCAGGCGGGCCATGGCGTCAACGCGTCCGCTTCAGGTCGAGCAGCAGCACACCGGCGATCAGCCAACCCATCATGCTGAGCAGGAAATACAGCACGTCGCGCAGATCCAGCACACCGCGCGCAATCGCCTGGAAATGACGAAGCATGCTCAGGTGCGCCGCCGCGTTGACCAGCTGGCGCGGCAGCGTGCCATGAAAGAAATCCATCACCTGGGGCTGTCCGGCCAGGATCAGCAACACGCAGACCAGCGCCGTCAGGATGAATGCGACTACCTGGCTGCGGGTCAGCGCCGACATGCAGGCGCCGATCGCGATGAACGTGCCGGCCATCAACCAGCTGCCGAGGTAGCCGACCAGGATCACGCCATTGTCCGGTGCGCCCAGATAATTGACGGTGACCCAGAGCGGAAACGTCAGCACCAGCGCCAGAGCGATGAACAGCCATGCGGCCAGAAATTTGCCCAGCATCGCCTGCCACAGCGTCAGCGGCAGCGTCAGCAGCAACTCCAGCGTGCCGCTCTTGGCCTCCTCCGCCCACATGCGCATGGTGATCGCCGGCACCAGGATCAGGTACAGCCACGGGTGCATCACGAAGAACGGCTGCAGGTCGGCCTGTCCACGCTCGTAGAAATCGCCGGCGTAGAACGTGAGGATGCCGCTCAGCACCAGAAAGATCACCAGAAACAGGTACGCCACCGGCGTCACGAAATAGCTGCGCAACTCGCGTCGCATCACTGCGCTGACCGGATTCACGTCCTCACCTCCGCCATGGCGTCGACGTCGCCGCCCTCGGTGGTGATCTGGCGGAACACCTCGTCCAGGCGCCCCCGTTCCAGCTGGATTTCCGCCACTTCGATACCCTGCTTGCGCAACAGCATTTCGACCGCTTCCAGAATGCGCTCGCCCGGTTTGGGGAACACCGTGATGCGCCCATCCAGCGCATCCACCTCGATCGCGGCCACCTGCGGCAGGCGACCGAGCATTTCCTGCGACATGCCACTGCCCGAGGCGCTGAACGACACCGCACCGTGATAGCGCGAGCGTCGCTCCAGTTCGGCCGGGGTGGCATCGGCCAGCAATCGGCCGCGCGCGATGATCACCACGCGGTTGCACAGCGCATGCACTTCCTCCAGCAGATGGGTGGAGATCAGGATCGTGCGTTCGCGTGCCATCGCGTCGATCAGCTGGCGCACGGCGTGCTTCTGGTTCGGGTCGAGGCCGTCGGTGGGCTCGTCCAGCACCAGCACCGGCGGATCGTGCACGATCGCCTGGGCCAGGCCGACACGCCGGCGAAGACCCTTGGACAACGTGTCGATGCCCAACTCCAGCACTTCCTCCAGTTCCAGCCGCTGCACCACCTCGTCGAAACGACGATAGGCAACCTCCGGCTTGAGACCACGCATGCGAACGATGAATTGCAGGAACTCGCGCACCGTCATTTCGCCGTAACTGGGCGCCCCTTCCGGCAGGTAGCCAAGCAGCCGCTTCGCCAGCAGCGGCTCGCGCCCGACATCATGGCCACAGACCCGTGCCGTGCCCGAGGTGGGAACGAGAAATCCGGCGATCATGCGCATGGCGGTGGATTTGCCGGCACCATTGGGCCCTAGCAGGCCGAGTACCTGGCCGGGCTCGACCCGGATGCTCAACGCATCCACCGCGGTCAGTTTGCCGTATCGACGGCTGAGTTGTTCGGTTTCAATCATGGTGGGTGCGCGGCCGCGCTGACGCGCCGTTGGATGTGGCAGACACGGTCAATGTACCGCACCCTCGGCAAAAGGTTCCGGCCTGTGCATCGACCATCCCGTCCAGTTGTCCTGACGGGCAACCGCCCCGGATCCGGATCCGCCGTGAGCCCGCGCTGGAACTGCCCAGTCCAGCCTAACTTGCTTCGATGCGCCCCAGTTTTCATGGGAGCGCAGTGATGGGTAGGCGAGGCAATGTGGGCGGTTTCGGGCCAGCGATGTGGGTGTGGTGGTCGATCAGTGGCCATCGCTGAGCAACACAGGCCCATGCAACGGTGCGACAACCAGAAAACCAACTGACTGGATTGCCAGTACGTAGGCAAGACCGTCAGAATAAACACGCTGAACGCCGACCAAATTCAGAGCATCGGTTATAATCTGAAAAATACGTAAAGGCACCAGATTCCAGAAATTGCAAAGTAAGTACTCTTGCCATCCTTCAAGCGTCCCCGTTCACAGCTAAAATTTATAATAAGCATATTTAGCTGTGAACAGTGACGCTTACATGCTTTTTCATAATTATTAAGGAATATCGCTTATTTTTAAGGATCAAGCGGATCACGCGGGTCAATACGCAAGGAAAAAGTTGAAGGCCGAAACGTGGTTTCAAAGGCTGATACGCGTTTTCCAATTCTGCCAGGGATATAGCCAAGATCAATCAAATTTCTCTGCCTAAACTCGGGGCTTTCAATTGCACTAATATGAGCAGGGTTGGATATTGTCAACACATCACGATTCAAAGGCGCATGAAGCGCGATTAGCAAGCGCGTTGCGTTGCGTATATTGGTTGTAGTGTGACGTGCATGTGGATCAACCAGAATAACTTCCGGTGGAACGTTGTAGCGCTCAATCAGCGCCTTACGCATTTCCATCGCTTCAGCGAAACGCGTGCGACGCGGATGTACCGTGCCGCCACTCGTAATAATCAACGGCGCGAGGCCGGCATGAAAGCGCTCCGCAGCCAATTCAACATTGAGCTTGCTTAGAGCGCTTAGAGGCACACCATTTCTCTCAGGACCGACTCCCAAAACGAGAATGGCAGTGTAACGATAACGCGTCCAAGGTATAGGTTTATCCGCCTTAAAAAACGCCGAATTCGGATCAGGATGTTCAAAATGAATAGCGTCTAGACGATCAGCTGAGTCGAGTAAATCGCAGCTCAGACCGATGCTTGGGTCAAGCGTGCTGTTTGGCTCTTTGTCTCCCAAGCTGTTACGCATAACCGCCGCACCCACATCGCTTTTGAAGAGCGATAGATTCTGTGTATCCGGACCATCGATACTCGGAACGCGGGGCGGCGCCCCCTCCCCGTAAACTTGCAAGATATGGTTAAGCCCATCCAGTTCGCGCACAGCAGCGCTCTGCGTAGATTCGCCCATTAGCCTAATGCGAGCGCTATTCGACATTAAGCCGAAATGCTTTTCTGCCGCCCAATCGGCCAGTTCCTTTTCCTCATTGACGCTCCATAGAGAAGCTTTAACGCGACAAGGAGCGTCCATTGCGCATGCCACGATTCGTTGCCGCCTTTCGGATAGCATAGTCCGAAGTGCCGGAGGAAAAGAAGAAGAGCCTTCCAGCGCGTTCAAAGTAGGGAAGAGGCGCGCCTCAAGTTCCTGGGTCACCGTTCCAGGCTCTCCGGCAACGACGGGCTGCTGCCAAGCTGTCGCCAAGAGGGTAGCGAGTAAGACGTAGCTGATTTTTCGCACGAGGGCCTCCGTAATTTTGAACTAAATTTAAGTGATCTTCTTGGTTCAACACCGCCAAGATCAGCTTGCGCGAGTTGTCGTGAAACTGCCACTTGATGGTTCTTCCCTGTATCCGTTAACCCGCCTTGCCAGACAATACTGTAATATCTCAACGGCCTTGAAACAAAACTGAGTGCGCGTGTGGAATGCTCGGCACTAGCAGTATTTTCAACGTTGATTAACGCGACTAACACCACCCTCAGACGAGCTCATCTCCCTACAATGCTCTGAGATCATCCCAACAGTTACTACGTCGACGGGCTCTTTTGAGCCCGTCGGGCGCAGATTTTAACGAAACATCGCCTGCGGAACGGCGCCAATCGTGAGGCTCCTTCATTCGAACGAGTAACGAACACCTAACATAACCCTTCGATCCAAACCGGTTACACCATAAGGATAATACTGCCCAGTAGATGTGTCAATAAATTGTGCATTATTCAAGTTTAGAACATCCAACTGAACGCTCAATTGTTTTGAGAAATTGTAGCTCGATGAAAAATCAAGTTGGCCATAAGCATTTCTGAACCGTGGCACACCAAAATCATCGGTGAAATTGGCCAGATAGCGTCCTCTCCAAGCATAGGATAGACGTGCACTCAACTTGCCATTGTCATAATAAAGCGTTGCGTTGTAGCTATTTCTTGACAAGCCTGGCAAACCCCTGCTGCGTACGTCTTTGGTTTGCGAATAAGAAGCACCACTTTCAGTATAAGTGTAGTTAAATATACCACCGAAATCTTGCATCCAGGTAACGGGCAAGAATGAGAATCGTGACTGCGCTGATAGCTCCAGTCCCTTGATGTTCGCAGTAACTGCGTTCACAGGCTTGGTGAATATAATCGGCCCGGAAACAAGTACGCCATCAGATTGACGAGGGTATGTTTCCATTTGGGTAAACGTAGTTGTATCGATAAATCCACCGAGTTTTTTATAAAATGCTGTGGCACTGAGAAGTCCATCACGTGAAAAGTACCATTCCGTGCCCAGGTCGTAATTATTAGCCTTGTAGGGCTTTAGATATGGATTACCGGTCGTTCCCGTACCGCCGCTTTGATCTATACCATGCACGCTTACCGATGGCGCCAACTGATTGAGGTCCGGGCGTGTCATCGTCTGGGAATAGGCCGCGCGTAACAACAGATTGTCTGTCAGGTTATATCGCAAATTCGCGCTTGGCAGATACATGTTGTATGTATTTGTATCGGATACTGGCATAATAGCTTGGGTTGGCAAAAAAATATTTGCCACAGAACTTCCGCTCGAAATCTCTTGGCTATGAACGAATCGAACGCCAACATTGCCTTTTGCGGCTCCCATTTCGAAATTCGCCTGGATATATCCGTTGAGCGTTTTTTCCTCGATCTGATAGGAGGCTTCTGCAGCGTAACCGGTCAGGTTGCTGATTGCGGTTCCATTAACGGCAACACCACCTGGATAAAAGACACTTGCGACCTTAGAAGGATCAGCTTCGAGAAGCTTGCTCGGTGCAGTCGAGCCTGCAACATTGAAGTTGACGAGAGTGAATACGGAGCCGAGGCCAGGCGGGGCCGTAACGGCAGTTCCCGCAATTCTGTTTAAACGCTGTTGGGTTTGGATGGTGGTCCTTGTGTCATCTTCCGCACGCACTCCAAACTGAAGACTCGCGAGCGCGGAGTCCGCAGAAAAGAAGTGCTGAATGTCGAGTTTGGCTGTACGTGCAGTATCTTTATCTTCTTGTGGTCGGTCGATAAACACGTTTAGCAAGAAGTCTTGGGGGTTACTGGAGAAATCCGTTGCTGTCGAATTGAAATCGAGATAATTGCCTCGTATGTTGTAGCTGACTACGCCGGGGTCAAATTGACCATTCTGCGCAAGGCGAAACGAGTATAGATCCCAAGTCCTTTTGGCATCCCGGGTTGCGTAACCCATGAAGGGACGGATAGACCACGAGTCGGCTGGACGCCAATCGGCATGCACCGTGAACTGGCCCAATGATTCGTTGGTGGTCAAATAATTTGTTCCTACGCGTTGCTGGACGCCCGTGAACTGACCTGAGGTGATCAATCCATCTGTTACCGTTGCTGACAGCGGTGGATTGAGTCCACTCTCCAAGGCAGCGTCGTCGCGCGTGATATTGCGATTGCTTTTCAAAGAACCCAGTATGGCGTCCGCGGTTAGTTGAAATTCGTGTGATGGTTTCCACTGCATTGCCACGGTCGAGCCAAGGGTCTTCCGGTGATCATCGTAGGCCATGTAGCGTGGCCCATTGGCTATCATATCGGAGAGAATGGAACCGCTAGCTGGAACACCTGTATTTACAGCGCTAAATGGCCGATAACTGCCACCTTGGACTGAATCAGCGCGGTACGTGGTGTCTGCATAAGCAAGCGAAGCCAATAGACCGAATTCGTTATGCCAGTTCTTGCTGATCAGAAAGGATCCGCGCGGGTCCCATTCTTCGGCTTTGGTGCTATGGTTACCTGATGCGGAGACCTCAGCTTTAAAACCAGCGTAATCAAACGGTTTTGGCGTCTCCAGCTGTACAACCCCTGCCATGCCCCCTTCGGTCAAACTTGCGCTCGACGTCTTGTATATCGTGGCGTTCTTTAAAAGTTCGGATGGCAGAATTTCAAAATTAAATCCTCGACTGCCGTTTGACAATCCAAAATTTGAATCTGTACCCGATGAAACGCCGGTCATACCGTTTATTTCAACGACAGTGAACTGGGGACCCAGGCCGCGGAGGTTTATCGAATCACCATCTCCTGTGTAGTTTCTTTCCAGTGTAACGCCGGGCACCCGTTGGAGAGACTCAGCGACATTTAGGTCTGGAAATTTTCCGGTGTCCTCCGCGGTAATGACATCTGTAATCGATGAGGCATCGCGTTTTTGATTTAAGGAGTCAGCAATGCTCGCAGCCAGGCCCGATACGGTGACGGTGGTGAGTTGCTTGGCCTTGGACTTCTGCGGCTGGGTGCTGGAGGTGCTGCCGTCGGTCGACGGCGTGCTGTCCTGCGCGAACACGGTGCCAGAAACGCACAGACTGGTGATGATGCTGACAGCTAGCAAAGTCTTGCGGTAGTTCATGGTGTTCCTCCCGTAGAGGTTGTCTCGAATTAGGACCGACAAGATGGCGGTCGTTGCTGTGGATGGCTGCTCTCTTTCTGTTTCTGTTTCTGTTTCTGTTTCTGTTTCTGTTGCTATCGCGGGTGCGGCAGTTGGCTTGACACCGTGTCACCAGAGCGGTCGTTTCAATCTCTCTGTCCTTGGTCGTGTCCCTGGTCCAGAAACCAGCCCGCCGCGCCGATCACGCCAAGCTGACCGTGCTCGATCAGTCGTACCGGAACCTGTTGCAGATAGGCTTGCATCACGCCTTTGTTGAAGTAGCGCTCGGCGAACGTGCTGGCCAGCAGGAACGGCTGGATCCGCGGCAGGATGCCGCCGGCCAGATACACCCCGCCGCAGGCGCGATAAAGCAGCACCAGATCGCCGACAAAGCTGCCCAGCAGCGCGCAGAACACGTCCAGCGTCTCGCATGCGGCGGCGTCGCTGTCGAGCAGCGCGGCGCCAGTGATTTCCGCCGGCGTGATCAGCCGCGGTACGGTCCCGCGCAGCTCGCACAGCACCCGGTAGAGCTTGAGCAGACCCGGCCCGGACAGCGCGTCCTCGTACGACACGTGTGCGCGTTCGCGCCGGAGCAGGCGCAGGATCTCGATCTCGCGCTCGTTGCCCGGCGCCAGCGAAACCTGACCGGCCTCGCTGGCCAGCACCTGCGCCCGTTTCGTGCCCGGCAACAGCACTGCCGAACCCAGCCCGGTACCCGGCCCCATCACCAGCACCGGGCCGGGCAACGGCAGCTGCGCCGTCTCGATGACAGGCTGTGACTCGTCGATGCCGATGAACTGGGTGGCATACGCCACGGCCTCGAAATCGTTGATCACCGCGAGATGGCCAATGCCCAGGCTCTCGCGGATCTCGTCGATCGACACCGGCCACGGCAGGTTTTCGTTGATGATGGCGTCGTCCAGCACATAGCCCGCACAGGCCAATGCGCAACGCCCGATACGGCTGCACGCGGTGGCGTACGGCGTGTCGGCCAGCCGTCGCATGAAGTCGTGCAGCATCGCGGCGAGCCCCGGCCAGTCGGCGCAACTGTAACGGTGGTAATGCAGCAGGCGGATCGGATGCCGTGCACCGGCAACACCGACCACCAGGGCAATGCGGGCATGCGTGCCGCCCACGTCCGCCGCCAGAAACGGTTGATGGCCAGCGGCACGCGACGCCTGCGGCGCATCGGCGAGCATCGATGCGGGCGCTGCAATTACCTGATGCTGGTTGGTGACGTCCCCCACTCCCCTCTCCTGTAACGATCTGGTTGCGCAGCCGTGTGGCCGGGCGGCACGACGCACCGACGACCGAAGCGCGTTGCCCGATGCCCGATGCCCGATGCCGGCAGAGTCTGCAATTAGAATGACAACGTTGTCAACACTTCTTCTGAAATATTTTTGCCGACGGATCACGGCGCCGCAGCATATTCGCCACAGTAATCGCACAAGTCACTTGAAGTAATCGCTCAAACCGCTATGTGTACGGCTTTAAAGGCACAACGTGGGCGCCTATGCAACTTGTCGCAGTGCGGCAAATGAGGTGATATATAGCCGTCTGGAAGGCCGTATCAGTCGCCTGTTCCGGTGGCCTTGGCGGATTTCGCATTGACAACGTTGCCGGTTAAAGTGGATAAAGAGACATTCCTGACTGTCCCGGACATTCGACCGGCGCAGCAGGGCCACTGTGGGGAGAGCAGTCCATGGCAACAACGCTGACGGCGGCGCCGTCCGACCGTACGAATTTCGGGCCGATGGCGATCATCGGCGTGCTGTTTTTCATCTTCGGCTTCGTGACCTGGCTGAATGGACCGCTAATCACGTTCGTCAAACTGGCCTTCCAGGTCAAGGACGTCTACGCATTCCTGGTGCCATCGGCGTTCTATCTGTCCTACTTCATCCTGTCGTTGCCGGCCTCGCTGGTGCTGCGTCGTACCGGCATGAAGAAAGGCATGGCGCTGGGTCTGCTCGTGATGGCGATCGGTGCGGTACTGTTCGGGCAGTTCGCCGTCATTCGCAACTTCTGGGGCTCACTCACCGGACTGTTCGTGATCGGTGCCGGCCTGTCGTTACTGCAGACTGCATCCAATCCGTACATCAGCATCCTGGGCCCAATCGACAGCGCCGCGCAGCGCATCGCATTCATGGGCATTTGCAACAAGCTGGCCGGCGCAATCGCACCGTACGCCTTCGGCATCCTCGTGCTGAGCGGCATCGGCACGTTTGGCCAGCAGGTCGAGTCGGCGCCGACGCCGCAGGCGCGGGAAGCCCTGCTCAATGCCTTCGCCGGCAAGGTGCATCTGCCCTACCTGGCCATGGCCGGGCTACTGGTGGTGCTGGCAATCTGGATCGCCCGCTCGTCGCTGCCCGAGATCAAGCCGGCGGGCGCGAACAGCGAGCGGGCGATCGGCCACAAGAACGGCAGCATCTTCAGTTTCCCGCACTTGTGGCTGGGCGTGCTGTGCCTGTTCGTGTACGTCGGCGTCGAGGTGATGGCCGGCGATGCGATAGGCACCTATGGCGCCAGCTTCCATCTGCCGCTCGACCAGACGAAATTCTTTACCGCGTTCACCTTGATGGCGATGCTGATCGGCTATTTCGCCGGCCTGCTGCTGATCCCGCGCATCGTGACGCAGCAGCGTTATCTGGCGATCTCGGCAGTGCTCGGCGTGACGCTCTCGATCGGTGCGTATTTCACCCGCAGTTATGTCTCGGTCGGCTTCGTCGCCTCGCTGGGTTTCGCCAACGCGATGATGTGGCCGGCGATCTTTCCGCTCGCGATCAAGGGTCTGGGCGCACATACCGAACGCGCCTCGGCACTGCTGATCATGGCGATCGCCGGCGGTGCGGTGGTGCCGCAGCTGTTCGTGCACCTGAAACAGCACGTCGACTTCCAGCTGGCGTTCGTGCTGCTGATGGTGCCGTGCTACCTGTACATCCTGTATTACGGCCTGGCCGGCCACCGGGCTGGCCAGGGCGCGCAACGGGAATGAGTGGAGAGGAGTGAGGAGTGAGAGAAAAGCTCACACTCTCAGTGCTCCTGAACGCCTCTGCTCTTGATCTCTCTCACTCCTCACTCCTCTCCACTCACTTCTCCATATCCACTCACTACTCATTGCGCCGGATGCTTCCGTAGCTGACCATTGCCGACTCCCGCCTCGACCGTCAACGGTCCAACACGCTAGTATGCGCACGGCACCGCACATCCCCGCGCGGCGCTGTCGACGCGATGGTGCGGCCGACGCATTGTCCTTTCGTATGCATGAGGTTCAGCGGTGCGCAGCGCCACCATCAAGGATGTCGCAAAACGGGCCGGCGTCTCGCTGAAGACGGTTTCGCGCGTGATCAACAACGAGCCCTCGGTGCACGAGCGCACCCGCGCGAAGGTACAGCGCGAGATCGACGCCCTCGGCTACCAGCCCGATCCTTCCGCGCGCAGCCTGCGCAGCACCCGCGCGTATGCGCTGGGGCTGGTCTACGACAACCCCAATGCGCACTACATCATCAACCTGCAGCAAGGCGTGCTGTCGGTATGCCGCAGCAGCGGCTTCGGCCTGCAGATCCACCCGTGCGATTCGTCCTCGCCGAAACTGGCCGACGAGTTGCGCGAGCTGGTGCGCCGCTCGCGACTGGCCGGGCTGGTGCTGGCGCCGCCGATGTCCGAGCAGCCGGAACTGATCCGCAGCCTGAGCGAGGCGAAGATCCCGTTCATGCGGATCATCTCGGCGCGGCAGGATCCGCAGGACGGCTATCCATGCGTCTACGTGGACGACCGCGACGCCGCCTATGCGATCACCGAACATCTGATCCAGCTCGGCCACCAACGCATCGGCTTCCTGTGGGGCGGACGCCAGCACCGTTCCAGCCCCGAGCGCTACCAGGGTTACGAGGATGCGTTGAAGGACTACGGCACCGCGCTCGATCGCAAGCTGATCCTGCCGGGCGACTACACGTTCGACGATGGTTTCCGCGGCGCGCGCAAGCTGCTGGCGCTGAAGGATCGTCCTACCGCGATCTTCGGCTCCAACGACGAGATCGCCGCCGGCGTGCTGGCGGCGGCGCATTCGGACGGCATCAACGTGCCGTACGAATTGTCGATCGCCGGCTTCGAGGACAGCCCGTTCTCCAAGCAGTCGTGGCCGCCGCTGACCACGGCACGCCAGGCCACCGAGGAGATCGCGCGGCACGCCGCGCAACGCCTGATCACCGACCTGCAACGCGACGCCAACGGCGAGCCGGTCAACAGCGCCAACGAGGGCTTCAGCCCCGAACTGGTGGTGCGTGGCTCGACCGCGCCGCGGCATCCCGCACCACCCCGGCGCTGAGCACACGGCGGCTCGCAGGCCGCTGCCCGTCTGTAGGAGCGCACCCTGTGCGCGAATGCTCTTTGTGGCGGCCGTGACAAGAGCATTCGCGCACAGGGTGCGCTCCTACAGGAAGATTGACGGCCTGCCGGAAGGACGGTCTCCTCGTTCTCGCCGATTGACGCTGTCGGTCCGCTCAACGAAGCAGGCGACGCCTTGAGATCCGCATTGGTCTTGATCGCCATCGCCAGCTCCCGTGCTACACCATGGTGCGCGCCGGCCATCAGTGCCTGCGCGTAATCGCCCGCGCCCGCATGGCGACGGGAAGCAACTGCACCAGGAAGATCCGCTTGCCACGGTAGGCAATGTCAGCCGCCCCCACAAAAGCCGCCCACCGAAGACCAGCGTTGGCTCAGGTAGCAGTCGCCATGTCGGCCACGCCGCCGATCCAGCTCTGCCGGATGCGGAAGTCGTCGTCCATCGCGACCAGATCCGCCCGGTGGCCGGCGGCGATGCGGCCGTGGCTGGCGCCCAGGCCGAGGAATTCGGCGGGATACGTGCTGGCCATACGCACCGCTTCGTCCAGCGGCAGGCCGAGCAGCTGCACCGCGTTGCGCACGGCACCGGCCATGTCCAGCGCCGAGCCGGCCAGCACGCCTTGCCCGGTCCGGCACACGCCCTCGTGCGCGGTGATGGTTTCGCCGTTGAGCACGAACGCGGGATCATCGGCACCGACCGGCGGCATCGCGTCGGTGACCAGCACGCACCTGCCGCGCGGCTTGGCGGCGATCGCCACGCGCAGGCTGGCCGGATGCACGTGGTGGCCGTCCACGATCAAGCCGCACCAGCTGCCGGCATCCTCCAGCGCGGCGCCGACCACCCCCGGTTCGCGGCTGCCCAGCGGCGTCATCGCATTGAACAGATGGGTGAAACCGCGCACGCCGGCGGCCAGCGCCACGCGGGTGGTGTCGTAGTCGGCCGCCGTGTGGCCGGCGCAGACGATCACTCCGGCCGCCGCCAGCGCAGCGATGCTGCCGGCCGGCACGCACTCGGGCGCCAGGGTCAGCAGGCGGATCCCGCGGTGCGGCGCGCACAGCAGCGCCAGTTCATCGGCAGTGGGCGGGTGGAAATGGTTCGGATCGTGCACGCCCTTACGCGCGCGCGCCAGGTACGGCCCTTCCAGATGGATGCCGAGCACGCCGGGCACGCCCTCGGCCAGCGCCTGCTCCACCGCGGCGAGCGCCGCACGCATCACCGGCACCTCGTCGCTGATCAGCGTCGGCAGCAAGCCGGTGCTGCCGAAGCGCCGGTGCGCCGCGCCGATCCGGCGAATACTCTCCACTGTGGGCGCATCGTTGAACAGCACGCCACCACCGCCGTTGACCTGCACGTCGATGAACCCGGGCAGCAGCATGGCGCCGCCCAGATCCTGCTGTGGCGCCCCGCGCACGCGCGGATCGGACCGCGGCAGCAGGTCGAGGATGCGCGCGCCGTCGAGCAGCACGGCGAGATCGTCGCGCCAGCCGTCTGGTGCGAGTACGCGGGCGTTGGTGAGCGAATGAAGCATGGCGATTACCCATGAGGAGCGATGGACCGCACGATCAGACCGTTTCGGTCACCTTGTTCAGATGCGGCGGCACGTCGGGATTGAACCCACGCAGCAACGCCAGCTCGCTGGCGGCTCGATAGAAACTCTGGATGATCAGCAGCGGGGTGCATAACGCCGGCAACCCGGCAATCACCGGCAAGATGCCGTTGCCCTGCAGGCCCGGGGCGGCTATCCAGACACGCGCACCGCGCCGGCGGAATTCGTCGGCCACCGCCAGCGTGCTCTCCAGCGTGTCGTCGGCCTGGGCGAAACACAGCACCGGAAACTGCGGCCCGACCAGCGCCATCGGCCCGTGCCTGACCTCGGCCGCACTGAATGCCTCGGCATGCAGGCCGCAGGTTTCCTTGAACTTCAGCGCCGCCTCCAGCGCAATGCCGAGGCCGAAGCCGCGTCCGACCACAAACAGGTTGTGCGCAGCGAGCAGACCCTCGCTCAACGATGACCAATCGGTGTCCCAACCGGCGCGCAACGCATCCGGTAGCACTTGCAGTACGGCGCCCAGATCGGCGTCGCCGCGCCAGCGCGCGCACAGGTGCAGCACCGCGGCCAACGCAGCGATGTAGCTCTTGGTCGCCGCCACGCTGCGTTCGGGGCCGGCATGCAATGGAATCACCGTATCGGCGATCGCCGCCAGCGGCGAGTCCTCGACATTCACCAGCGCCACCACACGTGCTCCGGCGACCTTCGCCGCCCGCGCATTGCGCAGCAGGTCGGGACTCTTGCCCGACTGCGAGATCGCGATGAACAGCGCGCCCTGCCACTGCTGCTCGGCCGCGTAGACCGAGGTGACCGACGGCGAGGCGGACGCGGTGGCGATGCCGAGCTGGGTTTCGAACACGTACTTCGCATACGCCGCGGCGTGATCGGAACTGCCGCGCGCGCAGGTGACGATGAAGCGCGGCGGTTGCGCACGCAGCGATCGCGCCAATGCCGTCACCACGGCTTCGTTGGCGGCGAACTGGCGCGCGACCACCTCGGCTGACTCATGCGCTTCGCGGTACATCAGTGTGTCGTCGGCGTTCATCGGATCCCTTGGTCAAATCAATTGCTCTGCAGTTCGGCGATGAGGGGGCCCAAGCCATGGCGCGGGATCGGCAAGATTCGTTGAACAAGGCAGCCTCTCTTGCTGACAACATACCAATACGAATCCACTTGTGCAATCACCGCATGGCTCCGTCCCCCGGAAAGATTGGATATTTGGCCCACTCAAGGCACACGAAAGACGCTGACGAGCCACCGATTCGATACGATGAAATAAAATCCTGCGGTATTGGTATTTAAGTGGTACTTATCTTAATCGAGCAAATACCGCTTTGGCCCCCGGGCTACCTTTGCAGTGCCGATGTAAGCGGCGGTCAGAAGCCACCTCAGGCCGTGCCCTGCACGGCATCGGTGCAAATGCCGGCTCATCCAGAAGCAGATGTCCACCCTGGCCCACCCGACTCGACGGGCAACCGTCCGGCAGGTACTACTGCCAATCCCCGATCGCCACGCTATCGCGCGGGCATGCCCGCTGCAGAGGCATTTGCGGGTCAATAACGATGCAGTCCAAACGAGACCACGATGATCGTCGATGAGCCAACAGCCATGCGCTGCGCTACCGGCTGACGCGCCCCTGAGGCACCTCGTGATCCAGTCGACGTCCGTCGTGCTTCACATTGCCGGAGCCTGCAGTGGAGACGAGGCAGGGCATGACTCATGGCCTTCCAAATGGCTGACCCAATCGAGAAAAAACCCCGACCGCAGGGCGGACGGGGTTTCCGAAAGTGTACAGGCTCGGCGTTCGCGGCTCAGCTGCCGTCGCTGGGCGCGGAACTGGCTGCGGCCGGGGCCGACGAGGACGAGGCGGGCGCGGTGGCATCGGGCGTCGGCGGCTGCATGCCGGCTTCCTGCTCCGGTGTCTGCTGCGGAGCCTGGGTAAGCGGCAGATATACCTCGTACTTGGCGTAAGCGGTAATGGCGCCGGTGGAATCCCTCACTTCCGGCGTAGCCAGTATGTCGTAGGACGGGTTGACCACGTCGTCGAACTTGTAGCCATGGGTCTGCGCGTAGGCCTTGAGCATCGAGCGGGTCTGCGGTACGCCGGCAAACGTGCCGCTCCATTCGCCCTTCAGCGCGGGACCGCCAAACGCCAGTTCGGCACGCACGTCGTTGTTCACGACCAGGCGACCGAGATGATCGTGGCTGCCCGGCGTGACTTCGGCAGCGCTGGCGGTGGCGGCTGCGCTGCCGGCGGAAGCCGGCGCGGAGGAGCTATCCAGCGACGGCGGTGTCGGTGCAGTCAACTGCTCGTTCTGACCATTGACCGTCAGCACGCTGGAATCGATTGGCATCGCGACGTCGAAGGAGAAGGTCTGGTCGCCATAATTGGTGGTGAACAGAATCCGCGGCCCGGTCACATTCACGCCGAGCTTCTTGGCGGCCGCCTGAATTTCCGCAATGGCCTTGTTGACCGCATCGTCCAGACCATCCAGACCTTCCTTGCGTGCAATCGAGCTGGAGACCAGCAGAACCGGTGTCTGCGTAGTCTGCTGGATCGACGGGATCAGCTGGGTGTAATCGACATTGGGGATGGTGGCCAGCACGTTCTGCAGGTTGTTCAGACTGAACTGGACGAATGCATCGGGATCGCCGTGGATATACAGATTGGCGAAACGGTTGACCAGGTTCCAGCCGTAGGTGACGTCATACGACCAGGTCACGTTGGTCAGCTGGCCGCGGCTGCCCTGGCGCGCCAGATCCAGCGTGAAATGCTTGTCGTAACCGCGCCAGTTGTTGTCCAGGTTCCAGACGATGCTGGCATCCTTGGCCGTGCTGTCGACCTTGTTGAAATCCGGTGTGGCGCTGGCGATCGTCAACTGCCCGTTGCCGACCTTGGGATCGGTGCTGGTCCAGCTTACTTCGGCCCCCGGGCCAAAGGCCTTGCCGGAAAACTTGAACTGGATTTTCGGGTCGAGAGAGCGCAGCACGGCGTATTCCGGCAGCCGACCGAAATTGTCGAGCACGTCATACACCTGACGCAGATCCTTGCCGACGACCAGCGAACGCTCCACATGGCCGCTGCCGGGCATGACCACAGCCGCCAATACACCGACTGCCAAGACGATGAACAGGGCAGCAATAAATTCAAGGACACGCATCATTCCAGAGTTCTCCGAACGTCTCTACGCCAAGCCAAAGATGTTCCCCCGGTTGTCACACGAGCCTTCCCGAGGGGTTTCCCCCAAGGCTATTGCAGGGGCGGCAAATGCCGAAGCTACGGATGTTACTTGCTCGCGCGCTGGAACGCCATTGGGATCGATACCGTTATTCGCCGGCAGAATCTCGACCGCCGCACAGGCTCCGGCATAGCCAGGGCAGGCATGGCAAATCGCGCCATTGCGCCATCCGCGACGAGCGATCGTTCAGACGATTCCCAGCTCGAGTGCCTTGAGCACCGCCCGCGTACGGTCGCGTACGCCAAGCTTGGAAAGGATGTTGGAAACATGGTTCTTCACCGTGCCCTCGGCTACTTTGAGCGAGTTGGCGATCTCCTTGTTGCTGTAACCGCCGGACAGCAGCCGCAGGATCTCGGTTTCGCGCTCGGTCAGCGGATCGGGTTGCTCGAGGCTGCTGAACTGGTTCTGCATCCGCGCCACACCGGCCATCAATCGCTGGGTGACCATCGGCGCCACCAGCGAACCGCCGGCTGCCACGGTGCGCACCGCATCCACCAGTTGCTCCAGCGAGACGTCCTTCAGCAGGTACCCCCGCGCGCCGGCCTTGAGTCCCTGCAATACCAGCTGATCGTCATCGAAGGTGGTGAGGATGATGGTCGGCGGCAGCTCGTTGCGCGTCGACAGCGCCTGCAGCACTTCCAGCCCGCTCATGTTCGGCATGCGCAGATCCAGCAGCACCACGTCGGGTTTGACCCGCGGGATGTCCTGCACCGCCTGTGCGCCGTCGGCGCATTCGGCCACCACCCGGATATCCTCGGACAGATCGAGCAGGGAGCGAACACCCTGGCGCACCAGATTCTGGTCGTCGACAAGACAAACGGAAATCATCGCGAATCCTCGGGCAAGCGTGATTCATGAGATGGCACCGGAACCCGGCCTTCCCGGGAAGGCCGGTCGGACTTTGGTGGCCGGGCTGCGAAGCCGGCTGTGCGGTCCATATTCTCGCCGCTTCCTGGCCCATGGAACCACCATGGACCGGCGAAGCGTCAGAAATCAGTCCTCGCGCAGCCGAATTCTCGTCTCGACCACCAAAGCCCGACAGGCACCTGGCGCCATTCTCGATCAATGGGCATTCTCGCACGGCAATGCGAGCCGCCCACATTACGACACATTCAACGCCGGTGGTTCAAATCGCGTCGGCGCGTGCGCCAGCGCCGCGTGCTCGTCCAGCGGCAATCGCACGGTCAGCGCAAAGCCCTGGCCAAGGTCGGTATCCAGCGTCAGGCTGCCGCCGAATTCGGCCAGCCGCTCGCGCATCCCGGACAGGCCGTTGCCTGGCTCGACCCGTGCCGCACCACGACCGTCGTCGCGCGCATGCAGGCCCAGCAGGCTCGCCTCGGCATAGGCGAAGTTCAGCCACAGGTTGCGCGCGCCGGCATGTTTGGCGGTATTGGTGATGATCTCCTGCGCGCAGCGCAGCAACACCTGCGCGCGGCGCGGGTCCTCCACGCTGAAGCGCGGCGGCATCACCACGTGCACGGTCAGTCCGGGCACGCCTTCGGTCAGGCTGCGCAGCGCCTGGGTGAGGTCGATGGCATCGTCCTGGCGCAACTCGCTGACCGCCTCGCGCACATCCGTGAGCAGATGCCTGGCGGTGCTCTGCGCATTGCGCACGTGGGCCGCCGCCGCCTCGTTGGTGAGATGGCTGGCCACCTCGAGATTCAGGCTCAGCGCGGTCAGATGATGGCCGATCAGGTCATGCAGGTCGCGGGCGATGCGCATGCGCTCGGCGATGCGGCTGGACTCGGCCAGCAACGCCCGGGTGGCCAGCAGTTCGGCATTGAGCCGGCGCTGCGCCTCGCGTTGCTCGGCTTGCTGGCTGGCCACCGTCGAGGTGACGAACACCAGCACCGAGATGCCCAGATAGATGCTGGCCTGCAGGAATCCCACCGCCACGCTGTGGTCGTATTCCGGAAACGTGGCGAAGACCGCGACCAGACTCAGGTGCTGCAGCACCAGCCAGAAGACGCCCAGCCAGAACGGCAGCAGCCAGGGCAGCACCACCGAAGCCACCACCATCAGCATCGCCGACAATCCGCTGTGGCTGTACCAGCCCACCGCCACCGCCGCCGCCGTCATCAAGGCCAACCCGAGCAGCTTCAGGCCCGGATAGCGCCGCGACCCCAGGTTGCTGGTCAACAGCCAGTACATCAGGCCGAACACCAGGTAGCACAGCGTCCACAGCAGCAGCGAAAAATTCGGTCGCTGCAGCTGGTCCAGCCGCTCGGTGGCCCAGCTGGTGATCAGCGGCGTCCCCACCGACAGATAGGTGAAGAAGCCCGCATAACGCAGCAGACGGATGTGATTGAAGAATGACCAGCGCATGCCGTGCATGATTGGACGTGCGGACCATTCGCGCAATCGGCGCAAAGTCATGCCTGCCGCAGCGCCAGCCACGGACACCGCCAATTTACGAAGCTTTTACATGCCCTGCGCAAGATGTACTGGTCACGCCTGCATGCCATAATGTACGTCAGTGCGGGACCGTCGACCGGTTTCGTCCCCGAATCCACCATTGCGGAGCAACGAATGGCCCTTGCCATCCGCGACGTGCGCGAGCACGACCTGAATGCGGTACTGGCGCTCAACAACATCGCCGGTCGCTCCATCCTCGCCCTTGATGCGGCCCGCCTGCGCTACTTCTACGAACACGCCGAATATTTCCGCGTCGCCGAAATCGACGGCCAGCTGGCCGGGTTCCTGATCGCTCTGCGCGAAGGCAGCGATTACGAAAGCCCCAACTACCGCTGGTTTTCCGAGCATTACCCGCAATTCGTCTACATCGACCGCATCGTGATCGCCAACGCCTATCGAAGGCACGGGCTGGGCCGGATCTTCTATTCCGACGTGCACAGTTATGCCGAGGTGCGCGTGCCGCTGCTCGCCTGCGAGGTGTTCCTGGAGCCGCGCGACGACGTGGTGGTGCTGTTCCACGGCACCTACGGCTTTCAGGAAGTGGGACAGCAGCGCATGGGCAAGGATGGCCCGCAGGTCAGCCTGCTGGCCAGGGATCTGCCCAGCTACGCCTACGTGCGCGATACCTGGCTCGATCATGGCGGGCTGCCGGACGTGCCGTGGCTGGCCGAACGCCGCCCCGTATCGCAAGACGCCGGTCCACGCCGCGTCGCCGGAGATCGGCATCCATGAATGCGAAGGTCGATACCTCCGACGCCTGTGACCTGCGTTTCGGCCAGGTCGGCATCGCCTGTGTGCGAGTGCGCCGGGTCGATGCTGCCGCACTGTGCGACGAACTGGAACGGCGCGTGCGCGCCGCGCCGCAGATGTTTTCCCGTGCAGCGGTGGTGCTGGATCTCAGTCATCTGCTCAACCTGCCGGACGACGCTGCCGTCAACGCGCTGCTCGAAGCGGTGCGCCGCGCCGGCATGCTGCCCGTCGGGCTGGCCTACGGCACCAGCGATACCGAAGCGCTGGCCAGCCGCATGGGCTTGCCGCTGATCGCCAAGTTCCGCGCCGCCTATGAACCGGCCGGGGCCGGGGCGGCGGCGCCGGCCTCGGCGGAACCGGCACGTCGCAGCGAAACGGCAGCGCGCGAACAGCAGCGCGAACCGATCCTGTCCGTGCCGGCGCCGGGCAGCCGGCAAGGTGCCCAGCATCATGCCGGCTCGGTTCGTTCCGGCCAGCAAATCTATGCCCGCGATCGCGACCTGATCGTCACCGGCGCCATCGCCAACGGCGCCGAAGTGATCGCCGACGGCAACATCCATGTCTACGGCAGCCTGCGCGGCCGCGCCATGGCCGGTGCCCAGGGCGACGAGACGGCCCGCATCTACGTGTCCGACTTCCGCGCCGAACTGGTGGCGATCGCCGGCCATTACCGCGTATTCGAACAAATACCAGACGACCTCGAGGGCCAGTCCGTGCAATGCTGGCTCGAAGGCGAAAAACTGCTGCTCGCGAAACTGTAACCACCCAACAAGAAGAACCATCCGGAGATGAGCCCTTGACTGCTGAGATTATCGTCGTCACTTCCGGCAAAGGCGGTGTCGGCAAGACCACGACCAGCGCCTCACTGGCCACCGGCCTGGCGATGGCCGGCAAGAAAGTCGCCGTGATCGATTTCGACGTCGGCCTGCGCAACCTCGACCTGATCATGGGCTGCGAGCGGCGCGTGGTGTACGACTTCATCAATGTCGTGCACGGCGAGTCCACGCTCAAGCAGTCGCTGATCAAGGACAAGCGCTACGACAACCTTTACGTGCTGGCCGCCAGCCAGACCCGCGACAAGGACGCACTGACTCAGGAGGGCGTGGAGAAAGTGCTCGACGGGCTGTCCGGGGACGGCTTCGACTACGTCGTGTGCGATTCGCCCGCCGGCATCGAGAAAGGCGCGCACCTGGCGATGTATTTCGCCGACCACGCCGTGGTGGTGGTCAATCCGGAAGTGTCCTCGGTGCGCGACTCCGATCGCATTCTCGGCCTGCTCGCCAGCAAGACCCGGCGCGCCGAACGCGGCGAGGGCCCGGTCACCCAGCATCTGCTGCTGACCCGCTACAACCCGACCCGGGTCGCCATCGGCGAAATGCTCAGCGTGAAGGATGTCGAGGAAATCCTGGGCATCGAAGTGGTCGGCGTGATCCCCGAATCGGAAAACGTGCTAACCGCATCCAACAACGGCATCCCGGTGATCGTCGACGCCAATTCACTGGCCGGACAGGCCTACAGCGATACCGTGGCCCGCATCCTCGGCGAAGTGCGCCCGCTGCGCTTCATCGATGTGCCGAAGAAAGGCTTTCTCCAGCGCGTGTTCGGAGGTTGACCACGATGGGTATCCTTGATTTCCTTAAGCGCAAGCCGGAATCGACCGCCACCGTGGCACGCGAGCGTCTGCGCATCATCGTGGCGCAGGAACGTTCCACCCGCGGCGCGCCGGACTACCTGCCGATGATGCGCAACGAGCTGCTCGAAGTGATCAAGAAATACGTTCACGTCGATCTCGACGCGATCAACATCAATTTCGAACGCGACAGCGGCCACGAGATACTGGAACTCTCGGTCACCCTGCCGGAAGGCAAGCCGGCCGCCGGAAACCCGACCCGGAACGAAGCCACGATCGGGTAGGCGCTCCGACCGGTCCCGCGACGGCATCGCCATCCGCTTTTCACCGGGCGTCCATCGCCACCCGGCGCTGTTCCATCACCTCACCGATCGGCGTCCTCCGCGCACGCAAATGCATTCCGAAGCAGACACCCTTCCCGAATCCGGCAACCCGGCCAGCGACGTGCTGCGGGTGGGCCGGATCGGCTTCGACGCGCCGTCCGCCCTGCTCGCCCGTTTCGACCTGCGCCTGCAGCGCGTCGCCGCGGGCGAACCGATCCCCGGCAGTTTCTGGGGCGACGAGGAAGCCGGCATCATCGGCGCCACGGTTCATGCGCGCGACGACACCCCGGTCCATTCGCTGCTGCACGAAGCCTGCCACCTGATCGTGCTGGCGCCCGAACGCCGCGCCGCCGTGCACACCGACGCCACCGACTCGATCGAGGAGGAAGACGCCACCTGCTACCTGCAGATCGTGCTGGCCGACCAGTTGCCGGGTGTCGGCCGCGCACGCCTGATGACGGACATGGATGCATGGGGCTATTCGTTCCGGCTCGGCTCGACCCGCGCCTGGTTCGAGCAGGACGCCGACGATGCCCGGCGCTGGCTGGTCGATCATCAACTGCTGACGGCCGACGGTCATGGAACAACGCGAGGCGGGATCCGGCAACCCTGATGGGGCCGCATCCGGTTTTCGTCTTCACCCATGCATTGACAGGTTCCGGGAGCGCAGGCACCGCGTCCGCAACGGAAGCATCCCGACGCCTGTTCCGGCCGCCATCCCTCCCGGGTTACGCTGTGCCATCACATGACCGTGGCGACACCTCCGATGCGTTGGTCAAGGCTCACTCCGCGCTCCGCGGATCTTGTCGTGCTGCTCGCGCTGGCCTGCCTGAGGCTGCTGCTTCAGGTACTGCTCGACCGCCACTACGGATTCCATCGCGACGAACTGGCCGTGCTCGCCGACGCCAGGCATCTGGCCTGGGGCTACGTCGCCTATCCGCCGCTGACGCCGTTCGTCGGCCGGATCGAACTGGCGCTGTTCGGTACCTCGCTGGCCGGCTTCCGCTTCTTCTCCGCACTGGCGCAGTGCGCCGCCATGCTGCTGGCCGGGCTGATCGCGCGCGACATGGGCGGCCATCGCGGCGCGCAGCTGGCCGCCGCACTGGCCACGGCATGCATGCCGTTCTCGCTGCTGGTGGGCAGCGAGTTCATGTACGTCACCTTCGATTTTCTCTGGTGGGTGCTGCTGGCATGGCTCGTCGTGCGCCTGCTGAACAGCGGCAATCCGCGTTGGTGGCTGGCGATCGGCCTGGCCGTCGGGCTGGGCATGCTCACGCGCTACACCATGCTGTTCTGCGTTGCCGGGCTGGCCGCGGGCGTCCTGGCCACAACGCTGCGCCGACAGCTCGCCAGTCCATGGCTGTGGGGTGGGGTGGCGCTGTCGCTGCTGCTGTTCCTGCCGAACCTGCTATGGCAGATCCGGCATGATTTCGTGTATCTGGATTTCATCCGGCACATCCATGCGCGTGACGTCCGCATCGGTCGCGCCGACGGCTTTTTCAGCCAACAGCTGTATGTCAATGCCAGCCTGTTCACGCTGCCGCTGTGGCTGGGCGGGCTGGGGTTCGTGATGTGGGCGAAGGACGCGGTCCGCTATCGCATGCTGGCGTGGCTGTTCCTGGTCCCGCTGGCGCTGTTTGCGCTGGGCCAGGGCCGCGCCTACTACATGGCACCGGCGTATCCGATGCTGTTCGCTGCCGGTGCCGTCGCGGGCGAACGCTGGCTGGCCCGCCTGCGGCCAGGCGCCGCGCGGGGTCTGCGCATCGCCACCGGGATCCTGCTTGCCATGGCCGCTGTCAGCAGTGCTGCGGTAGCCCTGCCACTGGCACCGGTGAACTCCATCGGCTGGCGCATCAGCCGTACGGTGCAGGACGACTTCGCCGAACAGATCGGCTGGCGGCAACTGGTCGCTCAGGTCGCCAGCATCTACCGCGCCCTGCCGGCCGGCGAGCGCGCGCAGACGGGCGTGCTCGCCAGCAACTATGGCGAGGCCGGCGCGATCGAACTGTACGGCCCTGCGCTGGGTCTGCCGGCCGCGATCAGCGGAGTCAATTCCTGGTGGTATCGCGGCTACGGCAATCCGCCGCCAACGACGCTGATCGTGCTGGGCGCGGACCCGAAAGCCATTCGCAAGGCGCCGGCGGACTGCACGCCGGCCGGCCGCGTCAGCAACCGCCAGGGCGTGGAGAACGAGGAAACCCGCGATCACCCGGAAATCTTCGTCTGCCGCCACCTGCGAATACCCTGGAGCAGCTTGTGGCCGAAATTGCGCAGTTACGGCTGAGGGACCCCTTCCGCCCTCATGCCATTGCCGCGAAAGGCGGCCGTGCGCAGCGCCGCCGATCGCGCCGATTCAGTGCGGCTCGGTGATTTCCGCCTGCACGACCACGCCGGGATCCCGGTTGGCCATCGATTGCGTCAACGGCCGCCGCGTGACCGTGCTGTAGCGCCACCACGACAACGCGCCGATGATCGTCAGCGCCGTGGCGCCCAGCGCGAGATGCCGCATGCTGACCGAGAGCAGCGGCGACAGCACCCCGGCAACGACACTGCAGAGCAGCAGGCTGGCAAATGCCTGCACCGAGGAAATGCCGCCGCGCTGGTGCGGGAAGCGGTCCAGCAGCAACAGCGTCAAGGTCGGAAACGCCAGTTGCACCCCGACCGCCTGCAAGATCAGCGGCAACATCGACCACGGCAGGCGCGGCTCGGGAAACACCTGCGCCAGCAACAGGTGCAGCGCGCAGGCCAGCAACATCACGGCATAGCCCAGGTTCACCGTGACGCCCACGCTGGCCCGCCCGGCCATCCGGCCGGACAGCCACGCACCGCCGACCAGGCCGATCACCACCGGTATGAACAGCCACGGAAAACCTGCCGCCGACAAGTGCAGCAATTCGCGCACGATGCGCGGGGCCGAGGCGATGTACAGGAACAACCCGGCGAAATTGACCGCACTGGAAATCAGCAGCGGCCAGAACACGCGGTCGCGACCGAACGACGCGTAGCTGGCCAGCAAGGGCTGCGGCGCAAATGCCGTGCGCCGTTCGGCCGGGTGGGTTTCCTCCAGCAACAGCAGCAAGGCCAGCGACAGCGTCGCGGTGAAGCCCGACAGCACCCAGAAGATGCCATGCCAGCCGCTCAGCGACAGCAGCAGTGCGCCGACCATCGGCGCGATCACCGGCGCCACCGCGAAAATCATCATCACCCGCGACATCAGCCGTTGCGCAGCGGCACCATGCAGACTGTCGCGGATCACCGCGCGCCCCACCACCAGCCCGGCGCCGGCGCACATGCCCTGCAGGCCGCGGCACGTCAGCAGCATGGTAAACGAGGTCGACAGCGCCGCGCCCGCCGAGGCGAGCGCATACAGCAGCATGCCGGTGACGATCACCGGCTTGCGCCCGACCGCATCGGAGATCGCGCCGTGGAACAGGCTCATCGCCGCGTAGGTGATCAGATACACGCTGATCAGCTGCTGCAGCGCGGTGGCATCCACGCCGAAGCGTGCGCCGATCAACGGAAACGACGGGAATACCGCATCGATCGAGAACGGGCCGATCATCGACAGCGCGGCCAGCAGCCAGGGCAGACTGCGCCGCACGGTGCGACGGGTTGGGTTCATGGCGGCAACGGTCGTGCAGGCTAGGTCGCCGCGAGTATAGGACAGCCCGGCCAACCAAAGTCCGACAGGCTGCTAGGATGGATGCCCGGGAGATGGCATGCCTCCCGTTTCGAGGAAGCCTTCGGCATCCCCGGAACAAACCGCTTCTCGCATGATGGCGTTGAAGTTGATGATGCCTGCACCACCGGCTTCCGGCGGCGCAGGCGTGCCTGCCACCCGGCAACCGGACACTTCCCCTCAGATTCAGATGGAGATGCGCTCGTGGGTTATACCGGATTCCTTGCCATCGGCGTCGGCGGCGCCCTGGGTTGCTGGCTGCGCTACGGACTGGGCGTGCTGCTCAACCCGCTGTTCCCCACCCTGCCGCTGGGCACGCTGGCGGCCAACCTTACCGGCGGCCTGCTGATGGGCTGCGCGATCGGCCTGTTCCGCCATTTCCAGGCCGTGTCGCCGGAGCTGCAGCTGTTCGTGTTGACCGGCTTCCTCGGCGGCCTCACCACCTTCTCCACCTTCTCGGCCGAAGCCACCAACTTGCTGCTGCGCCAGCAGTACCTTTGGTTCAGCGGCCACGTCGCGGTACATGTCGTCGGCTCGCTGACGATGACCGTGCTGGGCATCACGCTCACCCGCAGCCTGCTGCGTTATTGATTCCGGAGTCGGCCATGAACCAGGAAACCGTTCAACAGGGTGTACATCTGTATTTCTACTGTCATGCGCGTGCCAGGCATGGCGGCATGCTGTTGTCCGAATGGCTGCTGGAACAGGCCAAGCGCCACGGTCTGAGCGGCGGTTCGGTATTCCGCGCGATCGCCGGTTTCGGCCGGCATGGCGTACTGCACGAGGAGCAATTCTTCGAGCTGGCCGACGACCTGCCGGTGAAAGTCGAATTCCTGCTGCGCGAGGATCAAGTCGAATTTCTGCTGCAGCTGGTTCGCGACGAAGGCGTCAATGCGGTGTATGCGCGTTCCCCGGCAAGCTTTGCGCTGCTGGGCAAGGGTTGATCGCCCAAGGCAAACCCGCACTCTGGAATCGACACCGCTAACGGCGAGGCAAAGCATGAAACAGGACAACCTGAAAGAACGCGCCCGCGACTTGCTCGAACACGCCGGGATCCACCTCGACGGCAGCGCCCCGATCGACCTGCGCGTGCACGATCAACGCTTTTATGCGCGCGTGCTGGCGCACGGCTCGCTGGGGCTGGGCGAGTCCTACATGGACGGCTGGTGGGATGCCGACGACCTGCCCGGCTTGTGTACGCGACTGCTGACCGCCGGCCTGGATCAGGAACTGAAAACGCTCGACGTCCTGCTCGCCCATCTGAAGGCCCGCTTCATCAACCTGCAGCGCGGCGAACGCGCCTACGAGATCGGCAAGGTGCATTACGACCTCGGCAACGACCTGTTCCGGGCCATGCTGGGCAAGCGGCTGGTGTATTCCTGCGGCTACTGGGCGGCGGCCGACCGGCTCGACGATGCCCAGGCGGCCAAGCTCGACCTGGTCTGCCGCAAGCTGCAACTGCAACCGGGCCAGCGCGTGCTGGACATCGGTTGCGGCTGGGGCGAGGCGCTGAAGTACGCGGCGGAACACTACGGCGTCGAGGGCGTCGGCATCACCGTGTCGCAGCAGCAGGCCGACTATGCCCGCGAACTTTGCGCCGGGCTGCCGATCGAGATCCGCCTCCAGGATTACCGCGAGATCGACGAATGCTTCGACGCGGTGTATTCGATCGGCATGTTCGAACACGTCGGCGGCAAGAACTACCGCAGCTATTTCGAAACCGTCAGGCGCTGCCTGAAGGACGACGGCCTGTCGCTGCTGCATTGCATCGGCAGCAACAGCGCACCGGCGCAGACCGATCCGTGGATCGAGAAATACATCTTCCCGAATTCGGTGATTCCCGCCGCCAGCCAGGTGACCGGCGCGCTCGAAGACCTGTTCGTGGTCGAGGACTGGCACAACTTCGGCGCCGACTACGACCGCACGCTGAGCGGCTGGCTCGCCAACGTCGAGGCTGCGTGGCCGACGCTGGATGCCAGCTACGACGAACGCTTCCGGCGCATGTGGCGCTATTACCTGGCCGGTGCCATCGGCGTGTTCCGCAGCCGGCGCGACCAGCTGTGGCAACTGGTGCTGAGCCCGCACGGCGTGGCCGGCGGTTATCGCGCGCCGCGCTGATCTGCCGCCGGCTCGGCGCTGAATACGTCCTTGCCGAACGCGCGCAGCTGCGGCGAGCCGGCGTAGCCGAGATGCGGCAACCCGAAGAAATCCTCGACCGTGCGCAGCAGGCTGTAATGGTTGTACGGCGTGCGCGACACCGTACCCGGCACGATGTATGGCGACAGCAGCACCGCGCCGACCCGACCGCCACCCGGGCCTTGCAGTCCCGGCGGCGGCCCGCCGGGCAAGGGCTGCTCGCCACAGCAGGCTTGTGCGTCGGTGCCTTCGTCGAACGTGATCACCAGCAGGCCGTCCTGGCGGAACGCGGGCGAGGCAAGGATGCGCGGCACCCACCGGCGCAAGAACGCATCGGCGGAAACCAGCCCGCCCGGCTCGCCGTTCGCGCACGGCGCATCGTGGCCGTCATGACACAGATTCGGCGTGATGAACGCGAAGTTCGGCGTGCTGTCGGCGCGCTGCAGGTCCCGCGCGAGACGGTCGAGATTGACGACGTGCCGCGCGCAGCGCGCCGGGTCGTCGATGATCGAATGGAAGTACACGAAAGGATCGTGCTTGTCGGCGTACTGGTCCTTCGCGCTGGCGTGGTTGGTGACGTCCGGGGCACCGATGGCGACGTGTCCGCAAGTCGCGGCTTCGCGCGCCGGGTCCGCGCCCATGTCCTCCATGTAGCCCTTCCAGCCCAGCCCGGCGGACTCGAGCTGGTCGGCCAGCGTCCGGACATCCGCCGGGTAGACGCAGCCCTCGCCCCGCGCCTGCCCGTTCGCATCCAGCCCCGGCGCGTGGCGGCTGAACTCGCTGAACACCTTGCAATCGTCCTGGGTGGCCGGGTTCGGCGCCTGGCCGCTGATCATCGCGATGTAGTTGTCCAGGCTGTAGTGGCCGATGGCGTGGTAGTTCGGCAACAGCGCGCCCTGCCGCGGCAGCTCGTGCGCCAGATACGGCGCCAGCGACTGCGCGCCGAAGGTGACCTGGTAGGGCTCGTTCTCCAGCACGATCACGAACACGTGACGCACCGGCGCCGCGACCGCCGGCGGCACGGGAGCCGACCGCGCAGGACTGGCCGAACAGGCCCCGAGCAGCGGGATGCCGATCAACCAGGGGCGCAGGCGCGCGAGGCAAGGCCCGATCGCTCCGGCCACGCCGGATACGGATATCTTCATCGATGTGTTTCCTGCAGGACGGAACCGCCATGCGCAACACAGGGCGGTCGGCCAATGGAACAACACGAACATGACACCGTCAAGAACGGTGCCTCGCGCGCCCCTGGTCATCGGACGCAAGGGCGCTATCCCACCAGCGCATGGCCATCACGCCGCACGCGGGTGGATGTGAGCCAGCGTATCGCCCAGTTCGCGGCGCGCCGTTTCCAGCTCGAACCGCTTTTGCAGGTTGATCCATACATCGGCCGTCGTACCGAAGTAACGGCCGAGGCGCAAAGCGGTGTCCGCGGTCATGCCGCGCACATGCAGGCGCTGCTGCTGCAATACGGGCTGGACCCGGCCCACCCGCTCGCCGACAAACTCAGCCCGCGCGAAAACGCCGCCCTGGCATCGGCCGCGCAAACCGCCGGTGTGCCCGGTGGCGTGCGCACCCTGCAGATCATGCGCCCCTGGCTGGCCGCGCTGACCCTGGCCGTGACGCCGCTGCTGAAGGCCGGGCTCGATCCCGCGCACGGGGTCGATAAGCTGTTGAAAGCGCAGATGCTGGCGGCCGGCAAGCCGGTCGACGGGCTGGAAACCGCCGGGCAGCAGATCCGCTTCCTGGCCGACCTGCCGCCCGCCGTCGAACTGGCGTTCCTGCGCGCGACCCTGCACGATGCCGACCAGGGCAGCACCGAACTCACCGAGCTGATCGGCGCCTGGAAAGCCGGCGACACCGCCGCCATCGCCAGACTCGAAGACGAAGACCTGCGCCAGCGCGAACCGCAGCTCTACCAGCGCCTGCTGGTGGAACGCAACCGGCACTGGGCCGGCAAAATCGCCGCCATGCTGCAAAAGCCCGGCACCGTCTTCATCGCCGTCGGCGCCGCCCACCTGGCCGGACCGGACCGCGTGCAGGCGCAGCTGCGCAAGCTGGGCATCGAAGCGGTCCGCGAATGATCCGTTCCGTGTGTAGGAGCGCGCTTGCGCGCGATGCTCTTCGTCAAAGATGGAGTAGGAGCATCGCGCGCAAGCGCGCTCCTACACGCGGCGGTTTTCGCGCACAGGGTGCGCTCCTACACGATCTGGGCGCTTTCTGGCACCATCGTCCGGCTATCCGCGCCTCTCGCGCGCCATCGAATCGACGTAACCCATGATCCTGCAAGCCAACTACGAACAGATCCCGCTGAAGGAGTACGCCGAGCGGGCCTACCTCGACTACTCGATGTACGTGGTGCTGGACCGCGCGCTGCCGTTCGTAGGCGACGGCCTGAAGCCGGTGCAGCGGCGCATCATCTACGCGATGAGCGAGCTGGGGCTGGCCGCCACCGCCAAGCCGAAAAAATCCGCGCGCACCATCGGCGACGTGATCGGCAAGTTCCATCCGCACGGCGATTCGTCGTGCTACGAAGCGATGGTGCTGATGGCGCAGCCGTTCTCGTACCGCTACCCGCTGGTCGACGGCCAGGGCAACTTCGGCTCGCCGGACGACCCCAAGAGCTTCGCCGCGATGCGCTACACCGAGAGCAAGCTGAGCCCGATCGCCGAGGCGCTGCTGGGCGAGCTGGGCCAGGGCACGGTGGACTGGGTACCGAACTTCGACGGCACCATGGACGAGCCGAGCTGGCTGCCTGCACGCTTGCCGCACGTGCTGCTGAACGGCTCGATGGGCATCGCGGTGGGCATGGCCACCGACATCCCGCCGCACAACCTGCGCGAGCTGGCCAGCGCCTGCATCCGCCTGCTGGACGACCCCCACGCCAGCGTCGCCGACCTGTGCGAGCACGTGCGCGGACCGGACTACCCGACCGAGGCCGAGATCATCACCCCGCGCGCCGACCTGCTGGCGATGTACCAGAGCGGCGGCGGCTCGGTGCGCGCCCGCGCGGTGTACCGGCGCGAGGAGGGCAACATCGTGATCACCGCGCTGCCGCACCAGGTCAGCCCGTCCAAGATCCTCGAGCAGATCGCGGCGCAGATGCGCGCCAAGAAACTGCCGATGATCGAGGACCTGCGCGACGAGTCCGATCACGAGAACCCGATCCGGCTGGTGATCGTGCCGCGCTCCAGCCGCGTCGACGCCGACGAGACCATGCAGCACCTGTTCGCCACCACGGATCTGGAAAAGAGCTTCCGCATCAATCTCAACATGATCGGCCTGGATGGCCGTCCGCAGGTGAAGGACCTCAAGCGCATCCTCACCGAGTGGCTGAGCTTCCGCACCAGCACGGTCACCCGGCGGCTCGAGCATCGGCTGGCCAAGGTCGAACGCCGCCTGCACCTGCTCGAAGGCCTGCGCATCGCGTACCTCAACCTCGATGAAGTCATTCGCATCGTGCGCACCGAGGACGATCCGAAGGTCGTGCTGATGGCGCGTTTCCGGCTCAGCGAGGAGCAGACCGACTACATCCTCGAAACCCGCCTGCGCCAGCTGGCCCGCCTCGAGGAAATGAAGATCACCGGCGAGGCCGACCAACTGGAAGAGGAGCGCGCGCGCATCAACGTGCTGCTGAAATCGCCGGCCAAGCTGAAGGGCCTGATCAAGGACGAGCTGCGCGCCGACGCCGAGAAATTCGGCGACGCCCGCCGCTCGCCGCTGGTCGAACGCGAGGTGGCGCAGGCGCTGGACGAGAGCGCGCTGGTGGCCAGCGAGCCGGTCACCGTGGTGCTGAGCCAGAAAGGCTGGGCGCGCGCGGCCAAGGGTCACGACATCGACGCCGAAGCGCTCAACTACCGCGAAGGCGACCAGTTGCTGGCGGCGGTCAACGCGCGCACCACCCAGCAGGTGGCGTTCATCGACTCCAGCGGCCGCAGCTATTCCACCCCCGCGCACACCCTGCCCTCGGCACGCGGCAACGGCGAACCGCTGACCGGCCGCTTCAGTCCCGCACCGGGCGCCAGCTTCGATGCGCTGATCGCCGGCGACAACGACACCCGGCTGATCCTGGCCACCGATTTCGGCTACGGCTTCGTCACCCGCTTCGAGGCGCTGACCGGCCGGCAGAAGGCCGGCAAGCAGATCATCAGCCTCAGCGACGGCGCGACAGTGCTGGCGCCGCAGATCAGCCCCGACCCGGCGCGCGACCGCATCGTGGTGGTCACCTCCGAAGGCCATCTGCTGATGTTCTCGGTCGCCGAGCTGCCCGAGCTGGACAAGGGCAAGGGCAACAAGTTGATCGAGATTCCGAAGGCCAGACTCGCCAGCGGCGACGAGCGCGTGGTCGGCGTGGCGGTGGTGGCCGAGGGCAAGGGCGAGGTGACCCTGTATGCCGGCCAGCGCAAGCTCACCCTGAAATGGGCCGACCTGGTCGAATACGGCGGCAACCGCGCCACCCGCGGCGGCGTGCTGCCGCGCGGCCTGCGCCGGGTGGAACGGATCGAGACGACGGCCTGAGCGGCGACGGCAGGAAAGGCTGCGGCAGGAACTTCCTGTCATGCTGCCTTTCCAACATGCGATGTCCACGCCAACACGCGTCGCGCGTTGAGCATGCAAGGCCCTGGAGCTCACATGAACATGAAGCGACTGTTCAGTATCGTCGCCGGCAGTCTGCTGGTCGGTTCGGTGTGGGCACAAACCAACGGCAAGCCGCTGAACCTGAAGCTGCCGCCCGGCGATGTGCCGGCGGCAAACTCGACCGCACCCGCACCCGCAGCGGCGGCCAACCCGATCATGACCGGCAGCGTGCCGGCGATCGGCGCCACCGCCGCGCCGACCAGCAAGACCCCCGGCGTCTATTACGGCGACACCAGCGGCCGCATCGGCAACGACACGGCCGCCGCGGCGCCGGCCTGCGACGATGCCACCTACAACAAGGCCCAGGTCCATGGCAGCGTCGGAATGGGTGTGGCGGCCGGCAATCACTTCAGCGGCAACTACCAGACCGGCACGATCAACGTCACCAAACGACTGGGCAGCTGCGACGACCCGCAGGGCGGCATGAGCATGTCGATCAGCGTCGGCACCAGCCATCTGAATGGCGGTCGCCGCCACTACGGTCGCAGCGGCTTCTGACGCGGCGAATACAGAACGCCGGTAGGAGCGCACCCTGTGCGCGAATGCTCTTCGCCCGACACAAGAGCATTCGCGCACAGGGTGCGCTCCTACAGGCGCGTGTACGACCACGACTGCATGCGGCCGTCGCGATAGGGCATCACGCCGTGGAACGGGCGCGGGTCGGCGTCGAACACCAGCGGCAGGAAGTGACGGTCGCCTTCCCACATCGGCAGTTGCATCAGCCGCTCGCGCGCCACCCATTCCAGCGTGCCTTCGGCATTGGCCGTCAACGGCGTGCCAGCGTAGCCGTCGATCAGGAAGATGAAGCCGAGCCAGTCCTCGCCCTGCTTGCCGAAGCCCGGCCAGTTCAGCGTGCCGCGCAACTGCATCGACTCGCAGGTGAGGCCCGCCTCCTCGAAAATCTCGCGGCGCATGCAGGCGGCGATGTCCTCGCCCGGCTCCATCTTGCCGCCGAGGCCGTTGTATTTGCCCAGGTGCAGGTCGTCCGCGCGGGCATTGCGATGAATCATCAGCACGTCGCGTCGGTCCGGCGACAGCACATAGCCGAGCGTGGCGACAATCGGGGTGTAGGGCATGGGACGGGTACCGACAAAAGACCAGTTTAACGGCAGCTGCCCGTTCGCGCCGGATGACGCACGCAGGACTGTGCGCATCGCGCGCTTGCCTGAACACTGACTTCCGGCAGACTTGCACTGCCGCGGCCGGGCGGCGACCATCGACCGATGCGCGCAACGACCCCGCTTCCGCTTCGCACCCGCCATGCCCGTCAGCCGCTGCGCTGGCTGCTGCCGCTGTTGCTGTTCACCGGCGTGCTGGTGGGCTGCACCCCGGCGGCACAGGCGCTGGACAGCACGGAGCAGGTGTTCGAGGGCCAGAACTACCGCGTGGTGCAACTGGATCTGAAGCATGACCGGCTGAGCCTGCACTGGCGCGATCCGCAGAGCGGGCAGCCGTTCGGCAGCATCGAGACCTTGCGCCAGTGGGGCGAGGCGCACGGCCAGCGGCTGCTGTTTGCCGCCAATGCCGGCATCTACGACCACCGTCTGGCGCCGCTGGGCCTGCATGTGGAAAACGGCAAGACCGTGGTGCCGCTGAACCTGGCGCATGGCAATCCCGCTTCCGGCAATTTCTCGCTGCTGCCGAACGGGGTGTTCGCGGTGTATCCGGACGGCCATGCCGAGGTACGCACCAGCGCCGATTTCAAGGCGGATGGCAGGAGCGCGCAATGGGCCACCCAGTCCGGCCCGATGCTGCTGATCGACGGCAAGCTCAACCAGCAGTTCGTCGACGACTCGGCCAGCCTGAAATGGCGTAGCGGCGTCTGCGTGAAAACGCCGACCGAGGTGGTGTTCGCGGTGAGCGAGGCGCCGGTAAACTTCCACACGTTTGGACGGCTGTTCCGCGACAAGCTCGGCTGCCGTGACGCGCTGTATCTGGATGGCAGCATCTCGCAGCTGTATGTCGATGGCGAGGGTTACTCCGGCGCACCGGCGTTCCTGGTCAAGCCTTACGCCGGCATCTTTGCCGTGTTCGTCGCGCGATGACGCCTCGATCCCGGCGGCGCATCCGGCACGTCTGGCGCGGCCTGCTGTGGACGTTGCTGGGGCTGCTGGTGGCAGCGTTCGTCACGGGCTGGTGGCTGCTCGCCGGCAGCCGCGCCCGTCTCGACGGGCAGCGCCGGCTGCCGGGGCTGAGCGCCAGCGTCAGCGTCAGCCGCGATGCGCTGGGCACGGTCACCCTCACCGGGAAAAACCGCGCGGATCTCAGCTATGCGCTGGGCTACGTGCACGCGCAGGAACGCTTCTTCGAGATGGACCTGATGCGCCGCGTGCCGGCCGGCGAGCTGGCGGCACTGGTCGGTCCGGCGGCGCTGCCCGCCGACCTCGATCATCGCCGGCACCGTCTGCGCGCCGTGGCCCTGGCCGCGTACGCGCAGCTGCCGCCGGCGCAGAAACGCCAGCTCGACCGCTATCGCGACGGCGTCAACGCCGGCCTTGCCGACCTGAACGTGCGACCGTGGGAATACTTCCTGCTCGGCAGCAAGCCCCAGCCGTGGCGATCCGAGGACAGCCTGCTGGTGATCGCCGCGATGTACCTGGATTTGAACGGCGACGGCCGCAACGAGCGCGAACTGCGACTGGCCCAGTTGCGCTCGGTGCTGCCCGGCCCGCTGGCGGATTTCCTGCTGGCGCCCGCCCCTGAGTGGGAGGCACCGCTGACTGGCCGGCTGTCGCGCTCGCCGGTGATACCTGCGGCCGGGGTGTTCAACCTGCGCCATCTCGCCACTGCCCAGGCCTCCGCCCGCCCGGCCGCCGCGCGGGCACCGGCGCTGGATGCGCCGCGTCCCGGCAGCAACAATTTCGCGGTCGCCGGCACGCTCACCGGCAGCGGCGCGGCGATGCTCGCCGACGACATGCACCTGCACCTGCGCGTACCCGATATCTGGTTCCGCACCCGCCTGCGCTATCCCGATCCGGGCGCCCCGCACGGCCAGCGCGACGTCAACGGCGTCAGCCTGCCCGGCACGCCGGCGATGATCGTCGGCTCCAACGGCCAGATCGCCTGGGGCTTCACCAACAGCTATGGCGACTGGCTGGACTGGGTGCGCGTACAGCGCAACCCGGCCGACCCCACCCGCTACAAGGTGCCGGGCGCCTGGGCTTCGATCAAGGTCCACGACGAACACATCCAGGTCAGGGGCCGGCCGGACACCCTCCTCAAGGTCGAGGACACCCGCTGGGGCCCGATCATGGGCACGGACGTCGACGGCACGGCGCTGGCGCTGGCGTGGATCGGCGACCGGCCACGCGGCTACAACCTCTCGCTGATGCAGTTCGAACACGCGACCGATGTGCCGGCGGCACTCGCCCTGGCGCCCCGGTTGGGCATGCCGCCACAGAACCTGCTGGTCGCCGACAGCGCCGGGCACATCGGCTGGACGATTGCCGGCAACGGCATTCCGTTGCGCAGCGGTTTCGATCCGTTGCTGCCGGCGGACTGGTCGCGGCCCGGCAGCGGCTGGCAGGGCTGGGCGGCGCCCGCGCAATATCCGCGCATCGAGGATCCCGCCAACCGCCGGCTGTGGACCGCCAACAACCGCACCGTCGACGGCAGCGCGCTGGCCCTGCTCGGCGACGGTGGCCACGACCTCGGCGCACGCGCGCAGCAGATCCGCGACGATCTGCTCGCGCACAGCCGCTTCTCACCGGGCGACCTGCTCGACATCCAGCTGGACAACCGCGCCGTGCTGCTGACCCGCTGGCAGCAGTTGCTGCACCGGACGCTGGCCGGCAGCCGTGACCCGGCCTTGCAGCAGCTGAATCAGCTCACTACCCCGTGGCACGACCGGGCCGCCGTGGACAGCGTCGACTACCGGCTGGTGCGTGCGTTCCGCAATCAGGTCACCGAGGCGGTACTGGCGCCGTTCGTGGCCCGGGTCAGGCAGCGCTACGGCGACTTCGCCTGGCCCGACCAGAACAGCGCCGAAGCGGCCGTGTGGATGCTGACCCAGGCACAGCCGGCCTACCTGCTCGATCCGCGGTACAGAAACTGGCATGCGCTACTGCTCGATGCCGCCCGCAAGGTCGTCGACACGCTGGGCCGCCAGAGCGGCGGATTGACCGCCCGCACCTGGGGCGAGGTCAACCGCGCCCGCATCGATCACCCGCTGGCGCGTGCACTGCCCGGCTGGCTCGGCCATTTCCTCGACATGCCCGGGCAGCCGCTGCCCGGCGACAACAACATGCCGCGCGTCGCCGCCCCTGATTTCGGCGCCTCCGAACGCCTCGACGTGGCGCCCGGCCACGAAGCCCAGGGCATCCTCGAAATGCCCGCCGGCCAGAGCGACAACCCGCTGTCGCCGTACTATGGCGCGGGGCATGCGGACTGGGTCAAGGGAAGGCCCACGCCACTGCTGCCGGGGCCCGAGCAGCACCGCCTGACGCTGGAGCCGGCGGGGGCCTGAGGGCATCCGGTTCCCGGCTCGGGTAGGAGCGCACCCTGTGCGCGATCGCTCTTTGCCAGCGTTCGGGCAAAAGCATCGCGCACAGGGTGCGCTCCTACGGGGGCCGGCCTGCCTGTCGCGACACGCACCGCCTCGATGCCCCGATCAACGCACCTTGAACAGCACCGGCGCCCACGTACCGCTGACATACGACTCCTCGCGATGCCGGTGCATGCGTTCGATGGTCTCGGCCCGTCGCGCTTCGGCCCAATCGACACGGGTCAACATGAGTTCGGCGGTATTCAGGCTGCGCCGGGAGGCTTCGTTTTCGCGCCATTTGCGGAAGTCGTTGTAGGCCTCGATCTCGTGCTTCAACTCGAGCGCGCACAACTCGATCATGATCGCGTCGTCGAGGAGACCGAGCACCGGCACGCTGTCCGGTACCAGGCCGTCGGGACTGGCGAAATAAGTCAACGCGGCCAGCACGTTGTCGCGATCCGCCGCGGGCAGGCCGAAGCCGGCATCCTCGACCATCGCGATCATGGTTTCCAGGTGCTTCAGGCGGGTGGCGACGAAATCGGGCAGTTCCTTGCAGCGGGTATCTTCCAGCAGCTTGCGCGCGGCGCCGACGATGCTGACGGCATCCAGGTTGTCGACCTTCTTCCGGGCGCTCTTCATGCCGTCGACAAAAAGCGCAAGGTCGGAGTCGCTCAGGGTGATGCTGATATCCATACTCATGGTCGGCAACTTGCATGGCGTCATGGGACGATCAGCACACTATGCCCCCATCGGCATGAACGTCAATCGCGGGTCGGGCGGCCGGAACGAACATTAGGCAGTGGGCCCTGTTGTACCGCGAACGACTGCTGCAGCAAGGCAAGCTGCAATCCGCCACCGGGCGTCAGACCGCCTTCCGCAAGCCCATCGCCATGTAGACGTCCGCGGTCCGGTAACGCACGTCCGCCGGCATCGGCGCGTGCTTGAAGCCGATATCCTCGTAGAGGCGGATCGCATCCACCAGCGCGGTGTTGGAGGTGAGCACGACCTCGCACGCGCCCGCCGCGCGGGCGAACTGGATCACCGACAGCGACAGCTGGCGTCCCAGGCCACGCCGTTGCGAGGTGGGCGCGACGGCGAGCTTGGCCAGTTCGAAGGTGCCGGCCGAAACGCGGATCGCGGCGCAGGTGCCGACCACCTTGCCGCGGTCCAGCGCCAGAAAGACCTGTCCGCCGCCGGCCAGGATCTGTTCCTCGGGATGCTGCAGGTAGGCAAGGTCCGCCGGTTCGAGCAGATCGTGCGCATCGAGCCACCAGCGATTGATGCGCTCGAAAGCCGGCTGGAATTCGCGTCGATACCGGACGATCTGCGCGGGAGATGCACCGGCATCGGCGGCGTTCGTTGGCATGGCGCGCTACTCCTGCTGGCCTGTTCGATGAAGGTGGCCCGCCGATCGGCCGCCACGTGCCCGGCAGGCTTCGCTCCGGGGCAGACCCCGATCATGCGTCCCCCCCCGGCACAAGGCAACCGCATGCCGGGGAAGCGCAACGGCCGGCCCGCCTCGGCGCAATCCGCCTCCATCCCGCTGCGCCAGTCGAGCACGGTGCCGAAGATGTCGAAGGTGATCAGTGCAGGGGTGGTGGACATGGCGGGGCATGCTGCTTGTTGATGGATCGAATGGCTGGAATGAGACCGGAACCGTCGAGCCTCACTGTAGCGGGCAACAAGCCCATAGAGTGAAGGAATACTCGAGCAGGTGCCTGCTCCCCGCCTTACGGAATCCACCGGCCACCGGGCGATTCCGCGCGACCGGAATGCTGTCGAAGAGCAGAGCTTTCACCCCCTGCGGAGGGCGAGGTACTTCTCTTTTGCTTGTCCACGTGCATGCAGGAGCATGCGCGAACGGCGAAGCCGGCCCGAAGGGCGAAGGACAGGATGCCTGGAGTCAAAGTGACTCGCGCGCCGAAGGCGCACGAAAGCTCTTGCTACTGACGAGCGCGAAGCTCGCTCAAGCCTGCGCATCCACCCGCAACACCAGCTTCCCCCGATGACTCCCATCAAACAACCGATTGAGCACGACGGGTGCGTTCTCCAACCCTTCAGCCACCGTCTCCTCGGTCTTCAATTTGCCTTCCCGAATCCAGCCAGTGATGGCATGCACAGCCTCCTTGGTCTTGGTGTAGTCGAGCACCAGGAAACCACGCATGCTGAGCCGCTTCATCACGAAGATGCCATAGTCGTCGCTGGGCTTCTCGCCGCTGTTGTAGCCGGAGATCAGCCCGCACAGCGCGATGCGCCCGCCGATGACCATGCGCGAGAGCACCGCGCGCATCACCTCGCCACCGACGTTTTCGAAGTTGACGTGCACGCCGTCGGAGGTAGCGGCCTTGAGCTGCTGCTTGAAGTCGTCGGCCTTGTAGTCGACGGCGGCATCGAAGCGAAGTTCGTCCACGAGGTAGTGGCATTTGTCGGCGCCGCCGGCGATGCCGACCACGCGGGCGCCCCGGATCTTGCCGATCTGCCCGGCGATCGAACCGACCGAGCCGGCGGCGGCGGAGACCACCAGGGTTTCACCGGGCTGTACCGGGGCGATATCGGTCATGCCGTAGTAGGCGGTGACGCCGCTCATGCCGGCGGCGCCGAGCAGGGTCGGCAGCGGGATGCCGGGGTCGGCGGGCAGGCGCACGTAGCCCTTGGCGCTGTCGTGCAACACCAGGTAGTCCTGCCAGCCGGTGATGCCCTGCACCAGGTCGCCCTCGTGGTAGTGCGGCGAGCGCGACTTGACCACGCGGCCCAGGCCCAGCGCGCGCATCACCTCGCCGATCGCCACCGGCGGCAGGTATTGCGGGATGTCGCGCATCCACACGCGGTTGGTGGGATCCATCGAGAGATACAGCACGCGCAGCAGTATTTCGCCCTCGCCCAGTTCGGGCACGGGCTGCTCGACGAGATCGAAATGCTCGCGCCCGACCAGGCCGTCGGGACGGGATTTCAGGCGCAGCTGGCGGTTGAGGAGGGACATGGGGTTTCTCCGGGAACGGGGAACGGGGAACGGGGAACGGGGGGTATCGTCATTCCAGCGAAGGCTGGAATCCAGTGCCTTGGACGTGGCTTGCAGGCGCTGGATCCCAGCCTTCGCTGGGATGACGAGCATGGTGGTGCGCAGCCATGATCAGACGGCCGAGGCGCCGCCGTCGACGCGGATTTCGGCGGCGGTGACGTAGCGGCTTTCGTCGGAGGCCAGGTAAAGCACGGCATGGGCCACGTCGTCGGCTTCGCCGAGGCGCTTCAGCGGTATGCCGCGGGTGAGTTTGCGCAACGCCTCCTGCTCGCCCAGCTGCGCGAAGAACGGTTCGACGATGCCGGTGCGGATGAAGGCCGGATGCACCGAGTTGCTGCGCACGTCGATGCCGGCGTTGTTGACCAGCACCGACAAGCCGCCCATCGCGGCGTCGGCCTCGGCCAGCACGCTCTGCCAGCGCTCCTCGTCGCGCACGTTCTGCATCGCGGCCCACGCCACCGTGGCGCCGTGCCCGGCGTTGATCGACGCGGCCACGGCGCGCACGGCGGCCTCGTCGATGTCGGTGAGGAACACCCTGGCGCCGTGCCGCGCCAGCATGCGTGCGATGGCGGCGCCGAGGCCGCCGGCCGCACCGGTGACGAACGCCTTCTTGCCGGCGACGCGTTGTGCGGAAATTTCGGTCATGACGGGACTCCGGTTTTTGACGCCCTCTCCCCCGGACAGGGACGCCGTCCGGGGAAAAGGAAATGGCGGCGGATCAGACGGACAGGTAGCCGCCGTCGACGTTCAGCACGGCGCCGGTGGTGTAGGACGAGGCGGCCGAGGCGAAATACAGCGCGGCACCGGCCATCTCGGACGGCTGCGCCACGCGGCGCATCGGCACGTGCGCCATGGCCTGCTTGAGGATCGCCGGCGTATGCACCAGCACCGAGGCGAACTTGGTGTCGGTCAGCCCCGGCAGCAGCGCGTTGCAGCGCACGCCGGACTCGGCGCATTCCACCGCGAACGCCTTGCTCATCGAGATCACCGCCGCCTTGGTGATCGAGTAGATGCCCTGGAAGTGGCCGGGCACCACGCCGTTGACCGAGGCCACGTTGACGATGGAGCCGCCGCCGTGCTTCGCCATCAGCCTGGCGCCATGGGTGGACATGTAGAAATAGCCGCGGATGTTGACGTCCACGGTTTTCTGGAAGATCGCCGGATCGGTATCCAGGATGCTGCCAAAGTACGGGTTGATCGCCGCGTTGTTGACCAGGACGTCCAGACGTCCATGCTGCCGTTCGATCGCGGCGAACAGCGCGGCGATCTGCTCCATCTCGCCGATGTGGCAGGCGAGCGCCTCGGCCGAACCGCCGGCAGCGGCGATCTCGTCCACCACGGTCTGGCAGTCCGCCTGCTTGCGGCTGGAGACGATGGTGTGCGCGCCGTGCGCGGCCAGCAATTTCGCGATCTCGGCGCCGATGCCGCGGCTGGCGCCGGTGACCACGGCGATTTTCCCGGAAAGGTCGAACAGGTCGGATGCGGCCATGGGCGTGGTCCTTCGGTGCGTGTTCAGTGAGTGGGTTCAGCGATGGGTGATGAGGTGATCGGCGTGCTCCAGGTGCGGCCAGCCGTTGTAGCTGATCAGGCTTTGCCGCTGCGCCGCCGTCTTGATGCGGGTCAGCGAGGTGTTGACCAGCGGCCAGCTGAGCGCGAAGGCTTGCCCGGCCGGCGCATCGACCAGCGCGTTGACCATCACCGCGATCGGGCCGCCGGAGGTGAACGCCCAGATCGTGCGCGCCTGATGCGCGGCCAGCGCCCGCAGCGCCTGCAGCGTGGCCGCGCGAAACGCCGGCCAGCTGCGCGTGTACTGGGTGTCGAATGCGCCGCCGGTCCAGCGCGCGACCGCCGCCGCGAACAGGCGCTGGAAGGCCCGATGCGGATCGTCGGCCTGCGCCATTTCCGCATGCAGCTGCGCCGGCGTGGCCAGGTCCGGGCGATGCCGCGCCAGGATCTCGGCATGGTCGAGTTCGTCGAGGCCGGCCACGCAGATCCGCGGCGCCGTCGCCCCGGCGGCTTCGACGCACAGATCGGCCGTCTGCACGTGCCGCCTGAGCGGACCCACCGCGATCAGATCCGGCATCTGGCCGGTTTGCTTCAACCACTGACCGAGCCGCTGCGACTGCAACTCGCCCAGCGGCGACAGCCGGTCGTAATCGGCGCTGCCGAAGCAGGCCTGGCCATGCCGTACCAGCAGCAGGCTGCCCATCTTCAGAGACTCGACCCGGCGATCAGTCGACGACAGCGCTGGCCCATGTAAGCCGCCGCCTGGCCGAAGCCGGCGAACTGCGGGTTGCTGGTCTGGCCCAGCACGAAGCGGCGGTAGATCTGCTGGATGATCACCATCAGCCGGAACAGGCCGAACACTTCGTAGAAATCGAAATTGCCCACGCTCCAGCCACTGCGCTCGGCGTAATGCGCCACCGCTTCGCGGCGCGTGAGCATGCCGGGCACGTGCGTGGGCTGGCGGCGGAACGACTGGAACACCGCATCGTCGTCGGCCTGCACCCAGTATGCCAGCGAGCCGCCCAGGTCCATCAGCGGGTCGCCCAGTGTGCTCATTTCCCAGTCCAGCACGCCGATGATGTCCAGCGGATGCCCGGGATCGAGCACCACGTTGTCGAAGCGATAGTCGTTGTGGATCACGCAGATCGCCGTCTCGCGCGGCGGCTGCTTGGCGGCGAGCCAGGCCAGCACGTCCTTGCATGGATCGGTGTCGTCGGTCTTCGCCTGCCGCCAGCGTTCGCTCCAGCCGCCGACCTGGCGCGCGATGTAACCCTCGCCCTTGCCGAGGCCGGCCAGTTCCGGCAGCGCCGCATCGACCTGGTGCAGCTCCACCAGCCGCTCGATGAAACCCAGGCACAGCCGGCGCACGCCGGCCTCGTCCAGCCCCAGCCCGGCCGGCAGGTCGCGGCGCAGGATGATCCCGCGCAAGCGCTCCATCACGTAGAAATCGTGGCCGAGCACGGCGTGATCGTCGCAGCGCGCCAGGATCGCCGGCACGTACGGGTAATGCGGTTTCAGCGCCGCCATCACGTGCGCCTCGCGCAGCATGTCATGCGCGGACTTCGCCTTCACCCCCGCGGGCGGGCGGCGCAGCACCAGTTCGCGCTCGCCGTAGCCGATCAGGTAGGTGAGGTTGGAGGCGCCGCCGGCAAACTGCCGGATCGTGGGCACGCCGTGCAGGCCGTCGATGTGCTGGCGCAGGAACGCATCGACCCGCGCGACGTCGAGCCGGTCCTCCTCGCGCACCTCGCGCGCCTGATCCAGCGCCGCCGTCATGCGCCCGCCTGCGCCGCGGCCGCGGCCATCTGCGCGCGCACTTCGCGCTTGGCGATCAGGCCGCGATGCACTTCGTCCGGGCCGTCGGCCAGACGCAGCACGCGCGCATGGGCATACAGCGCCACCAGCGCAAAATCATCCGAGACGCCCGCGCCGCCGTGGATCTGGATCGCCGCATCGACCGCCTGCTGCGCCACCGCCGGCGCGACTACCTTGATCTGCGAAATCTCGCTGATGGCCGCCTTCACGCCCTGGGTGTCGATCAGCCAGGCCGCCTTCAGCGTGAGCAGGCGTGCCTGCTCGATCGCCATGCGCAGGTCGGCGACGATGTCCTCATTGCCGCCGAGCTTGATCAGCGGCTTGCCGAACGCGGTGCGCGTGGTGGCGCGCGCGCACAGCAGCGCCAGTGCGCGCTCGGCCACGCCGATCGCGCGCATGCAGTGATGGATGCGCCCGGGCCCGAGCCGCCCCTGCGCGATCTCGAAGCCGCGCCCGCTGCCCAGGATCACCTGGTCCAGCGGCAGCCGTACGTCGGTGAAACTGATTTCGCCGTGACCGGAAGGTTCGTCGTAATCGTGGAACACCGGCAGCATCCGCTCCACCTTCACGCCGGGCGCGTCCAGCGGGCACAGCACCATCGAGTGGCGCTCGTGCACCGCGGCGTCCGGATGGCTCAGGCCCATGAAGATCACGAAGCGGCAATGCGGATGACCGATGCCGGTCGACCACCACTTGCGCCCGTTGAGCACGACCTGATCGCCCTCGATCAGGGCGGTGGCCTGCATGTTGGTGGCATCCGACGACGCCACGCCCGGCTCGGTCATGCAGAACGCCGAGCGGGTCTCTCCGGCCAGCAGCGGCGTCAGCCAGCGCGCCTTCTGCGCGTCCGAGCCATAGCGCACCAGCACCTCCATGTTGCCGGTATCCGGCGCGTTGCAGTTGAACACCTCCGGCGCGATGAACGAGTGGCCCATCAGCTCGGCCAGCGGCGCGTACTCCACGTTGCTCAGGCCCGCACCGTGCCCGGCCTCGGGCAGAAACAGGTTCCACAGACCGGCCGCGCGCGCCTTCGCCTTCAGCGCCTCCATCACCGGCGGCTGGCGCCATTGCCGCCAGTCGGCACTGCCGCTGAGTTCGGCCGTATACACATGCTCGGCCGGCACGACTTCGTCGCGCATGAATCGGCTGAGGCGCTCGATCAGCGCTCGTGCGCGTTCGGAGTGGGCGAAATCCATCGGCGGCTCTCCTGCGGCTGTCAGCTGCGTGATCGCCAGCCTACGCCGATCGCCTTCCATCGGTAAAATGAATAGGTTTTATATCCAGCTATCAGTACGGGTAATATGTAAATCCCGCCGCGTAGGAGCGCACCCTGTGCGCGAAGCTCTTTGCCGACGCTCGAACAAAAGCATTCGCGCACTTCGGTGCGCTCCTACAAAGAGCTTCGCGCACAGGGTGCGCTCCTACATGCGGCGGCTTTTCGCGCACAGGGTGCGCTCCTACGCGAATACCGCCCATGAACCGTCCCGACCTGCGCATGGATCTGAACCTGTTCCGCGTGCTGGATGCGATCTACACCCAGGGCGGCATCAGTGCGGCGGCGCGCGCGCTGCACCTGACGCAGCCGGCGATCACCCACTCGCTGAACCGCCTGCGCGAGCTGTTCGGCGACCCGCTGTTCGTGCGCCAGGGCAACCGGGTCGTGCCCACCGACAAGGCGCGCACGGTGATGGCCGAGGTGCAGCTGCACCTGAAAGGCCTGCAGGCCACCACCCGGATGCAGTCGGCGTTCCGCGCCGCCGAACTGGATCGGCAATTCAGCGTCGGCTTTCGCGACGTGCTGGAGTCCATCGCGTTTCCGCCGCTGCTGGCGCGGATCGAGAAGCTCGCCCCCAACGTGCGCCTGGTCAGCCGGCGCATCGCCGCCGGCGAGGTGGATCGCGAACTCGGCGCGGGCACGATCGACCTGGTGATCGATCGGCGCCTGCCCGCCGGCCCGCGCCTGACCAGCGAACACCTGCTCGACGAATCGCTGGTGGTGGTGATGCGCCGCAAGCATCCGCTGGCGACCGGCACGCTGCGCAGGAGCGACTACCTCAACGCGCGGCACGTCGCCGTATCGCAACTGGGCGAAGCGGCACCGCTCGACGTGCTGCTGACCCAGGACGGCCGCTCGCGCGAGGTCCGGCTGGTCTGCCAGCATTATTTTTCGGCCTGCCAGGTGGCCGCCGCGACCGACCTGCTGCTGACCATGCCGCGCTCCTGCGCCGCCGGCTTTGCGCAACTGCTGCCGATCGCCATCCAGCCGCTGCCGATCAAGCTCAAGCCGATCCCGATACTCGCCTACTGGCACCAGTCGAAGAACAACGACCTCGCCCACGAATGGTTCCGCCGCCTGCTGATCGAGACGATCGGCGCGACGCCGGAATTCCGGGGTCGCTGACAGCCCGTTGGGTGCGCGGGCGTGGCGTATGTAAACTCGCCGCCAGACGTCGGCCAGAAGCGGCCGGCGCCTGCCGGACGGTCCACGAATCCGGCCGCCGTCCATGCAAGGCCGGCACCCGGAACGGTTCGAAGGTTTCAACGGCAACGGACATCCAGCCGCCGGACACCGGTCGAGCGTGGGGCGCCCACAAGTGCGCACCGAAGTGTGGCGCCAAGTAACAAGATGACAGCAGCGTCTGGCCGGCGGTCATCGAACTCGGCCGCACGTCGAACGGGGTCCGCCGGCCAGCGCTTGATCGACACCTGCCCGGCACTCGCCGGAGGATCGCCCCGATGCCGCCGAGCACGGCCACTTCCACCTGTTCGCCCGCCGCCCGCTGTGGTCACGGCGCCTGCAGCCGAAGGCCGAGCGGGACGCGACCTTGTCCGGCAGGGACAAGCGCACGGTACTGGCGGATACCCGGCTCGAGGTTCTCTCCTTCCGGGACATCTCGCTCGACGAAAAGCTCAACGCGTAACGCCATCGGATCAGGTTGGCGAATACCAGGCCGCCGGATTACCCGCGGCGGCGGCAGCTTGCGGGAAAGGCGGAGCTGCCTGGCGGGAATCGGCCGGCTTGCGGCGGCCAACTCCCGCGCCTCAGCCCAGCAACCGTTCGCACACCGATCGATACAGCGCCGGCAACCGTTCGAGATCCTGCACCGCTACGCACTCGTCCACCTTGTGGATGGTGGCGTTGACCGGGCCGAGCTCCACCACCTCGGCGCCGAGCGGTGCGATGAAGCGGCCGTCGGAGGTGCCGCCGCCGGTGCTTTGTTCGGGGTCGAGATCGCACAGCTCGCGGCAGATCGCGACGACGGCTTCGCGCAGCCGGCCTTGCGGCGGAGTGAGGAACGGTTCGCCGGAAAGGTTCCAGTCCAGCGTGTAATCCAGGCCATGCCGCTGCAGGATCGCCTCGGTGCGCGCACGCAGTTCATCGGCGGTTCTGGCGGTGCCGTAGCGGAAGTTGATCAGCGCGCTCAGCGTGCCGGGGATGACGTTGTTGGCGCCGGTGCCGGCATGCAGATTGGAAACCTGGAACGAGGTGGGCGGAAAGTCCGCGTTGCCGCTGTCCCAGCGCTCGGCGGCCAGTTCGGCCAGCGCGGGCGCGAAGGCGTGGATCGGGTTCAATGCCTTTTCCGGATACGCCACGTGCCCCTGCACGCCGTGCACCGCGAGCGTGCCGGACAGCGAGCCGCGCCGGCCGACACGGATCAGGTCGCCGAGTTTTTCCCGCGACGACGGCTCGCCCACCACGCACCAGTCGATGCGCTCGCCGCCGGCACGGAAGTGCTCGGCCACGCGGCGCACGCCGTCGAGGTTGGTCGGGCCTTCCTCGTCGCTGGTGAGCAGCAGGCCGACCCGGCCGCGATGCTGCGGATGGGCCGCCGCGAACTGCTCAAGCGCCACCACCATCGCCGCCACCGAACCCTTCATGTCGGCGGCGCCGCGGCCGTACAGGTGAGGAGTGCGGCCATGGATCGCCGCTTGTTGATTCCCGCGATCAGGACGATCGCAAGAATAATCGCCGTCGCGGACGGTCGGTTCGAACGGCGGACTGCGCCACGCCGACTCCGGCCCGGTCGGCACCACGTCGGTGTGGCCGAGAAAGATCAGCGTCGGCCCGCTGCCGGGTTCGTTGTCGCGGCCATGCGTGGCCCACAGGTTGTCCACCTCGCCGTAGCGCAGCTGCTCGATGCGGAAACCCGCGCGCGCCAGCCGCTCGCCGATCAACGGCAGGCAGCCGGCATCCTCGGGCGTCAGCGAACGGCGCCGGATCAGGTCACAGGTGAGGTCGAGCACATCGGACATGGCGGATTGGTCTCAGAAAATCGCGGACAACCCAGTGTGCTCGATTTTCGCAGCGGGATGCGTTCGAAAATGCGCCGATGCCGACGCAGCGAGCATGTTTTTGCCCACGCAGGAATTGCCGAAGATCCGTATGTTCATCGCGAGCCGCTATTTGCCGAACAGCTTCTTGAAGCCGTTGTCGGTGAAGCCCACGCTCACCGCGCCATCGGGCAGCACCACCACCGGCCGCCGGATCAGCGCGGGATGTTCCTTCAGCAGCAGCGTCCACTCCGGATCGCTGCCCGGGTTCTTGCGCTGCGGCAGCAGGTTGCGCCAGGTGGTGGAGGACTTGTTGACCAGCTTCTCCCAGCCGCCGAGCTGCTGCGCCCAGGCCTTCAGCGTGGCCGCCGGCACCGGGCTGGCGCGATAATCGACGAAGCTGTGCGGCACCTCGAAACGCGTCAGCCAGTTGCGCGCCTTCCGGCAGGTGTCGCAGGTGGGCAGGCCGTAGACGATTGGTTCAGTCATGCGAGTTACCCGGTAGGAGCCCACCCTGTGGGCGAAAACACGCTGCGATGCGGACCATGATCGCGCACAAGGTGCGTTTGCGCGAAAGCGGGGATGCGCGGCAAAGTGAAGGATCTTCGCGCACAAGGTGCGCTCCTACACGGTGCGCAGCAGTTCGTTGATGCCGGTCTTGCTGCGGGTCTTCTCGTCGACCTGCTTGACGATGATCGCCGCGTACAGGCTGTGGCTGCCGTCCTTCGCCGGCAGGCTGCCGGCCACCACCACGCTGCCGGCGGGGATGCGGCCGTAGCTGATTTCGCCGGTGGCGCGGTTGTAGATGCGGGTGGACTGGCCCAGGAACACGCCCATCCCGATCACGCTGCCGCGTTCGACGATGACGCCCTCGACCACTTCGGAGCGCGCGCCGATGAAGCAGTTGTCCTCGATGATGGTGGGGTTGGCCTGCAGCGGTTCCAGCACCCCGCCGATGCCGACCCCGCCGGACAGGTGCACGCCCGCACCGATCTGCGCGCAGGAGCCGACCGTGGCCCAGGTGTCGACCATCGTGCCCGCGCCGACCCAGGCGCCGATGTTGACGTAGCTGGGCATCAGCACCGCGTCTTTGGCGATGTGCGCGCCGCGGCGCACCAGCGCGCCCGGCACCACTCGCGCGCCCAGCGCCGGCAGTTCGTGATCGTTGCCGTGGGCGAAGCGCAGCGGCACCTTGTCGAACGCCTGCGCCGGGCCGCCGTCGACCACCTGGTTGGCGCTGATGCGGAAGTACAGCAGCACCGCTTTCTTGATCCACTGGTTCACCGTCCAGCCGCCGTGCCCGTCCGGTTCGGCGACGCGGCACTCGCCGGATTCGAGCAGGCCCAGCAGCTTGTGGATGGCCGGCCGCAGATGGGTTTCGACCTCGGTCGAGCCGAGTTCGTGGCGACGTTCGAAGGCGTCGTTGATCAGGGTTTCAATGGATTGCATGGGCTGGTTTCACTACGAATCGGATACCGCTGGTCGCGATGGCCGCCAAGAATACATGCAATGCGGTCGAATGCTTTGGCGCAAACCGGCCGGTCGAAGACCGGCCGGCTGCCTGCTTTCATGGCAAGTGGCGCGACTCCACCAGCGCGCCACGATGGTGCTCCGCTGCCGGCACGCTGACCGCCTTCAGGCCCGCGGCGAGCAATTGCTGATTGAGCCGGGGCACATCCATGACGCGGATCGTGCGCCATTGCTGCAATGCCTTGTCGGCACTCGCCTGGTATTCGGCATAGGCCTGCCGCTGACCGTCGGTGGGGGCGCTGTCGGCGCCCTCGACGTCGGTGGCGATGCCGGTCAAGGTGTCGTTGATCGCACGCAGGTTCGACGTCGCCTCGCCGCTGCCGCTGACCAGCGGATCGGTCTGGCGGCGCAGCGCATCGACCGCGGCCAGCAGTGCTTGATGCACGGCGCCGGTGTCGGCCTTGCGGCCCAGCATCTGCTCGCGTGCATCCAGTTGCTTGCGCACGGCCTGAATCTCCGCGTAACCCTGCCAGACGCGCTGCAGGGTGGCGCCGATGTCGCGCGAGAACGCGAGCCCGGCGGCCAACGCGGCCAGCTCGGCGTGCCCGGCATGCTCCCGCGGATCCATCGTCAGCCGCAGCGGGGCGCGGTACGACTTGCCGTCCACGTGCAGCACCAGCTGGTAGTCGCCCGGCAGCGCCAGCGGCCCCTCGGGCGTCACCGGCGTGTCCGAATCCCAGGTGGCGGCGATGCTGTAGCCGTACTTCAGCGCCTGCGGCCGCGGGTAGCGCAGGTTCCACACGAAGCGGTGCGCGCCGGCAGTGGCCGACAACGGCGCACCGGGCCGCAGCCAGCCCTTGGCGAAGTAGCGGTCGGCGTCCAGCTTGGCTGGCCGGTCGGCGCTGGAGAAGTGGCGCACCAGTTGCCCCTTGCCGTCCAGGATATCCAGCGTCACCGGACCTTTCGCGGCGGCGGCGAGGTGGTAGTCGATCACCGCGCCGACCGGCGGGTTCTTCCCCAGCGGGGTTTCCGGCGGCAGCGGGGTGTCCTTGTTCTCGTTGGCGCGCACGCGCACGGCCGGTGCCGGCGTGTACAGGTAAGCCGGGGCGCGGGCGATCGCGGCGCTGGCCTGGCGCAACGGAGTGACGTCGTCGAGGATCCAGATCGCGCGCCCCTGGGTGGCGGCGATCAGGTCGTTGCCGTGCACCAGCAGGTCGCGCACCCATGCGGTCGGCAGGTTGCGCTGCAGCGACTGCCAGTGGCCGCCGTCGTCGAAGGAGACGAACACGCCCTGGTCGGTGCCGGCATAGAGCAGCCCTGCCCGCACCGGATCGGCACGCACCACGGCGACGAAACTGCCCTTCGGCAGGCCGGCAGAGATGTCGGTCCAGCGGGCGCCGTAGTCGTGTGTGCGCCACACGTGCGGACTGAAATCATCCTGGCGGTGCGTATCGACCGCCGCATAGGCGGTGCCCGGCTGCAGCGCGGAGACGTCCAGCGTGCTGATCTTGGCCCATGCGGGCAGGCCCTTCGGGGTCACGTTTTCCCAATGCTTGCCACCATCGCGGGTGAGCTGGACCAGACCGTCGTCGGTGCCGACCCAGATCTCGTCGTTGTCCAGCGGCGAGGGCGCGATGGTGTAGATCACACCGTAGCCGCAGGCACGCGCCTGCGCCTCGGTCGGGTTGCCGTCGCAGTTTTTCGCGCCGCCGGCCTTGCCGTTCAACTCGGGGCTGATCACGTCCCAGTGCTGGCCCTGATCGGTGCTGCGGAACAGCACCTGCGCGCCCATGTACAGCGCATACGGCGGCTTGGCCGCGAATGCGATCGGGGTGATCCAGGTGTAGTGGTACTTGTACTCGGTGGGGCGCTCGCCGTAGCTGTTGACCGGCCACGGCGCGACGTTCTGCACCACGCCGGTGCGCCGGTCCCAGCGCGACACGCGACCGCCCAGGCCGGAGCCGAACACGATGTTCGGGTCGGCCGGATCGGGCAGATCGTAATCGCGCTCGTCGCCGCCGACCGGGCGCCAGTCGCGGAAGGAGATCGAGCCATAGTCGCTGCGGCTGGCGATGCCCACCGTGCCCGAATCCTGCTGCCCGGAATAGACCCAGTACGGAAACCGGTTGTCGGCGCCCAGGTGATAGAACTGGCCGGTCGGCTGGTTGTACCAGCTGCCCCAGCTCTGGCCGCCGTTGAGCGTGACCACCGCGCCCTGGTCGCTGGCGGTGATCATCCGCCGGGTATCGTTCGGGTTGATCCACAAATAATGGTAGTCGTCGCCGCCGGGCGCACCCTTGAACACGTTCCAGGTCTTGCCGCCGTCGTCGGAGCGGCGGATCGACTGGCCGGCCGAGTAGAGCCGGTCGCGGTCGCCGGGGTCCACGGTGAGGCGGCTGAAGTAGTCGTTTTCCAGCCAGCCCTGCTGGCTGACCAGTTGCCAGCTGGCGCCGCCGTCATCGGAGCGGTACAGCCCGCCCTGATCCTTCGAGGCGGCATGCGGAACGTTGCCGCTGTTCGGTGCCGCGTTGATCACCGCATAGACCCGGCCACCGCTGGCGGTGGCGATGCCGATCCGGCCCAGCGAGCCGCTCGGCCAGCCGTGGCCGCTGATCCGCTGCCAGCTGATGCCGCCATCGCTGGAGCGATACAGCCCGCTGCCCGGCCCCGCATTCGGCTGGAAATACGACAGCCACGGATAATTGCGCACCTGCCACGCCGCGGCGTAGACGATCGCGGGGTTGGCCGGGTCGGCCGCCAGATCCACCACGCCAGTGTCGGCATCGATGAACAGCGTCTGCTTCCAGGTCTTGCCGCCATCGGTGGAACGGAACACGCCGCGTTCGTGGTTCGGCCCGAAGTAGTGGCCGAGCGCGCCGACCAGCACGGTGTCCGGATGCTGCGGGTCGACCAGGATCTTGCCGATGTGGCGGCTGTCGTCCAGCCCCACGTGTTGCCAGTGCCGGCCGGCATCGTCCGAGCGGTACACGCCGTTGCCGGCCGCCACGTCGTAACGCGCGGCGACCTGGCCGGTGCCCACGTAGATCACGTTCGGGTTCGACCGCGCCACCGCCAGCGCGCCCACCGACGAAGCCGGCTGCCGGTCGAACAGCGAGTGCCAGGTACGCCCCGCATCGTCGGTCTTCCACACCCCGCCACCGGCCGCGCCGATGTAGAACGTGTCCGGCTGCGTCGGCACGCCCACGCCCATCGTCGCCCAACCACCGCGGAACGGTCCGAGCAGGCGCCACTCCAGCGCGCCGGACACGCCGGCCGGCACCGGCGATTCGGCAGCGAGGATCGGAGTCGAGGCCAGCCACAACAGGCCGACGATGGCAGCGAAAGAACGGAGGGCATGACGGATCGGCATGGGGTACCTGCGAGGAGTGAAAGGCAATCAGTGCGTGAAGATACTACCGCCACGGGCCAGCGCGCTTGTATGCGACGGGGTTGCGTCGTGCCGCCGATGAGACCGATCACTTTCATGGACGCTCCTCAAGGCCGCGGGATTTCGCAGAAACCCTGCGCTGGCACGTCCAGCGCGCTGTTGAATTTGCTGGACAGGTTCTGGAAGGCGATCAGCCCGGTCAACTCCACGATGCCGTCGTCGTCGAAAAAGGCCTTCAACCGCTCCATCAATTCGTCGCTCACCTGGCGATCGGAATACGTGACGGCTTCGGTGTATTCGAGCACCGCTTTTTCTTTCTCGTCGAAGAAATCGCTTTCTCGCCATTGCGCCAGCTGCCCGACTTTTTCCATGGACCCGGAACGTTTGGCCAGGGTGGCGGAATTGATGTCCACGCAGAAACGGCACCAGTTGATCTGCGACACTCTGACGGTCACCAGCGAGCGCAGCACCGGACTCAACGGCGAGCTTTTCCGATCCAGCACGCCGTACAGGGCGGCCACGGCGGCGAACAGTTTGGGCACTCTTGCCCACAGCAGTCCCGGCTGCAGCACGGCGCCATACTTTCGTTGCTGGCTCCAGAAGAATGGCCGCAGGATCCACGGGTATTCGTGCAACGGCTTGGCGGAAACTCTCATGTTGCTCCTTTGGCGATCGCGACGGCGGTTGGGACCGGGGGAAACATCGCAGCTGACGGTGCCGCCACTGCGGCATCAATGAAACTGATCACTGGCCGGCACCCATGAGCTGGCCGAGGCGGCCGGCACCCGCGACGGCGTGAGCGATGGATGGATCGCTGACGAATCCTCGCATCCCGGCGGCAATGGCCCGCCAGTGATGCGCGCGGTGGCGCATTCGGCACTGTTGTCCAGTTCGATCGGCGTCACCACTGCCGGCGCGGCCACGCTGGCCGGCGCGGGCGGCGCCAGCGGTTTGGCGGGTGGCAGGTCCATCTGATCGTAGACCTTTTGCGCAACCGGCGTGGGCGGCGGATCGGGATTGCCGCAACCGAACAGGGCGATCGGCAGCAACGGTCGCAAAGCGCAGCCGACGCGCACGCCGCGCGGCAGGTGGAAGGTGTGCTTGATGGTGGTTTTTTCCACCGCGTGGCGCAATGCGGCGTCGATCGAACTCTCGCCTTCCGGCGCCCAGTCCGGTTCGAAGCGGGTCGGCCGGTAGCCGATGTCCGGCGCGCCGTGATTCATGATCCGGGTATCGCCGTGCGGCTTCAGCTGCACGTAACCACCCAGTGCGCCATGCAACTGGCCCTGCGCGGCACCGGGACGGTTGCCGCCGACTTTGCCGGGGCCTGCGTTCTTGCCGCTGCCCTGCGCCGACGCCTGGGCGGTGCCGTGGCTGACGGCGGGTTGCGCTGCGGCGGTCACGCCGTTGGGCTCACCCGGCGTGGCGCTGTCGCTGCCCAGCGGTGTGGCGTTCGGCGCGGTGCTGACATCGCGTGCACTGCTCGGCTGAGTGGAATCGGCCTGGTGCGGACTGCTGATGGCCGCGGATTGTTCTGCCTTGGCCGGTGCCGGCGAAGCTGCTGCCTGCCGGGCCGCCGCCGGGGGCGCTGCCACGGTCGCCGCGGTGGCCACGGTCGCCGCCGTGGCGCTCGATGGCGGCAATTCCACCGCCACCGGCGGCTGGATCGCCGATGGCGGCAGCTTGGCCGCCACATCGATCTTGACCGCCGGCATGTGAAGTACGACTTGCGCTGACGCCACCGTCGGCACCGGCGGCGCTGGCGCCTCGGTGACCGGGATGGCCGTTGCCGGCAACGGCGGCAGCTCGGGCGGCACGCTGGATGCCGGTACCTTCAGCGGCGCCACGTGCAGGTCCACCGTCGGGGCGGGCGGTGCCGGCAGCGGGATCGGCGGTTGCTCGGGTACCGGCGCTGCGGCCGCGACCTGCGCGCGAAGCGGCGTCAGCTGGCCGGACGTGCCGACCGGGGGCACGGCCAGATGCGATGGGATGACCGGGACCTCCATCGTGGGCAACGTCTGCGCCGGCACCCGGGTCAACGTCATCGAGGTGGGCGGCAACAGCGGGCGATTGCCTTCCAGTTGCGGTTTGCGCACCGGTTCGGGCTGGAATTTCGGTGGCATCGGCGGCAGCAACGTGGGGATGGTCAGCTTCACGGTCGGCGGCTGCTCGGCCAATGGGATCGATGGCAACGGCGGCGTCTCGCTCAACGGCGGCCTGGCCACCGCGATCGATGCGGGCGCGGGCACCCGCGGTTGTGCCGGCAACGCGCGCACGGCGGAGGCCGTCGCGTGCGGCACCACGGGTTGCCCTGTCGCCGCCGCAGGCGCCTGCCGACGGGTTGCCGCGAGTTGGCTGGCGCGACCCCGATGCCGCGGCCCCAGTTCTTTCGGCGGCGTGCCGCGCACCGGCGGTGGCGGTGGCGGCTCGGGCTTTTCGATCAGGCGTATCTGCATGAATTGTTGCTTCGGCTCGGGCCGCTGCGTGGCCACATAGGCCGGACCAAGCACGAAGCTCAACAGGAACAGCACGTGCAGCAGCAGCGAGCCGGCAGCCGCGGCTACGCGCAGGCCGCGTTCGCGCGGTCGCTGGCGATTGCGCCGGCGATACACGATCGCCCGACGGGCAGCCGCCAGCGGCGAATCGAGCATGATTCGCGCAGGATGGCCCGCAGGATAGCGGGCAGCAGGATGACCCGGTGGCAACGGCGACATGCGGCCAGTGTAATGGCCGCCGATGGAGTCCTGCGCGACGGATCAGGGGTGACGGGCAGCACCCGCCCTGCGCGTGCGCAGTTCGGCATCGACCGAGCGATCGGGCGTGTCGACCGGACACCCCGGCGCGAGTGGCCGATCGGCGCGATACATCGCGATGCAGGCCTCCGCGCCCGGCGGTGCCGGCGCATGGGGGTCGATCGCCAGCGGCCTGGCCGGCGCCATGCTCAGCCGCTCATCGCCCTCCTTCGCCGAGGGTGGTGCGGGTGGATCGATGCAGTTCGGGATGGGAATGCCCAGCACCGTGGTGCATTTCAGATGGATGCCGCGCGGCAGGTCGACCGCGGTCGATTTCACCACGGCCTCGACCACATGCCGTACCGCGGCGCCACCGAGGGTTTCGTCCGGCGGCGGGAAATACTGCTCGAACCGCGTGGCGCGGTATTTGACCGGATCGGTGTGGCGCATGATCCGCGTATCGCCGGCCAGCGCCGGGGATCCGGCTGCCGGAGCGCCGGCCGCTTGCGCCGGCAAGAGCGGCTGGCCATCGCGGTCGTACAGTCGCAGCGCCCGGGTCGGCCTGGGTGCGGGCAACTGCACGGTCATCGCATCGGCGGCGGCCGGCGCGTGGGTCCGGATCGCAGGCGTTGGCGGCGCTGGCGCCGGCGGTGGCCGCATGGCCGGCGCCGGCTTGACCGTTGCTGCCGGTGCGCTGGCGACGAAACGCAGCTGCAGCGACTGGTCCAGCCGCAGATGCACCACGCTCGATACCGCCGGCGGGCGCATTTCGTGCCAGATCAGCAGCATGAACAGCCCATGCAGCAGAACCACTGCCGTCAGCGCCAGCCACCACTGCCGATGATCCGGTGGCGGCCTGCGCCCATGCAACTGCCACAGCATGGCCCGCGTGGCGGCATCCAGCGGCATCAACCCGCGCGCCGGCGGATCCTGCCGCGGCGATGTCCAGCGATGATGTTCGACCTTGGATGGCTGAGCGATGACGATGTCTCGACAGGGTGCGGAGCGCTGCACGCAGGATGCGGCACCAAACATGAACCCGACGACCGTACCGGCGGATTCGTGCGGGAACAGTCGCGTGCGTTCAGACCACGCACCGCCATCGCGGTTCCCTGCAATGCAGCTTGACCGCGCCGGTCGTTGGCTCGACTCTAGGCGCGTGGCGCACCGCGCCGCGCCGCCATGACCGCCCTCGCCCTGTCACTGCGAGCACGGACGATCATGACGGCCCCGCCATCGTCAGCCGCCAACGCGCGGCCTCCTGCGGCGCCGTTCATGCCACGAGGCCACGCCCTGCTTGAGGAGGGTCGCATCGTGACGCATTCCACGGAAAGCATCCGCAACATCGCGTTCACCGGGCATGCCGGTGCCGGCAAGACCACGCTGTTCGAGGCCCTGTTGCTGGCCGGCGGCGTGATCCAGACACCCGGTACGGTCGAACGCGGCAACACCGTTTCGGACACCGACAGCCAGGAGAAGGCGCGCGTCCATTCGATCGACAGCTGCATCGCCCACGTCGAGCATGCCGGCTGCCAGCTCAACCTGATCGACACCGCCGGCTACGACGACTTTCGCGGCGCCACGCTGGCCGCGCTGGCCGCGGTGGAAACCGTGGCGGTGGTGGTCAATGCGATCAACGGCATCGAGCACAGCACCCGCCGCATGATGGCGCACGCGCGATCGCGCAAGCTGGCACGCGTGCTGGTGATCAACAAGATCGACTTCGACGGCGCGGATCTGGGCGCCTTGGTCGAGGCGCTGCGCACCGAGTTCGGCAGCGAATGCCTGCCGGTGAACCTGCCCGCCGGCCACGGCAAGCGCGTGCTGGACTGCTTCTTCCATTGCGACGGCACCACCGATTTTTCCTCGCTGGCCGAGGCGCACCAGCGCATCCTCGACCAGGTGGTCGAGATCAACGAAACCATGATGGGCCAGTACCTCGATGCCGGCGAAGACGCGCTGAACCCGCAGCAACTGCACGATGCGTTCGAGCAGTGCCTGCGCGAAGGCCACCTGGTGCCGATCTGCTTCGTCAGCGCGCGTACCGGCGCCGGCGTCCACGAACTGCTGGAACTGGCCGCGCGACTGCTGCCGAATCCGGCCGAGGGCAATCCGCCGCCGTTCGTGCGCGGCGACGGTACGCCGCTCGACGTCCGCGCCGATCCGGCCCGGCATGTGGTCGCCGACGTGTTCAAGATCGTCAACGACCCGTTCGTCGGCAAGCTCGGCGTGTTCCGCGTATGGCAGGGCACGATCCGCCGCGACAGCCAGCTGCTGATCGACGATGGCCGCAAGCCGTTCAAGGTCGGCCATCTGTTTCGCCTGCAGGGCAAGGCGCACGTGGAAATCGACGAAGCCATCCCCGGCGACCTCGCCGCGGTGGCCAAGATCGAGGACATCCACTTCGACGCGGTGCTGCACGACTCGCACGACGAGGATCTGATCGCGCTGGCGCCGCTGGCGTTTCCGTCGCCGATGTTCGGCCTGGCGCTGGAGCCGAAGCACAAGGGGCAGGAGCAGAAGCTCTCCAATGCGCTGGCGCGGCTGGCCGAGGAGGATCCATGCTTTCGCGTGGAACACCGCAAGGAGCTCAACGAGACGGTGGTGCGCGGCATCTCCGAGCTGCACCTGAAGGTGATGCTGGAACGCATGCGCGAACGCTATGGCGTCGAGGTGACGACCCACCCGCCGCGCATCGCCTATCGCGAAACCATCGCTGGCCAGGCCGAAGGCCACTACCGGCACAAGAAGCAGACCGGCGGTGCCGGCCAGTTCGGCGAGGTGTTCCTGCGCGTGGAGCCGCTTGCACGCGGCGGTGGCTTCGAGTTCGTCGATGCGGTGAAGGGCGGCGTGATCCCCGGCCAGTTCCTGCCGGCGATCGAGAAGGGGGTGCGCCAGGCGATGCAGCATGGCGCCATCGCCGGCTATCCGCTGCAGGATCTGCGGGTGACCGTGTACGACGGCAAATCGCACGCGGTCGACTCGAAGGAAGTCGCCTTCGTCAGCGCCGGCAAGAAGGCCTTCATGGACGCCGTCGGCAAGGCCCGTCCGGTGATACTGGAACCGATCGTGAACGTGGAAGTGGCGATCCCCGAGCACAGCGTGGGCGACGTCACCGGCGGGCTCGCCGGCAAGCGTGCGCGCATCATGGGCACCGATACCCAGCGTGGCGGCGAACTGGTGATCAAGGCGCAGGCGCCGCTGGCCGAACTGATCGACTACCCCACCGAACTGAAATCGATGACCGGCGGTCGCGGCCGCTACAGCCTCGACCTCAGCCATTACGAAACGGTGCCCTCGACGGTGCAGAAGCAACTCAGCGAGGCATGGAAACCGCGGATGGAGGAGGATTGAGCAAGCCGGCGATCGACGGGGCGGGGCTGCCTGACCCGTATCCATCCACAGGAGTAACCATGCCATGCCACTGTTTCGTCTGATTGCCGCCGGCAGCGCCCTGCTGCTGATGGCCTGCAGCACCCAGGCCGCGACCGGCAAACACCACAACGCGGCACCCGCTCCCATGGTGAGCATGGAGCGCACCACCTGCTTCGGCATGTGCCCGGCCTATCGCGTCACGCTCGCCACCGACGGCCGCGTCACCTTCGATGGCATCGCGCATGTCCAGACCATGGGTCCGGTCGCAGCCCAGGCCTCGCCGGCCCAGCTCGAGGCCGTTCGTGCCGCGATCGACCAAGCCGATCTGCGCAGCCTGAGCGACCACTACACCGCGCATGAAGATGGCTGCAGTCCGCTGATGATGGACATGAACGGCGTCAAGATCACCATCAGCGATGCCCACGGCAGCAAGACGGTGAACTTCTATTACGGCTGCCGGGGTGCGATCGCGAATCAGGTGCGTCCACGCATCGACAAACTGGCCAGCACCATCGACCAGCAACTGGACACCGCGCAATGGATCGGCAAACCCACCGGACCGGGCGTCCCCGGCGAGGTCATTCACTGAGAGGCTGAATGGCACTAACTTAAGGCTCGTCATCCCCGCGAAAGCGGGGATCCAGTGCCTGCCTTCCGTGGCCTCCAAGCGCTTAAAGGCGCTGGATTCCCGCTTTCGCGGGAATGACGAAAAACATGATTTCGCGCCTAAGTTAAGTGCCATTCGCCTCTGAACCCCGTCGCCATCGCCGGCAACCGCGGCAACGACCGGCTGTCGGACCCGCCGATCGAGCGAAGCGGATCGCCCGGGCCACTCAGCGCCTGGGCTTGAGCAATGTACCGGTGCATTTCGGCGAACCGCACCGGCACGCCCACAACTTCTTCAGGCGCGCGGTGTGCGGAACCTCCAGCACGATGCCGTAGTCGTAGGTGAGTTCCTCGCCGGGCTTGATGCGGCGGATCGCCTCGATCACCACCCGATCCTTGCGCGGGTCGCCGCTGGCGCTTTCCTCGACCAGTGCGCGGCAGTTCGGTGCGCAACTGTGGTTGATCCAGCGCGCGCTGTTGCCGTGCTGGTTGGCGTCGATGAGGTACTGCTCGTTGAGCGTGAACAGAAAGGTATGACCCGTTTCGCCGCCGTCGCCGTAAAGCGCATCGGCCTCGTCGTGAGTCAGCAGCTTGCCCTTGTACTCGATGATTTCCTCGCCCCTGGCGATGGTGCTGGCGGCGAAAACGCCATTGCCGTGGATCGATGAGCGACGGGTGACGATGCGACGGGTGCGCGCTGGCGACGGCATGGATGAATCCGCTGATTTCAAGGAACGACCCGCGATGATGCCCGCAGCGCCGCAGGATGGGAACTATGTGGGGACCGGGAAATACGTAGCGTCTCGCAAAAAAGGACGGATCCTTCGCTGGATGCGCATCCTGCGCCGCCATGGGCAAGGCGTGCCCGTCATGCTCTTGCCGGTCCCCGGTCCCCGTTCCCCACTTCTCGTTCCCCTGCTACTATTCAAACAATCGTTTGAGAGAATTCCATGAAACGACTCCTGCGACAAGTTGTGCTGCTGCTGCTGGCAAGCGCCCTGATGGCCTGTGGCGAGCCGCGCAAGAGCGTGTTTCCGCCGACCGTGAGCATCCAGCAACTGTCGGTGCTGCCCGATGGCCAGTGGCGGCTGACCGTGCGCATCCAGAACAACAGCTACAGCGGAATGGATTTCAAATCGCTCGATGGCCGACTGCAAGTCGCCGCGCTGATACCGATCCGCCTGCACGCGGATTTCCAGCGGGATATTCCGGCGCTTTCCGGCGACGTGATCCGGCTCGATGTGCTGCCCACCGCGGCCATGGCAAAGGCACTGCAAGCCGTCGCCGACAAGGGCAGCGCCGGTTCACTGGCCTACCGCATCAGCGGCAGCGCCAGCGCCAAGCCGGATCAGGAAGACAAGCCGCGCGACTTCGACTTCAGCGGCACCGACTGGATCTCGCCGGTACCAGGCATCCCCGACACCTACCGCTGACCCTTGCACCCGACCCCACGCATTCAACCGAAGGAACCTGCAATGACCATGTACAAGGCCCCGCTGGACGACCAGCGCTTTGCCCTCTTCGACGTGCTCGGTGCCGAAGCCGTGCTCACTCGACTCGTGGGCGGTACGGAACACACCCGCGACCTGCTCGAGGCGGTGCTGGAAGAGGCCGGCAAGCTCGCCGAACAGGTGCTGGCACCGACCAACGGGCCGGGCGACGAGGAAGGCTGCCATTACGACAAGGCCACCAAGACGGTGACCACGCCGAAGTCGTTCAAGGAGGCCTTCAAGCAGTTCGCCGACGGCGGCTGGACCAGCCTGACCAATCCGGAAGTCTACGGCGGCCAGGCCCTGCCCGCCGTGCTGGGGACCGCCACCACCGAGATCTTCCAGTCCGGCAACCTGGCCTGGAGCCTCTATCCGCTGCTGTCCGAGGGCGCCTGCCACGCGATGGAGGTGCATGGCGAGGAATGGCAGCGCCAGAACTACATGAAGCCAATTGTCGAGGGTCGCTGGACCGGCACCATGTGCCTGACCGAGCCGCAGGCCGGCTCCGACCTGGGTCTGCTCAAGACCCGCGCCGAACCCGGCGAGCAGGACGCCAACGGCAATACCAAATACAAGATCACCGGCACCAAGATCTTCATCAGCGCCGGCGAGCATGATCTCACCGAGAACATCGTGCATCTGGTGCTGGCCCGCCTGCCCGACGCACCGGAAGGCAGCCGCGGCATCTCGTTGTTCATCGTGCCCAAGGTCAAGGTGAACGCCGACGGTTCGCTGGGCGAGCGCAACGCCGTCAGCGCCGGCGCGATCGAGCACAAGATGGGCATCCACGCCTGCTCGACCTGCGTGATGAATTTCGATGGCGCCGAGGGTTACCTGATCGGCAAGCCGCACAAGGGCCTGATGGCGATGTTCACCATGATGAATGCCGCGCGCCTGTCGGTCGGCGTGCAAGGCCTGGCGCTGGCCGAGCGCGCGCTGCAGAACAGCCTCAACTACGCCCGCGAGCGGTTGCAGTCGCGCGCGCTGTCCGGTCCGAAATTCCCCGACAAACCGGCCGACAACCTGCTGGTACAGCCGGATGTGCGCCGCATGCTGCTGACCCAGCGCGCCTTTGTCGAAGGCTCTCGCGCACTGGTACTGTATGCGGCGCTGCAGACGGATGTGGAAGCACGCGCGGCCGATGAGGCCACGCGCAAGCAGGCCGGCGAACTGGTCGCATTCCTGATTCCGATCGCCAAGGGCGTGGTCACCGAGCTCGCCCAGGAGTGCACCAAGGAAGCGCTGCAGATCTACGGCGGCCACGGCTACATCAAGGAAAACGGGGTCGAACAGTTCGTCCGCGATGCCCGCATCATCACCCTCTACGAAGGCACCACCGGGATCCAGGCCGCCGACCTGCTGGGCCGCAAGATCCTCCAGCTGCAAGGCGCGGGTTTCAAGCACTTCCTTGGGGAAATCAGTGCATTCTGCCAGCAGCACAGCAGCGACGCGGCATTGCGCACCCTGATCGGCCCGCTCGCCGTCGCCGCCAAGCAGTGGGGCGATCTTACGCTGCAACTGGCCCAGCGCGTGCAGGCCAACCCGGAAGAGCTCGGTGCCGCCGCCACCGACTACCTGTACTACTCCGGCTACGTCACGCTGGCGTACCTGTGGGCCCGCAGCGTCGCCGCCGCCGAAACCGGCACGCAGTCGGCCGCATTCAAGCAGGCCAAGCGCGACACCGCGAGCTTCTACTTCGCCCGCATCCTGCCGCGCACGCTGGCGCACAAGGCCGCCATCGAGGCGGGGATCGACACGCTGCCGTCGATCGACTGATCGAGTCCGCCGTTGCGTAGAAGCAAAAAAGCCCGGGCATGCCCGGGCTTTTTCATGACGATCGACCGGTCGGTTGTCGATCCGAGACGAGCCGCGACAGGCGTCGATCGACAGCTGCGGACGATGATGTGCCGAAAAGGGTCAACTCTGGTTCAAGAACGTCATCGTCGATGCCGATGCGCCCTATTCACCACGAGGACTCGCCCGAAGGCGAAACAACCGCGGTTCGCAGATACTGCTCGATCAGCGCCTCATGCGCCGCGGCGGCCTGCATCAGTTCCCGCGCCAGGACTTCCTGCGCCGCGGCCACGGGCGAGGGAAGCGGCCGTGCCGGGGGCGCTTTTTGCACCGGCGCAGCCGGCACCTCAACGGTGGTCATTTCGGCTTCAAGCAGATAGCTGATGTCGTAGGCATGGTCGCTCATGCGAGGGATCATGCAACAGGCTTGCCAACCGCCATCCTGCCGCACGCAGCGATGCAGGAAAATCGCTGCCGCCACTCGCCGCATGTCCTTCCGGCACGGATTGGTGATCCGTGCCGGCGGCGGTTACGCTGGGGACTCGCATCCGGGGGAGTTGTCATGAAGTCGGGCCATCCTGCCGCACGGCACCGCTTGCTGCCTGCGTTGCCTGTCCTGCTGCTGACGTTGAGCGGCGCCGCATGAGCGGCCACCTCGGCCCGATGCTCGAGGGCTACGACAACGCCGCCGACGTGATCGTCGAGGACCGCTACATCCGCGTGGTGCAGGACATCCGCGGCAAGTACGGCTCCGAGGGCGACTACGTGATGAACCGGCCGGTACACGGCCCGCAGAACCCCACGCCGGTGGACGCCGCCGCCGACACTTGGAACACCATCGACTGGCTGGTGAAGAACATCCCCGAGTCCAACGGCAAGGTCGCCACCATCGGCATCTCCTACGACGGCTTCGAGCCGCTGATGTCGCTGTTCCATCCCCATCCGGCGCTGAAGGCGGCGGTGCCGATGAACCCGATGGTCGATGGCTGGAGGGGCGACGACTGGTTCCACAACGGCGCCTTCCGGCAGCAGAACATGAGCTACATCTAAGCGAGCTACATCGCCGTGCCAGTGGTGGCACACTGAGCGGCAACCGCATATCCGGCAGCGGGCATTCCGCCAGGGAACGCCCGACCGGACACCATCGCACGCACCGCCGGAGCCGGCTGGTGCCGTGCCGGCTGCAGTTTCGACCCACCCACCGCTGAGGAGATTCCCATGAAGTGGCTACTGGCGTTTGTTGCGGGTTTCGTTTCCACCCTGGTGTTTCACCAGGGGCTGCTGCAACTGCTGCACCTGATCGGCGCATTTCCGCATCCGGCATGGAACCTGACGCCGGTGCCGCCGCTGGGTGTACCGGCAGTGTTGTCGCTGGCTTTCTGGGGCGGCCTGTGGGGCATCGCGCTGTGGGCGCTGATCGTCAACCAGCACGGCGGCAAGCGCTGGCTGTGGGGTGCGATCTGGGGTGCGCTGCTGCCCAGCATCGTGGCACTGTTCGTGGTGTTCCCGCTCCACGGCCTGCCGATGGCCGGCGGCTTCGACCCGAAACTGATCGCCGGCGCGCTGCTGCTCAACGGTGTTTGGGGCCTGGGCGTGGTCGGGTTGATGAAGCTGTACCGGCAAGGCTGAGAGGGTGAGAGTTTTTCTCCGGGTCGCCCAAATGGTTGTCCGGCAGACATGATAGCGAGCATGAAGGCACCCACCGAGCGCGACCCGGCGGCGACGCAGTCAGGACTGTTTCTGCCGAGCCCAGCGCAGCACTGGCACGGGAGGCGCAGGCCAGCGGTCGCGAAGTGGCGCGGCTGGGCCTGCAGCACAATGCGTATCGGTGGATCTGCGGCGGGGTGTCGGTGAACTACCACGCACTCAACGACTCCCGTGCGGGCAACAAAACGCTGATGGACGATCTGCTCACCGACAACGTGGCCGCCTTGCCTTGGCCGCGGTGGGTTCGATCACCTCGCATCGCGTGGCGCAGGACGGCATGCGCATTCGCGCAGATGCGGGCGCCGCCTCATTCTGCCGTCAGGCTGACCTGGACGAACACCTTCGCCAGGCACGCGAGCTGCAGCAAACGATCAAGACGCAGGCCCGGGCGAACCCCGGCCTTGCCCTTGCCGAGCGGCAAAGTGCAGGCGGCCAGGCTGCCCGCGACCCAGGAGCGCGAAGCGCGCATCCGGGCCGAGCTGGAGCAGTTGCCCGAAGTGGCCACCGCCAAGAAGCGCAATGGGCTCCAAGGCTGAGGCCAGGGCGAGCGCCGCCGATGCCGACGCACCTCGATCGTTCACAACCATTTCCGTTCGACCTCGATCGAAGGAAGGGCCGGGTCGAACCAGAAGCCCTGCGCATAGGTGCAACCCATGCGCGTGACCATGTCGAGTTGTTCGGCACGTTCGATGCCTTCGGCGACGGTTGCGATCTTGAGCGATCGTGCCAGTGCGAGGATGCCCCTCACCACCATGTGAGCCTGGTTACTGCTGTCGATGCTCGCAATGAAGGATTTGTCGATCTTGAGTACATCGACCGGCAAACGGTGCAGATAGCTCAACGAGGAATACCCGGTACCGAAATCGTCCAGGATCACGCTGATTCCAAGGCATCTCAGGCCGCCAAGCAAACCAATGCTGGCATCGATATCGATCATCAGCTGACTCTCGGTGAGTTCCAGCGCAAGGCGCACTTTTTTCGGAAAGCCCCCCAGCGCTTTGAGCGCCGTGGCGATGCGCTCGGCGAACTTCGGATTCCGCAGCTGAACTGCGGAGACATTCAATGAAATGAAGATGTTTTCCACGCCCCTGCGCTCCCAGGCAAATGCCTGGCGAGCTGCTTCCTTGACCACCCATTCCCCGATCACTTCGATCAGCCCGCTGCTCTCGGCCAGCGGAATGAATCGATCCGGCGGCACCAGCCCCAACGCTGGATGGCTCCAACGAAGCAACGCTTCGAACCCCTTCAAACGACCAGATGCCAATTCGATGATGGGCTGGTAGTGCAAGGCCAGTTCGCCGTTTGCCGTGGCTCCCTGCAATTGCTTCTCGAGCCTTCGATTCTCTTGCAACGCCATGCTGAGCCCGGGCGCGAAAAACCGAACAGGCTCGCCTGGATGAATCGAAGCAAGCACTTCCTGGGCCTTGTCGAGCAGACCGCAGGGATCCAAACCGTCCTCGGGAAACACGGCAACGCCCATGCGCGGCGTGACCCCGAACGACTCATCCTGCATACAAACACGAACCGCACACAATCGTTTGAGGAGCTCATCCATATGCCGCAGTGTCGTGTCCATGCAATCAAGGTCGTTGATGGCTATCGCAAAGCGGGATCCCGGGAGGACGCCAACGATGCCTTCGCCGTCCAGGTGCGCCTCCAATTCCAAGCCTATCTCCTTGAGCATGGTGTTCCCAGGCTGGGAACCCCATTGGCTCACGATGGAAGGAAGACCGATATCGAGGACACAGACCGAAACGATCTTGTGCTCGGCCTTGGCGCGATGAAGGACGTCGCGCAAACGTTCCACCAGAAGACTTTCGTTCGGCAGGCCGGTGATGAGATCGTGCGTGTGTGCGTGCGCCAGCGATTGCTCAACGGCGATCATGTGCAAACCGAAGGTGGCGTCCTGCGCCAGTTGCTCCAGCAAACGGAGATCTTCGGCCGCGAAGTACTCATCCTCGCCCGAGTAGAGCGCCAGTATCCGGCGCTCCCCCTGCGAGGAAAATCCAAGCGGGAATGCAGCCGCCGAACGAACGCCGCCGACCTCCTGGCCAAGCTGCTGCCACGCAGTAGTCGCCGGATCCTCGAGAAAGGATTGACAGACCACGACAACTCCCTCACGCGCCGCAGTTGCGGCGGGCCCACGTCCCTCTGGCACATCGGCATCGAGGGGGAACGTCAAATTGGCAAGGAGGGCAGATTGCCTGCCGGACCACGCTACCGGCCTGAGGAATTTGGCGACTGCATCGACTTCGCCGATCCACGCGAGGCGGAAGTCGCCGATGTCGCATGTGATGCGACAAATGTCGTCAAGCAACACCTTCACGCTGGTACGGCGAACTATCGCCGCATTGACGGCTGCCAGGATGCTGTGGAAGCGATTGTTTCGACCGAGCTCTCGCAAGTGGCGATTGCGCTCGGCGTCACGCTGCTGGATCTCAGCCGCCATGCGATCCAACGCGTCGGCGACCTTCGCAAGTTCATCGGCGCCTCGCGGAAGGCCTGTTCGCGCATCAAGATCGCCCTGCGCGAGACGATCCGCCATTCGGGACAGTGCGTCTGCAGGATGCAGAATCAGGCGCCGGCCGGTCCACCAGACCATGCCGAGCACGCCGAGCATGCCCGCCAGCAGCATGGCCAGCTGGCGCTCGATGGTTTTCCGGGCGGCATGGTAAAGATTGTCTCGATCGATTCGAAGAATGAACCGCGCGCCGGTTTCCGCCAAAGTGGCCCACCCCATGAGATCGCCCCCGATGCGCTCGATGCGTGGCTCGTGCGATGCAGGCAGGCCACGAGATTCTTCGAGTCGATTGATCGAGCTGATCAATACCGCCGCCGACTTGGTCCGGGAGGTGCCACCGAACGATGTGACATGGCCGGCAGCATCGGCAACAAGCAGCTGATCCAGCTGAAGGACTGGATCCTGCGCTGCATGAAACACATCATCCAATGCGATGATGAGAAAAATGACTGAGTGCCCGGGGTCCGTCGTTGAGCTGGCTACCACCACCAGGGCTTCCGGCACCGTGTCAGGATGTGCCGCGGCCAACGAAACCACTGGATGGCCGGGAGTGCGCAACGCACGCTGGACAAGTGCGGGATCAATCAGCGCGACGTTTCCGGAATGTGGCTTGACGGTACAGATCTGTCGGCCATCCGATCCCGCCATACCCATCTGCAGATAGGTAGGTCGTTGAGCTGCCATGTGCCGCATCAGCTCGGGGCATGCCTGTCCTGTCATCCCGGGCGAACTTCGGATCAGCGAAATGTCGGAAAGGCCATCCGTGATCACATCGGACAACGTGTTTTGCACCGCCGTTATCGTGTGCGTCAAAACCAGGCGTGCGTTGCTTTCCGCCTGGCTCATCATGGCGAACGCATTCAGCGAGGCAATCACAAAGCCCGGCAGGACGGCGAGGGCCGTCATGACCAGCATTTTGGCCCGCACGCTGCGAAGCCAGCTACGCATAATCATGTATCGAGGCCCGCTGTGGAGGGCATGCAGAAGACAACGCCAGGACCCATGCCCGTGCTGTGCAGCTGTTCCGCGCTCAGGTGGCACAGGGAACCCATGTACCGCCCCTCATCTGTCGATTCTTTCCTTGAGCCTTGGCCTGCAGCAATGCAGTATCGGCCACATCCAGCAGTTCCTGCAAGGTGGCCCCATCGTCGGGGTATAGGGCCAGACCGATCGAGAGGGATGGAGCGGTGATCGCAGGCCATCGTTGTAACTCCGAGCTGTGGTTTATTGCCCCAAGCAATCGGCATGCCACCTGTTCCGCCTGAACGCCATCAATACCACCTGCCGCATGACCAAAATGGTCATTGACGGCCTTCATGTTGTCGACGTCCAGGGCGAGCACGGCAAGGGTGCCATGATCGCGTCGAATGACTTCGAGCTGATGCTCGGCGAGTTCATGGAACAGGTCGCGCTGACAGAGCCCCGTGAGAGGATCGCGAAAGGCAACCGCGGTCATCGCACCGATGAGCGTGCCGCGATCGCGGCCGAGCAGCGCCGAGACCGCAGTCACCGCCAGAAAGCTGCCCCAGAACTCGAAGGGCTCGTGATCTCTCAGACGCAGCGTCACGTGTGCCGCCACCAATCCCACGGAGAGGGCGACGGCGATACCGAGGATGTGTAGGCAAGCCCTCGCTTGACGGGATGCAGGAACAACACCAGCGGCGGCAATACGAAAGCCCAGGAAATGCCGGTGTGATGGCCGATCTGGATGGCGACAAAGCTTGCCAGCAACAGCACCAGAACATGTGTCGTTGTCGACGCGTAGCGGCTGTGGGCCAGCGCCGCGTTGGTGAAGCAGCCGATGGCGACCAGGATCGATGGCAGCATCCAGGCTTCGTCGCGTGAGGCATGCGCAGCCAACGGCTCCAGCAACGAGATCACGCCCACCACGAGCGATAGCGACAGACACAGCGCTCGCTGATGGCTTCGAATTAAGACTTGAGTACTGGAACCGCTGCAAGCGGCACGATGGGCCTCTGCGTAGGCTACCGCCGGATCGCCGGTTACTGGAAGATCTCGCCATCGTCCTTGCCGGTAGCTCGCCCGGCAAGCCGCACAGGCGAAGGCGAAGTAGCAGCCGCTGCTGGAGACTTCAGCCGGATGCTGCTGACGGCCCCATAGCGACGGGACTTGCAAGGACTCCCGGCTGGTTCTGAAGGACGAATCCAAGCGCGCGAGAATGGACGATGGGCCGCGTCACCGGCAGGCTCGAACTACAACACGCCACCGGTGTTCTCGATCTACGTGCTCAATCTGGTCAGCCGCTGGTTGCGCGACGAGATCGGTGGCGTGGATGCGATGGAGAAGATCAACCTGGGCAAGGCGGCCATGTTGTATCAGGCGCTGGAACGGCACCCGGAAGTGATCGAGATCCACGCCGACGCTCGGCGATGAATGTCGCCTTTCGCTTCCGTGCCCCGGCACACCACGATCTGTTCCTGGCCAACCTTTCCAGGTCTGCATGCTGGCGCCGAGACCCAACAGCATCCGGTTCTGGTTCAGACCGACGACATTGGCGCGCGGAAGCGGCCCGGACAGCAGATCGGCGTAACCGAGAGTGGCGCTGGTGGCGCCCTGGAAATCATGCTGGTACTCCAGTCGCAGCTGCGGAACCAGCATGCCCATCGAGACGGCGTCCTGGTAACCGATGCGCAAACCGAAACTGCCGGTGCTCGTACTCACGGTCGCTTTGCGATGACTGAGCGCATCGATGGCCACCGGCTTGCCGGCCAGCATGCTGATGCGCGGCGCCGCCACGGCCGGCATTGATCGCCGCCTCGCGATCGGGGCGGTGCTGTTCGGCCTGGGCTGGGGCCTGAGCGGGTATTGCCCGGGACCGGCGATCACACTGCTGGCTGCGCTGCCCGGCAGCGGACGGGAGGCTGATCCTACTGCCTTCGATGCTGGCCGGACTGTGGCTGTCGCGATTGCCGGTGTGCGCGTTGCGTCGGCAAACGGCGCGGCACGGCATGCCGAATGCCGAACTGGGGACGCCGTCGCCCGACCGTGTCTGATCGCCGGCAGCACATCGTCCCGCCGGTGTGTCGCATCGTTCAAATGCATGCGTGGATGGCTGCGGTGCCTGCGCCGGGGCTTCCACGACCACGGCACTAAGGTGTAAAAACGGCAACGGCATCCTCCGCAACCCATCGATTTCCCATGACCGCCGCATCCCTGCTGATCCGTCTCGCTGAAGACGACGACGATTTCATCCTCGCGCTGGTACCACGCTTCGTGGATTTCACCCTGCCGCCATGGCGACGCCGGCACGAATGCATCGAAGGCATCCGCGACGATCTGCTGAAGCATCTGGAAGAGCAGCCGGCGAACAGCTACCTGTTCGTGGCCGAGGATGCGGATGGCGAACGGGTCGGGTTCATCCATCTTCAGCGAACGGCGGACTTCTTCACCGGACGCAGCAATTGCCACATTTCCGACCTGGCGGTACTGCCGCAGCACGAGGGCAAGGGCGTCGGCCAGGCCTTGCTGGCACATGCCGAGGATTGGGCGCGCGAACATCATTGCCAGTTGGTGACGCTGGCGGTGTTTCCCGGCAACGAGCGCGCCCGCGCGCTGTACGAGGCCAGCGGTTACGCAACGGATCTGCTGCGGCTGGCCAAACCCGTACGATGAAAATCTGCCGATCGCTCGTTTTGCCGCGCACCGCCCGTAGGAGCGCTCCGGGAGCATTCGCGCACAGGGTGCGCTCCTACCCGGTCGTGGCATCGCGCTTGCGCAACAGGGCGTACAGCACCGGCATCACCAGCAGCACCAGCGGGACCTGCACCAGCAGGCCGGCGATGATCGCCACCGCCAGCGGCTGCTGCATCTGCGAGCCCTGGCCGATCGCCAGCGCCAGCGGCAGCAGAGTGAGCATGGCGGCAATCGTCGACATCAGGATGGGCCGGGTGCGGTGGCGACCGGCTTCGTGCAGGGCGTCGTGCAGCAACCCGTCCGCGGGCTGTCCGGTTTCCGCCTGCTGCAGCTCGGAGAAGTAAAACACCGCCACCTCGGTGACGATGCCCACGATCATCGTCATGCCCATCATCGAGGAAATGTTGAGCTCGATGCCGGTGACCCACAGTCCGATGAACACCGCCGGCAGCGCCAGCAGCGGCATCGCCAGGATCGCCAGCGCCACGCGAAAACTCTCGTACAGGAACAGCAGCAGGGTGAACACCAGCGCGATCGCCGCCAGCATCACGATGGTGAGTCCGCGGAACGCCTGCTGCTGCTGCTTGTACACGCCGCCCAGCTCGTAAAACATGCCCTTGGGCAACAGGCCTTTCCGAGCCATCACCTTCTTCACGTCAGCCATGGCCGAACCCAGGCTGCGCCCGCTGATGCGGCCGGTTACCGCGACCATGCGCTTGAGGTTGTCGCGGTTGATCTCGGGCTGGCCCTGTACCTGCCTGAGCGTAGCCACCTGCGACAGCGGCAGCAGGTGCCCGTCGGCAGCGCGGATCGGCAGCGCGGCAACCTGTTCCAGCTGCTGATACGAACCTTCGGGCAGGCGCACGCGCACGCCGACCACCTTGCTGCCTTCGGGCAATTGCGCGGCCACGGTACCGTCGATGGCAGCGGCTACCTGGTCGGTCACGCTGACCGGATCGAGCCCTTGCAGCGCGGCCTTGGCCGAATCCACCTGCACGGTCAGCGCGTCGCCGGCCGGATTGATGCCGTTGCGCACGCCTACCACGCCGTTGATCTTGCTGACCGCGGCGGCCACCTTCACGGCGGCAGCATCGAGCTGGGCCGCGTCGTCGCTGTACAGTTTCACCTCGATCGGCTGCGGCACCGCCACCAGATCGCCGATCAGATCCTCCATCAACTGCGAGAGTTCGATATCCAGCCCCGGCACCTTTTGTTCGACCTGGGTGCGCACCTGCTCCATCACCTGCTCGGTGGATGGTCGCGAGCCGTTCTTCAGGCGCACGAAAAAGTCGCCCTGGTTGGCCTCGGTGAGGCCGCCGCCCAGCTGCAGGCCGGTGCGGCGGGAATAGGTGTCCACGTAGGGATTGGCGCGGATGATCGTCTCGACCTGGCGCAGCAGGCGATCGGTCTCTCCCAACGAGGTGCCCGGCTGCGACAGGTAGTCGAGGATGAAGCCGCCCTCGTCCATCTTCGGCATGAAGCCGGTGCCCACCCGGGTATACGCAAAACCACCCAGCGCCAGCAGCGGAACGACCAGCAGCAGCACCAGCAGCGGGCGCTTCAACCAGCTCTGCAGGGTGCGCTCGTAGCCGGCCATCATGCGCTGGGTGAAACGGCCGGGCGGATGTTCGGTGCGGTGGCGCTTGTCGAGGAAGCGCTCGGCGAGCAGCGGCACCGCGATCCAGGTCAGCAGGTAGGAAATGATCAGCGCGCTGGCCATGGTCAGCGACAGCGCCTTGAAGAACGCGCCGGTGACGCCGGACAGGAACGCCAGCGGCAGGAAGATGATCACCGTCGCGGCGCTGGAGCCGGTCAACGGGCGGGTGAACTCCCACGCGGCACCGGCGATGCGCTCGTGCACCTGGCGCTGGTCCTCGTCGCCGCCGAGCCGGCGCATGATGTGCTCCAGCATCACGATCACGTCGTCGATGATCAGCCCCACCGCCGCGGCCATGCCGCCGAGCGTCATCATGTTGAAGCTCATGCCCAGCACGTACAGCAGCAGCACGGTGATCGCCAGCACCGCCGGCACCACGATCAGCGCGATCAGGATCACCCGCGTATTGCGCAGGAACACGAACAGCACCAGCCCCGCCAGCACGATGCCGATCAGGATCGCATCGCGCACGCTGCCGGCCGCGCCGGTGACCAGTTGGGTCTGGTCGTACCAGCTGGCCACCTGCACGCCGGCCGGCATCTGCGGCGCGAAGTCGGCCAGCCGCTGCCTCACCTCCTTGGCGATCTGCACGCTGTTGGCATCGGGCTGCTGGTAGATCTGCAGCAGCACCGCGTTCTGGCCGTCGGCGTTGACCTTGATCCATTGCGGCACGTGACTGAGGCTCACCCGCGCCACGTCGCCCAGGCGCACGATGCCTTGCGGCCCGGCGCGCAGCACGATGTTGCGCAAGGCGGAGAGAGTCTTCGGCTGGTTGTCGGCCAGCATGAGATACAGCTTGTAATGATCGGACACGCGGCCCATCGCCTGGATGGTGGCGGCCCGGGTGACCGCCGTGGTCACCTCGGCCAGACTCAGGTTGAGCGCGCGCAGTTTGTTCGGGTCGACGTCCGCATGAAACTCGGCCACCTCGCCGCCCTGCACCTTCACCTGCCCCACCCCGGCGATGCCGCTGAGCAGCGGACGCAGCTGGTATTCGGCCAGATCGTGCAGCGCGCTGGGCGACACGCTGTGCGAGCGCAGGCTGTAAGCCAGCATCGGAAAGGTGATCGGATCCATCCGCCGCGTGCTCAACTGGGTGCCCCTGGGCAACTGCGGCAGCACCTGGCCGGCGGCCGCGTTGACCCCCTGCAGCGCGGCCGCCATGTTCGCGCCCCAGTCGAAGGTGACCGCAATATCGGCGCTGCCCCGGCTGGTGGTCGATCGCACGCTGCGCACGCCACGCACGCGGCGCACCGCCTCCTCCACCGGCGTCGTGACCTCGATCGCCATCTGGTCGGCGGGACGGTCGCCCGCGTCCAGCGTCACTTTCACGCGGGGAAACGCCACATTGGGAAACAGCGCCACCGGCATCATCAGCGCGCTGGCGATGCCGCCCAGAGTGAGCATCAACGCCAGGAACAGCAGCGAGCGGCGGTGCCGCTGCATCCATACCGTCACATTCACTTGGCCGACTCCTTGACCGCATCGCCATTCTTGAGCTCGTACACGCCCAGCACGATCACCGGCGCCTGCGCATCGAGCGGCCCCAGTACGCCGACGGGGTCGCCATGCGGGCTGCGCAACTTCACGTCGATGCGCCTGGCATGGCCCTGTTCGATCTGGAACAGGTAGTCGCCATGACCATCGTGCAGCACGGCCGCGCGAGGCACCGCCCAGGCGGTGAAATCCGCGGTGCGGATGCGCGCATCCAGCGCCGCACCGACCACCAGGGTCGCGCTGGCCGCGGCGGGCAGTTCGACCTGGGCTGGCAGCAGGTGGCTTTGCGGGTCGACCGCTTGCCCGACCATCCTCAGCGTACCGACGAAACCCGCTGCTGCGCCGTACACGCTGCGCAACTGCACCGACATGCCAGCATGCAGTTTCGCACCATCTTCGGGCTGCACGCCGAGTTGGGCGATCAGCGCATGCGCGGGAGTGAAACTGAGCAGCGGCGCATTCGCGGCGACCCGCTGGCCCAGACCCACACTGAGCGCGTCGACCACCCCATCGGCCGGCGCGCTGACGGTCTCCTGCGCCAAGCCACCGCCCAGGGCGCGCTGCGCCTCGAGCGCCGCCTGAGCATCCGCCAGTGCCTTGCGCGCGATCGCCAGCTGCGACTGCGTGGCCAGCCGCTGCGCCGCCAGTTGTTCGGTGCGCCTGAGCTCGCCGCTGGCCAGTGTCATCGCGCTCTGCGCCTGCTGATACGCACTGCGCGCCACCGGGTCCGGGGCGATCGTCAGCAGCGGCTGCCCACGTTGCACGGTCTGCCCCGCCGCCACCTGCAGCGCGATGACCTGACCGGCATGCGCCAGGCTGATCGCCCGCGCATGCTGCGGATCACCGGCTGCGCTGCCCCAGGCCTGGACGATGTCGTGAAAGGTTTGCTGCACCGGTTTCGCCGTAGTGACCGCGACGGCGGCATCCGTGCCGGTCGCGCCGGTTTCGTCAGGCGCCCCATGGCAACCGGCCAGCAGGCCCGTCAGCAGCAGCGCGCACAGGCTGGATAGAAATGGATAACGAATCATGGCGTGGATGCTTTGGCTGGAACGGAAGGGGGCGTGCCCAGATCGGTGTTGCCGAGCAGAGCCTGCAGCGCGATCGACTGGGTGGCCTGCTCCTGCTTCACCGCGAGCAAATCGAGATCGGCGCTCAGTGCGTTGCTGCGGATCGCCAGATAGGTTGGCCAGTCGAGCGTGCCGGCCTGCCAGGCACGCTCGGCGGCGCGGCGTGCCGCATCGAGCTGGCTGGCGTGCGCCGTCAACCCACTGCGTTGGCGATCCAGCGTGGCGAGATCGCTCACGATGCGCTGCATGTCGCCACGGGTGGTCAGCACACGGGCCTGGTAGATGTCCCTGAGCTGCTGGCGGGTCGCCCGCTCGATCGCGATATTGCCTCGATTGCGGTCGAACAGCGGCAGCGTGATGCCAAGACTGAAGCCGTTGGTAATGACGCCGCCGGTATCGCGTGCCGTATTGAAGCCGATATTGAGCGCCGGAAACTGGGCCAGGATCGCCGCGCGCACCTTTGCTTCCTGCGACCGATAGCCGGCCTGCAATGCCAGCAGGTCCGGCCGCCGCTTCGGCAGGTCGGTCAATGCCGCCTGCACTTGCGCTGGTGTCGGCTGAGGCCGATAGGCCGCGCCGGTCAGGTCGAGCGGCGCTGTCGCCGTCAGACCCAGCAACGCATGCAGGCTGCCTTGCGCCAGATGCAGGGCGATCGCATTGGCGGCCAGACGCTTCCTCACATCGGCAGCCGCGTTGAGGCCGGCACTGGCCGTGTCATAGGTAAGGTTGCCGGCTTTCAATGCGGCCCGGATGTACTTGTCGACCTTGGCCAGAGCGGCTTGTTCGGCCTCAAGCCGGGCCAGCTCCGTGCGCAACGTCAGTACCCGATCGAACAGCAATCGCGCTTGCGCCACGGTTTGCCACTCCGCCCACAGCAGGTCGAGGTTGACCCGGTCGACCTGATTGCGTGCGGCCGCCTTGCGCGAAGAGCGGGTCAGCAAGGTGCTGAGATCCTGGCTGATACCCAGACTGTAGGCGCTGGTCAAGCCGTTGCCCGAGCTCCGAGGCACGTCGCCGGTGATACTCAGCTGGGGATCGGGCAACAAGCCGGCGGCGAACGCCTGCGCGCGGGCGATGCCCAGGGCATCGCGCCTGACCTTCAGATCGGGGCTGTTGGCCACCGCCAGCATCGCCACTTCGGTCGCGTCCAGTCCGTCGGACGGGTCGAAACGGTGGCTGGCCAGCACCGGTATCGGCATGTCCTTTGTCGGTGCGGTGAGCTGCGCCACGCTGTCCGCGCCACGACCGTTGCCAAGCGGCAAGGGCGCATAGCTGGCACAACCGGACAGCGACAACACGCCGGCCATGCCCAGCGTCGTCGCCGCGCGCAGGACTGCTCCGCGACAACGGCGCAATTGCCACAGGATGACTTCACGAAAATGCCGACCAGGATGATTCATGGCCTCCATGATGGCGTCTTCTGCTTAGGAGTTACTTAAGGGGATTTCGAATCGTCCCGAATGCGTAGGAGCGCACCTAGTGCGCGATGCTCTTGTGTCGCGCGAAGAGCATCGCGCACTAGGTGCGCTACAACGACCGCGCTCATGGGCGCGGCGGCATACCGACTTCAGTTTTTGGTTGCGCCGCTGGCCGCTTCGGCCTGTTCGCGTGCGTCCAGACGCTGGGCCAGGCGATCGATGTTGGTCAGCGACAGCAGGTGCGCGTAGATCCAGCCGAACACGCCTTCGCGGGCGAACTCGTGGGCGGTCTTCTCATCCAGTGTGCGCAGCTTTTCCTCATTGACCACGAACACGCCGTTGAGGCTGATCGACTTCGGATCCCCGCCAGCCACCGCCGGCTTCTGCAACTGGATATTGCGCGGCTCCAGCAGCTCATGGCTGTTCAGCACCTGCATGAACCAGCGGGTACGCGCCACGCCTTGCTGGAACTCGCCGAGGAAGTTCACCGCATTGGTCAGCAGCTCGGTATCGGTGCCGTCCTCCTTGAACAGGCGCTCGCCCACGACCTTGTCGAAGCCCTCGTATTGCTCGTCCAGGAACACGGTGAGCTCCTCACCCTGCTGTCCCTCCGGCTTCTCGGCCAGGATGAACGGGTAGCGGCGCACGAATGCCGGAATATACGTGTTGGCCGCCCACTGTCCCTCGGCATCGACGTACAGGTTCTCGTTCTCGCGCAGGCCGAGCAACGCGATCGGGCCGGCATTGTTCGCATCCGCGCCGGCGAACACGATCGCCAGATCGCGCGCGGCCAGGGCAAACTCCGTGCCGGTCAGCGGCACCGAATGCGCATTCATCGCGAACTTCATGCCCGGCATACCCTTCAGGCGCAGATCCTTGTGTTCTGCGCGGTTGAGCGGCACCGGACGCTCATAGAAAATAACTTCAGCCACGTCATTTACCTCTAGCCCCGCCGTGCCGGGGTCGCCACCGAAGCGCCCCCTCCCAAACCCGGCGTCGGGTCTGTGTCGATTGCGCACTATATCAGCGCCGCCGCACGGCGGCGACTTGCGACCCCACCACCCGCATGCCGCCAGCGCCTGCGATTTGCAATCGAATTGTTCTATGCTGGGATAAATACATCGCTGAAACGCTCTCAAAGCCTTGGCTGAAGGACTTTCCTACATGCTGATGGAAGTGCCGAATCGGGCCGATCTCAACGCGACCCGTGTGCTGTCGCTGGACTCCGCCGGACGTATCCTCGACTGGATCAGCTGGCAGGATGCGGTTTGCCTGTATGTCCGCGACGCCGTCGCCTGGACCCTGGGCGACCCCTGCCTGACCGTGCACGGCGGCCACAACCGGCGGCTCGACCAGCAAAGCCGGATCGAACTGCACCCGATCATCGCCAGCACCGGCCACTGCCGCGATCACGCGATCGATCCCGCCCCGGCGCTGACCAACACCGCGCTGTTCGCCCGCGACCGCCACCTGTGCCTGTACTGCGGCAATCACTACAACCGCAGCGAACTGACCCGCGATCACGTGCAGCCGGTCTCCAAGGGCGGCCGCGACAGCTGGGAGAACGTGGTCAGCGCCTGTCTGGCCTGCAACCTGAAGAAGAGCAACCGCACCCCGCAGCAGGCCCACATGCCGCTGCTGGCCGTGCCCTATCGGCCAAGCTGGGTCGAGCACCTGATCCTGTCCAACCGCAACATCCTGGCCGACCAGATGGAGTTCCTGGTCAACCACCTGCCGCGCGACCGGCGCCCGCAGCTGGCCTGAACGAGGCTCGGCCCGAGCGCAGGCGGGCCCGCCCGCTCAGTCGGCGGCGGCGCCCCGGCGGGCCGCGTCGCCCGCGTCGTCCTCGTCGTTGTGCAGGTCGTTGATGCCGCGCTCGATCTTGTCGAGACTCTCGTAAGCCTGTTTCGCCAGCTCGAAATAATGCCTGCGGATGCGCTCCAGATCATCCTCGTCCAGTTGTTCCAGATTCAACAGCGCGTTGTGCGCCCGGCTGGTGCGGATCAATTCGTCCAGCTTGATCTGCAGCGCGGCGGTATCGCGGTTCTGGCTGCTCTGGATCAAAAACACCATCAGGAACGTGATGATCGTGGTGGAGGTATTGATCACCAGCTGCCAGGTGTTGCCGAAGGCAAACAGCGGCCCGGTCAACGCCCACAGCACGATCAGCGAGGTGGCGAGAATGAATGCCACCGGCTTGCCGGCATAGCGCGAAGTGCTCTCGGTCAGACGTCGGAAAAGCTTGCGGAGGGACATAGGCTGGTCTCCTGGCGATGAACTGCATCATGCCCGAATGGCACTTACTTAAGGCTCGTCATCCCCGCGAAAGCGGGGATCCAGTGCCTTCCGTGGTCTCCAAGCGCTTAAAGGCGCTGGATTCCCGCTTTCGCGGGAATGACGAAAAACATGATTTCGCGCTTAAGTTAAGTGCCATTCGTATCATGCCCCGTTTCTTCGGTTGCCGGTGCCGACAGGCTCCTTGCGAACGCGCCTGCCCCGGTTTGTTCAGCAAGTCGCCCTTGCCCCGCCCCGTCTCTGGGCCAACAATAAGCAGATGAACGAGCTTGACCGCTTCCCCCATCTGGCGCCGATCGAGACGCCGACCGACCTGCGTCGTATCCCCGACGACGAGTTGCCCGCCGTCGCCGACGAGCTGCGCCAGTACCTGATCGAGGCGGTCGCCAGCTCCGGCGGCCATTTCGGCGCGGGGCTGGGCGTGGTCGAGTTGACGGTGGCGCTGCACCACGTGTTCGACACCCCGCACGACCGCCTGGTGTGGGACGTCGGCCACCAGTGCTACCCGCACAAGATCCTTACCGGCCGCCGCGAGCGGATCACCACGATCAAGCAGAAGGACGGCCTGGCCCCGTTTCCGCGCCGCGCGGAAAGCGAATACGACACCTTCGGCGTCGGCCACTCCTCCACCTCGGTCTCGGCCGCGCTAGGCATGGCGATCGCCGCGCAGCGCAAAGGCGACAAGCGCAAGGTGGTGGCGGTGATCGGCGACGGCGCGATGACCGCCGGCATCGCGTTCGAGGCGCTGAACCACGGTGGCGACGTCGAGCCGGACATGCTGGTGGTGTTCAACGACAACGGCATGTCGATCAGCGAGAACGTCGGCGCCCTGACCAAGATCATGGCCCGCGCGATGGCCAGCCACACCCTCAACGTGTGGCGCGAACGCGCCAAGCGGGCGATCCCGCGACAGTCGCTGTTCGGCCGGTTCTTCAAGAAATGGGAAGAACACGCCAAGGGCATGTTCGTGCCCAGCACGCTGTTCGAGGAACTGGGCTTCCACTACACCGGCCCGATCGACGGCCACAACATCCCGCAGCTGCTCGCTGCGCTGCGCACGGTGAAGGACCTGCCCGGCCCGCAACTGCTGCACGTGATCACCACCAAGGGCAAGGGCTACGCGCCGGCCGAACAGGCGCAGATCGAATACCACGCGGTCGGACCGTTCGATCCGCAGTCCGGCCTGGTGAAAAAATCCGCACCGGGCAAGCCAACCTATACCGACATCTTCGGTGACTGGCTTTGCGATCAGGCCGCCGCCGACGAACGCCTGCTCGCGATCACCCCGGCGATGCGCGAGGGCTCCGGGCTGGTGCGTTTCTCGAAGGAGTACCCGCAACGCTACTTCGACGTGGCGATCGCCGAGCAGCACGCGGTGACGCTGGCCGCCGGCATGGCCTGCGAAGGCGCCAAGCCGGTGGTGGCGATCTACTCGACCTTCCTGCAGCGCGCCTACGACCAGGCGATCCACGACGTGGCGCTGCAGAACCTCGACGTCACCTTCGCGATCGACCGCGCCGGCGTGGTCGGCCCGGACGGCCCCACGCATTCCGGCAGCTTCGACCTCAGCTTCCTGCGCTGCCTGCCGAACATGGTGATCATGGCGCCCGGCGACGAGAACGAATGCCGCATGATGCTGAGCACCGGCTTCCATTACGCCGGCCCGGCCGCGGTGCGCTACCCGCGCGGCAGCGGCCCGGGCACGGCGATCCGCAAGACACTGGACACGCTGCCGATCGGCAAGGCCGAGCTGCGCCGTCGCGGCCGCGGCATCGCCCTGCTCAGCTTCGGCGCCATGCTGTCGCCGGCCACCAGGATCGCCGCCGAAATCGACGCCACGCTGGTCAACATGCGCTTCGTCAAGCCGCTCGACGAGGCGATGCTCCTGGATCTGGCGAAGAGCCACGACGCGTTCGTCACGCTGGAAGACAATGCCATCGCCGGCGGCGCCGGCTCCGGCGTGGCCGAGTGCCTGGCCGCCCACGGCATCGTCAAGCCAATCCTGCACATCGGCCTTCCAGACGTCTATCTGGAACACGGCAGCCGCGAGGAAGTGCTGAGCATGGCGGGCCTCGACCTGCCCGGCATCCGCCGCGCGATCCACGCACGCTTTCCGCAGCTGACTGCGGTGACCGCCAGCGCGGGTTGACGCGCGGCGTGGCGTCGCCTTTGAAGGAAATCCCGACTCTCACTTGCGTAGGAGCGCACCCTGTGCGCGAATGCTCTTGAACCATACCAACACAAGAGCATTCGCGCACAGGGTG